>JARIEX010000184.1 GCA_031127095.1 Gemmatimonadota bacterium
TGGCGGGGGCGGCCGGTGCCATGGAAGGGGACGTCACGATGGCCGGCGAAGACTTCTCGCGCTTCTCCGAGCTCGCGCCGGGATTCTTCTTCAACCTCAGTGTCACGCCGCCGAATCTGGATCCGAAGACGGTGGCCAGTAATCACTCGCCGCTCTTTCAGGGTGACGACCGCGCGTTGGCCGTGGGTGTACGTGCCATGACCAACATGGCGATGGACTTCCTGCGCTCGGGCGGAGCACCGAAGCCGATTCCGTGATGGCGAATCAGTACGTGTAGATGCTGGTGGCGAGCCTCGTACAGGCGGCGAAGCGTGGATTGCCGGTGACGGCGCTCAGCACTTCCGCTGTTCCGGACGCCACACGCAACGCGAACCACGCGCTACCCTCAACCCGTGGCCCGTGCTGCATATTGCGGTCGATGAGATCGAACAGTGCCTGCTCCGACGGATAGCGCGCCATCGATGCACGTGCGGTCGTAAGAGCGTCGCGCAATTCCTCAGAAGGTCCGAAGGCCATCGCGCGAACGCTGCCGCAGCTGCCACCGTAGGAGAGTTCCTCCAAGGCGCCCACGCGGAGCGCACGCGGCGCACGCGCGTCGGCGATCACGGCGAGCGCGCGGACGCGCGCCGCCTCCAGATCCACCGGGGCAGCCCGCGCGCGGGCCACCGTCTTCACGGTTTGCGGTGGCGGTGCGACACGCGCCGCGAGCTCGCTTTGCCCCGTGTGCCGATACAATTGCTGCAGGGCATTGCGGCCGATGTCGACGACGATCCGCCCTGTCATGGCGTCGAGCAACGTATGGCCCTGGTCGATGAACATGAAGCCGAATGATACGATCGTGCGCAGCACGCGTTCCGCTTCTGCCGGATGGCCGGAGGCCAGATAGTAGGTGGCACGCGCCACGCCGGCGGACGCGGTCTGCTTGGCCTCGGTAAGGTTCATAAACGGGAAGGCCATCAGCTGCGCTTCCGCGCTGAACGGCGTTTCGTACAAGCCGCCCACCATGTCGACCTGCGCGGCGAGTGCCACCGCGTCGAAGTCCTTCCAGAACGGTGCCTCGGCCACTTCACGCAGGTACGCCATTTCGCCCGCGCTGTAGCCGCCTGACGTCTTCGCAATCAGCATGAAGGCGGCGGGACCTTTGTACTGCGCCGTCCGCAGGCTCGGAAACAGCTCCGGGGCGAGTGTAATGCTGTTCCACGGGCGAGCGTGGGTTGTGGTCACGGCGCGCAACGCATAGTGCTCGCGGGACGGCAGCGTGGTGATACGGCGCAGGGCACCACCCGCTACCTGCGGCGTGATGGAGGCATCGACCGGCGCGCGGAAATCACGCCAGCGCTCCGCCTCAGCCGTCTTTTCGAGCAGCTGCGACATCCCTGGAAAGAAGGCGAATCCACGGTTCGCCACGAACCCGAAGGGAATCGTGGACAGCAGCGCCAGCCCGATCGCGGCGTTGCGCACCACGCGCAGGGCGACACGCGCCCAGCTCGCGCGCGTCGCCGGTCGGTCATCACCCGGTGCACGCACGCGGTCGGTCGCACGGCGATGCGACGCGCGTTCCGGCATCGCGCCCGCCGCTCCCACGCCGGTCCACGCGGCGCCGAGCCCTTCCTTCGAATCGATGCGTGCCGAGCTCATGAGCGGTTACGTGGGTGAGAGCGCGATCTGATGCGGATACGCGAGGGCGTCATCCACTTCCTGCTGCGCGGCCACGAGCCGCTGCACATCGGCCGACACGTCGGCCGCCAGATCGAGGTGGGTGGTGAGGCTTTCAATCGACGTGGCTCCGGCGTGCAGTCGCAGCAACCCGAGGCGCAGCGTCTCCATGGCAGCGACCGCGTCGCGCAGTCGCGCCTGCACCATATCACGATCGTCCTGCACGGATTGCCACGCGTCGGCATCGGTGCGGCTATCGGCCGAGGCGAGGGCGTCCTGCAGCTGCTCGTAGCGGGCGCGCAGGCGCTGTGCGTCGCGCTGGAGTGTGTGCAGCACGTTTGGCAGTTCACGCAACGCGGCCCGTGATGGCGCCGGTAGTGATTCGAACAGTTGCTCGGTGGCCATCCCCAGCGACAGCTCCGTCGCGCGGTGGGTCATGGCGGGTTGCACGGTCTTGGCCCCGCGCAGCCGTTGCGCCACCGAGAAGGCGAACGTGCCGAAGCGGCCGGACCACGCGGCACTCCAGAACTCCACGTCCACATCACGCTGGCGCTGCATCACGCCAAGCCACGCCAGCGTGAGCGCGGTGCTGGCCACGCCGCCTGTGATCACCACGGGCCCCACGTCGGCAACGCGCGGGATCACGGTGCCGGCCAGTGCGAAGGGGGTGAGGACGGCGGTGGTGGAGGCGGCCACACGGGTGCAGGCACCGAGGATGCGCTCGGCGACGGCGCGCAGTGGACGGTGCTGCGTGCTGCGCTCTTCGCGTGCATTGGCCCGCTCGGTGCGGAAGGCGGGCACCAGATCGGCCTGCGCGAAGCCGTGGTCGAGCAGTTGCTTGGCGGCCAGCACGCCGAACACGGGTGCCATGAGTGCCACCAGCCCAATCAGTGTCACGACGCCGACCGCTGGGCCGGCGAGCGCCGAGATGCCCACGGCGGCCACGAGCCCAGCGATCAGGGCGAGCAGGGTTCCGCCACCATCCATCCGGCCGTCGCGTTTGACGAAGGCGCGCAGGACGGCCGGCAGCTCGCGCCGCTGCTCGATGGACACGCTCAACTGCTCGGCGAGGGCATCGGCGCGCGGCGGACGGTCGGCCGGATCCTTGGCCAGACACTGCTCCACCAGCTGCGCCAGCGCGCGGGGAACCACCAGGCCCAGTGACGAGAGCGGCGCCGCGCTCGCGGTCGCCTGCTTCGCCAACACGTCGGTGGCGCTGTCACCCGTGAACGGCAGTCGGCCCGACAGCGCGAAGTAGGCGGTGACGCCGAGTGCGTAGAGATCGCTGCGCGCGTCCACGTCGCGGCCGAGCGCCTGTTCGGGGCTCATGAACTCCGGCGTACCGCTCTGCGCCGTGGTCCCGTGCTCACCGCTGGCCGCGGCGATCCCGAAATCACCCACCAGCGCGCGCCCGCTCTCGCGTTCGATGAGAATGTTGTCCGGCTTCACGTCGCGGTGCACGAGTCCTTGCGCATGCGCGTGACCGAGGGCCCATGCCACTTCGCGCAGGATGCGGGCCGCGTCGCGCGCCGAGAGGGGGCCACGCGACTGCACGCGCTGCGACAGCGTTTCGCCGTCGACGTAGGTCATCACGTAGTACGCAAACTCACCGGTCACATCGACCGCGTGAATGGGGATGATGTGCGGGTGCGACAGCTTGGCGGCGAGTTGTGCCTCGCGCAGGAATCGCTCGCGCAGTGCTGGTGTGGCGGCGAGCGCGGTGGGGAGCACCTTGATGGCCACGTGCCGATCGAGGTGCACCTCGCGGGCGAGATACACCACGCCCATGCCACCGCGGCCGAGCTCCCGGTCAATCGAATAGCGCCCCGCGACGGCGGTCTGAAACGCCAGAAACAGGGCGTCGGGGGCGGACAGTTGGGCCATACTCCCTCGTGGCGACATTCACAGGCGACCGGGCAAGCCAGTATAGACGAGCGAGCAGGTCGTGTCGTTTCCGACCGCGGTTGCGTCGCCGTGGAGGGCGGGGGATACTCCTTGGTCATGAACCACTCCCGACGACTCCTCACGGTGCTGGCGGCCGCGGCCAGCCTGACCGCCGTCCGCGCGGTGGCGCAGCCCGCGCCGTCGTCCACGCTCATTCGCAACGCCCTGATCATCGACGGGCGCGGCACGCCCGGTGTGCGTGGTGATGTGCGGGTGACTGGCGATCGCATTGTGGCGGTTGGACAGCTGACCCCGGCCGCCGGCGATCGCGTGGTGGATGCGCGCGGTCTCGCGATCGCCCCGGGCTTCATCGACACGCACAGCCATCACGACCGCGGGATCTTCTCGGCGCGCGATGCCAAGGCGATGGTGAGCCAGGGCATCACCACGATCGTGGTGGGGCAGGATGGCGGTGGCATGAATTTGCGCGCCCTGTTCGCGCGGCTCGACACGCAGCCCGTGGCGGTGAACGTGGCCTCGTATGCCGGTCATGGCGCGATCCGCGAAGCCGTGCTGGGGGCCAAGTACGAGCGTCGGGCAACGGCACGTGAGCAGACGCGGATGGAGCAACTGCTGCGCGCGGAGATGCAGGCGGGTGCACTTGGGCTCTCCACCGGGTTGGAGTACGACCCAGGCATCTATGCGTCGGAAGCCGAAGTGCTCGCGCTGGCCAAAGTGGCCGGTGCGGCGGGTGGCCGCTACATCAGCCACATGCGCAGCGAGGACCGCGACTTCTGGCCCGCGCTACGCGAAATCATCACCATCGGTCGCGTGAATCGCATGCCGGTGCAGGTGTCGCACATCAAGTTGGGTATGCGCGACCTGTGGGGGCAGGCGGACAGCGTGATCCGGGTGCTCGATCGCGCGCGCGCCGAGGGCGTGCAAATCACCGCCGACATCTATCCGTATCTGCAGTGGCAGGCCAACCTCGGCGTGCTGTACCCGAAGCGCAACTTCGCCGACAGCGCGGAAACGGCGTTCATTCTCGCGCATCTCAACACGGCCGACGACATCCTGTTCAATCGGGTGGACGGACATCCCGAGTACCGCGGCAAGACGCTGGCGCAGGTGGCCGCGCTGCGCGGACGATCGCCCGGTCGCACGATGATGGACATGCTGGCGGAACCGGGTGGCTCGGGGGCAGGGATCATCGCCAAGGGGATGGACGATGCCGATGTGGCCACGCTGATCCGGTGGCCGTTCACGAACGTGTGCAGCGACGGGCTGTCGAGCGGATTGCATCCGCGTGGTTTCGGCAGCTTCCCGAAGGTGTTGGGTCCCTACGTGCGCGACCGGTCGCTGTTCAGCACCGAGGAGGCCGTGCGCAAGATGACCAGCCTGTCGGCTGCCAACGTGGGGATCACGCAGCGTGGCGTGATCGCACCGGGCTATTTCGCCGATCTGGTGTTGTTCGACCCGGGCACGGTGGCCGATCGCGCGAGCTTCGACACGCCGCAGGCGCAGGCCACTGGCATCGCGTCGGTGTGGGTAAATGGCGTGCTGGTATTTGAGGGCGGAACCGCAACCGGACGGACGGCGGGCAAGGCGTTGCGGCGCGCGAAAACGCGCTGACGGTAGCCTGACATAACAAAAGGCCCCCGGCGAATACCGGGGGCCTTTTGACCTGCGTGGTGCATCACGTGCGCCGGCGTTACCGGTTGGCCGTGTTATCGAGCTGTGGCCGCGTGGCCAGCGTGGTCGAGGTGACCGTGATGTCACCGCGCGCCCCGATCGTGTACACCTTGCCCGCTACGAACGACACGGCGGTGCGGGTGATGACGTTCGTGGCCGAGCCGGCGTAGCGCGTGGTGAGGTCGTACACGGCCATCGGCACGGCGACAAAGGCGCCCGCCGTCTTGTACGCCACGGCACCGCCCACCGGCAGTTCCGCGCCAGTGGTCGGGTTCCTCGCGTACAGCGTCATCGGGTTGGCGTTGGAGATCGCGTTCACGAACCGCACGTAGGCCACCGTGTAGTCCAGCGTATCCACGAACGTGTCCTCCACCACGAACGCCTCGGCGGTCTTCGCCGTCACGTTGTAGATGCCGCTGATGTAGAACGAGTAGGCCTTGCCGTCCACCAGCGTGGCGGTGGCGCGTGACACCACGAGGTCCTTGTCCACCGCCGCGGCGATCTTGCCCGTGAAGGTGTAGGCGCCGGGCTGGACCGCCGAATAGAAGCCGCCGGACCCCACACCACCCGAGTTCACGCCGGTCACGGCTTCCACGCCGGTGGCCGACGTGATCGCCGTGATCTTGCTGTCGTTGGCGTAGAAATTCACCGCCGGCGCGTTCACGCCGAAGTTGAAGAACTTGATGCGCGCCCCGGGGAGCGAGCCGGTGATGTCCTGCACGCCGTTCTTCTCACACGCGGTGAGCGCGACGGCGCACAGCAGCATCGCGATCGATCTGAATGTGTTCATCGCTGATTACGGTTGAGTGATCCAGAGGGGCTTCGTGTGGTAGTCGAGCGCGAGACCACCGATGGCCTCGAGACCCGGACGGTTCCACACGTACTCCGAATTGAAGCGCGGACGGATGC
>JARIEX010000042.1 GCA_031127095.1 Gemmatimonadota bacterium
TGGTACGCGGCATAGTTGTCGACGGCATCCCGCTTGCGCGGAGCCAATGTGTGACGAGAAGTGGACTAGCAAAAAAACGGCTGGACCTGTCGCCTCGCCTTTGCGCGAGACCGGTATCCATCCGCTGCCGCCGGGTGCACTCGCCGCTGGTGCGCGAATGGGGACCCAAGCGCGCCGGACACAGAGAACTGCGGACTCCGTGACCGACGTCAAATTGGCTGCGTTGCTTGTCGGGAGACTGCAGCGCGATTGAGGCGCACAATCCGGTACGGCTTTGCATCAACTGCCGACGGCGGCCGACTATCTCTTTCGTGGTCGCACAGGCTGTGATGCTCCCCGCCAAGAGCATCCTGAAACGTAGATGCACGGAGCGGCCCATATGGTTCGGCTGCAGATCGCCGAAGGCTTGATACTCGCGCTTAGTGAAACATCGGTGACAGCCTGATGTCCCATAGCTCGAGAGATCTACAAGCTGGCGACCTTGTGACCGTATGTCAACGCCCGGCCTGTTCTTTCTTTCGTGCGGCGACGGGGACCATTTTTGGGGGCGCTTCGGCAGCCGCTGCGCGAATGCAACACTTTTACGCGATGTGATGCGGCGTTGCACCAGTCCGTACCGCGCGCTGCCAGCGACGCGGCCCGCGGGTTACCACGTCCGTTCAGCAGGTTTTTGGCGAGTTAAACCACTAAGGGACATAGGTTTACTTACGAGTAGATGCCCCAGTTCGCATACCGCGGGCGATCATTTTTATGGTCGAGTCCGCTGATGGTACGACTTCTGCACTATCTTGATGGTGAGGGCGACCGTTGTATTTATGTCGATTCGTCTGGTTCTCTTTTCACACATGAGGTTCCCCGTGCGTCTATTAAGTGTTGCCTGCGTCGCCGCCTTGTTACCGCTCGCGCTTTCTGCGCAGGGCGGTCAGGTGGTCGGTGCCAACGGGGTCGTACTGGCGGGTGCTCCGGTCAACTGGACCCCCAACGTGATCGCCGCAACCGCGGAAGTCACCGCGGCGAAGCCATGTGGGTTGGCGGTCTCTGGTGCCTGCAGTTCGGGATTCGGGAACGTTGGCGCTGGTTCGCTACACCTCAACGTGGATGGCGCGGGGAATACCGCCTCGGGATATCCCGGCTGGGCATTCTACTATTTAATGGCCCAGCAGAACAGCAGCTTCGGCAAGCTGAGTGAACTCAGCGCCCTGTCCTTCGACTGGTTCCGGTCCGCAACCGAAGGGTGGGACGCTGCACCGGGGTCCTCGGGCACCGCCGACCAGCCGATCAACCCGATTGACTGGCGCTATAAGACTCCGGTCGTGCGCGTGCAGCTGCGCGAGACGCGAGGCGCCGAGGTCAGACTGAGCGAATTGGTATGGGAGGGCTATTACAACAAGGCTCGCTTGGGCGAGAACGCGAATCCCGACGACAACTGGACGCCGGTTGAACAGTGGGTCGCGCAGACCGGGATGCAGAATGACAATTTCTGGTACATTCGGCCTCCCTCGCAGGCACCGGCATCAGTCTCGACGCCGAGCGCGACCTGCAACGATGCGCTGAGCTTCTGGTCGGGCGGTGTGCAGTCGGGGAACACCGGCGGACTCTTTGGGGAGACGGGCTGCCTGTTCGGGGCGGATGTCGATGTGATCGGCATCGCGGTGGGGCTGGGGAGCCAGTGGCCTCTCGAGTACGACGCTTACGTCGATAACGTGCGCATGGGCTTCAACTCCGACGCACTGGCGGTTGATGCAAACTTCGACGTAGTCCCCGAGCCGTCCTCGTGGCTCTTGATGGGGGCTGGCCTCGCCGCCCTTGGCCTTTCCGCCCTCCGTCGGCGGCGCCCGTCGGTCTGATTTCCATCCACCGATCCAGCGCCCGATCACGCGAGGGGTCGGCGGCTCACTCGATCGCGCACTGACGGGCAGTGGGGTCGTGGTGCATATTGAACGGGCGATCCGAAGCAACGGGTGTCGCCCGTTTTTGTGCGTCACGGTCTGCGGTGTCCTCGTGGACGCTGGGTCGTCGGTAGTGTACCACCCGGCGCACCGCACGGGCGAGGCGGCGCTCGCCGCATCGTCGGCCGCTGCCGGCGTACCATCATCTCCACGAGAGTCACATGTCCCGTTCCGGCGACCGTCACCGCGTCTGCCTTGTGATCGGCACCAGGCCAGAGGCGATCAAGATGGCACCCGTGGTCGCCGCGATGCGCGACCACCCGCGTCTCGAGCCGCTGGTGGTCGCCACCACACAGCACCGCGAGATGCTCAAACAGGCGCTCGATGTGTTCGGCATTGTCCCGGACGTCGACCTTGGTTTGATGCAGAACGGACAGAACCTTGGCGTGTTCACCTCGCGTGCCCTGCAGGCGCTCACGGAATGCTTTCTCGAGAAACAGCCACACTTCCTGTTGGTGCAGGGGGACACTTCCACGGTGTCCGCTGCGTCACTCGCCGCGTTTTACCAGGGAATCCCGATCGGGCACATTGAGGCCGGATTGCGCTCGTTCGATCTGAGTAGTCCGTTCCCCGAAGAGGTGAACCGGCGGATCGCAACCTGCACGGCGAACATTCACTTCGCCCCCACAGAGGAGGCGCGTACCAATCTGGTGTCGGAGGGGATCCCCGAAACGGACATTTTCGTCACGGGCAACACTGTCGTGGATGCGCTCCAGATGGTTGCACCGCAGGACCACTTTGAAACGCCCGCGCTGAATCGCGTGAACTGGTCGGATCGTAAGGTGCTGCTCACGACCGTGCACCGCCGCGAATCCATGGGCGAGCACCTCGAGGAGATTTGCGGCGCACTGGAAGCGATCGTCAAGATGCACGACGTGGAAATCGTCTTCCCCGTCCACCTGAACCCGAAAGTGAAAGAGGTGGTGTACCGGCGTCTCGCCAATCACGAGCGGATTCATCTGCTCGACCCCTTGCCCTACCCGGACCTGCTTGAGGTCATGCGACGGGTCTATCTCGTGCTGTCGGACTCCGGTGGAATTCAGGAGGAAGTCCCGTCGTTCAAAAAGCCGATTCTGATTCTTCGTGACACCACCGAGCGCCCGGAATGCATCCAGGCTGGATTCGGTGAACTGGTGGGTACAGATGCGACGGTCATCCTTACGCGAGCGACCGCGCTGATCACCGATGCGCAACTCTACGCGAGGCGGACGTCGGGGGAGAATCCGTTCGGGGACGGGCGGGCCGCGATTCGGATCACGGAAGTGGTGGACGCCGCGCTCCGACATCCACAGGCACGAAGCGGTCCACGACGGCTGGATCGTGATCAGGTGAACGCCACCCTCGAGCGGCTCTCGCATGCTACGTAGAATGCTCCGGACCGCCATGGCGGTTCCGCTGCTGGCGGTCGGAATTCCGCTTGCCCTGTCGGCGCAGGCGCCGATGGCGGGCGGATTCCCGGGACGGTCGATTGAGGCCAACGCGCTGGCGCAGTCGGTTACCAACGGATACGGTGACTGGAGCGGCGTCTACGTACGCGCCGTGCAGCCGGGCACCCGCGACACGTGGTACGTGGATGCGCTCGCCCTGCGCGCCTTCGGCGAGCGTGGGCTTCAAGTCGGGACAACACAGCGACACGACTGGACTAGCCGGATTTTTCAGATGATCGGTGCCAACGTTGGCAGCGGAGCCGCCATCATGCCCCGCGGGCGCGTCGATGGTGCAGTGGGGCTGCGACTCGGTGCGACGAAGGCGTGGCAGACGACCGTCGGACTTTCGTATGTCAAGTCGGTTACTGAGCTCTCTGACATGGCAGGCGTCGCCTCGCTTGCGTGGTACACCCCGCGGGCGATTGTGATCGATGTGGGGGTACGCTACAACATCAGTCGGCCGGGCAATGTGCGGTCGCACCGATTCACAAACACCACCATGTGGACCCCCTCGGCACGGCGCTCGTTCTCTCTCCGGCTAGGCGGCGGGACCGAAGGCTGGCAGGTGATACGCACGGGTACCACGCTTCGGCAGTTTCACTCGCAAGATGCGGCGCTCTCCTGGCGCGAAAAGGTCACCACGTCGCTGGCGCTGAGCCTTCAGGCTGACTGGTACCAAAATCCCTTCTACGCTCGGTCAGGAGTCACGCTCGGTGTCGCACGATACTGGTAGATCGACCGCCTCCGCTCAGGAGCCTGACGCGCACCCGGTCTCTCGTGGCCATGGTTGCATGGCCTTGTCGAGCACCCGCTAAATGTCACGGATCACTGGAAAGCTTTCGCGCCGCACAGAGCCGCTGAGTAACCGCGGCTTTCGGGGTGGCAAGATCGCGCCGCACCGCGCCATGATCGGCCTCGAGCTCTCCTGGACGCTCGTGATCGACGTGATCGTGCTGCCCGTGATGTTCGCCACCGTGATGTTGTTGTTCCTCGACCCGCTTATGGCGCGGTGGCGTGCCTTTTTTACGGTGGTCCAGCAGCCGCTCGGTCTCACCGGCGCCGTGACCACCCGGGTCATCGACTTGGGTATGGCGACAACCGCCGTGCCGTTCTTCACGGCCACGGCCGGCTGGCCCACAGCGGGACAGCTGCAGGGGGGATGGCTCGTCACGCTACTGCTCGCGCTGGCGGGATCGCTCCTGCGGGGACGATTCACCCCATTCGCGTATCTGGCCCGCGCGCTGGCCGTCCTGCAGCTCACCGCGCAGCTGTGGTTCACCTTCGCGACGCCGCCGTTTGCCTACAACCTGCCGGACTACATCAACGGGCTGCTCGTCTGTGGCGTGGTGATCCTGCTGCTCGCGCCCTTTCTGGTCGCGTTCACCTTCTACATCTTCGATTTCCAACTCTGGCAGAAGGCCGCGATGGCCCTGATGCTGCTCGGCCACTTGGCCGTGCTGCTCCCGCTGCAAGCCACGGTGCATGCGTGGCTGCTCCATCGGTTTTCCCTGCTCGCGCTGCCGATCCTGTTCCTGGTGTTCGGCGTGCTGCTCGACGTCTTCGTCTACGTGGCGTTGTATGGCTGGGGCATGAGCTGGCGCTCCGACGGGCCGCTCGACGCCGCCGATCGACGTCCGCCGGCCTCTGCCGCCCGTATGCTGAACCGCGCCCGCCCGACACCCTCCTCGGTGCGTGCCATCACCCCCTCATTCGGCAGCCCGTCGATTCCCTCGGGTCCCGCGAACGGCCGGGACGGGGGCCAGGTATGACCATCGTCTCGCTGGCCAATGTCGGTCTGTGGTTCTGCATCATCGTGCTCGCCATCTATACCCTGCGGCACTACTTCTTCACCCTCAACCGGCTCTTCGGCCGGCATCGCCAGCCCTTCGTCGACATCATGCAGGCCGATTGGCCGTCGCTGATCGTCTTCGTGCCCGCGCACAATGAATCCCGCGTGGTGCGCGATTCCATGGACGCGCTGCTTACCTGCGACTACCCGCTCGAACGGCTGCGCATCGTTCCCATCGATGACCGCTCGGAAGACGACACGCGCGCCATTCTCCTCGAGTACGCCGCGAACTACCCGGACCTGATCGTCCCCTTCCTCCGTGATGGCGGCACCCCCGGCAAGGCGGCGGCGCTTGCGGAGGCCATGGCGATGCATCAAGGCGAGATTCACCTCGTCTTCGATGCCGACTACATCCCCGGACAACGGCTCCTCAAGCAGCTGGTCTCGCCGTTCTTCGACCCCGAAGTCGGCGCCGTGATGGGCCGGGTCGTCCCGCTCAATGTGGGACTCTCGCTGCTCACCCGCATGCTCGATCTCGAGCGGGCCGGTGGCTATCAGGTCGATCAGCAAGCACGCATGAACCTGCGCCTCGTGCCGCAATACGGCGGGACCGTCGGCGGCGTCCGGCGTGCCGCGCTCGATCACGTCGGTGGTTGGCGGGCCGACTCGCTCGCCGAGGACACGGATCTGACCGTACGCCTCGTCGTGAACGGCTGGGATGTGGTGTACCAGAACCGCTCCGAGTGCTACGAAGAGGTGCCGGAGACGTGGGAGTCGCGCATCCGCCAGATCAAGCGGTGGGCTAAAGGCCACAATCAGGCGTTGCGCCGGTACGTCTTCCAACTCATCCGCAATCGCCGGGCACTGCCCACGCTGCAAGTGGTCGACGGCGTGCTGCTGTTGGGGGTGTTCATGGTGCCGATCGTACTGATGATCGGGTGGATCTGCACGATCACCTTGTTTTATGTCGGCTACCCGCCGGCATGGGGGCGCGTCACCGTGCTGGCGATTGCGTCGTTCAATACGGTGGGCAACTTCGCGGCCTTCTTTCAGGTCGCCGCCGCCAGTCGTCTCGACGGATCGCGCGAGCGCATTCGGATGCTGCCGTTTCTCTTTCTCGGATTTCTCGTGAGCACGTTCGCCGTGGGCCGCGCCGCACTCTCCCGCGCCTCCTGGCTGCGCGGGCAGCCCATGGAGTGGCAGAAGACCGAACGGCACCGCGCCGTACGTAGCAACAACGGCAAGGGCACGGGCTCCGCACCGGGAGCCTCCGCATGACGCTGCCACCCGAAGTGGCCTTCGGCCTGTTATTGGTGGCGATGCTGGCGTGGATGGCGCTGCCGCTCATTCCTGCGTTCAGCGAACTGCTGCGGCCACGCGATGCCGCCCCGTTGAATGCCGTCGGGAATGACGCGGGACAGCTCACCTTCTTCGCGGAATCCTTCGCCAGACGTGCCATGGAGGAAGGGCTGCTGGGGACGATGGTTCCGCCCCGGCTCGCCGACGGTTCCGCGGTACGGGCGCATTCGCAGGCGAGCCCGATTCGCGCCGACAAGAAGCCCATTCGTGAGGTGGTGGTCCTCATGGACAGCTCGCCGCTTCCGGAGGGGGCCGAGCTGTCCAGCGAGTGCTTGGCGCGCCTTACCCTGAACGGCAGCGCGTCGGTGTCCTATCGGGCCTTACTCGGGCAGCGCGACGTGACGCTCGGCCCCCGGTCTACCGTACTGCGATGGGTGCACGCACGCGGGATCCTCGACGTGGGCGAGGGATCGCAGCTGATCGGCCGGGCCACGTCGGATCGGCAGATCACACTCGCCCCTGACGTGACGTTCCAACGGATGGAGGCGGGCATCATCCGCGTCGTCGGTGCCGGTGCGGCCGATGTGCCCCCCGCGACGACGGGGGTGTATGAGCGGTTCGAACCCGGCAATGCGGATTCGATGGGGCCGAACTACTGGCGGGTGTACGGAGACCTCACGATCCCCGCCGGCTGTGCGCTCGTCGGATCGGTCATTGCCACCGGCGACGTAGTCGTGCAATCCGGCGCGCGCGTGACGGGCTCGCTGAAGGCGCACGGCGCACTGGAAGTCCAGGCGGGGGCCATCGTCACGGGCTCGTGCGCCGCCCGGGCGCGCGTCATGATCCGGAGCGGCGCCCGTGTGGGCGGTCCGATCATCTCGGAATTTGCCGTCGCCATCGAAGCCGCCGTCGTCGGGTCCGCCACGGTGCGCACTACCGTCAGTGCCCCAACGATCCGCCTCCTGCCCGGTGCCGTGGTCTACGGTGCGGTCATGGCCGCGGAAGACGGCAAGACCACGCACTAACGCGTTCGGTGGGTCTGGTGAACGAGGAAGGCCCCTGCGACACGTGTGTCGCAGGGGCCTTCCTCGTCTCCGGTGCTCCGGAACTACCAGCGGTAGTGCGCGAAAGCCTTGTTGGCTTCGGCCATGCGATGCGTGTCTTCTTTCTTCTTGATCGCATTGCCTTCGCCACGGCTCGCCGCGAGCACTTCAGCCGCCAGCTTCTCAGCCATCGACTTCTCGTTGCGGTCGCGCGAATACCCGATGAGCCAACGCATCGCGAGGGCAGAACGACGGTCCTGACGGACCTCGACCGGCACCTGGTACGTGGCACCGCCAACGCGGCGGCTCTTCACTTCGACCACCGGCTTGAGGTTGTTCAACGCCTGCTTGAACACACCCACGCCCGGCTGACTGGTCTTCGCTTCCACGATGTCCATCGCGCCGTAGAAGATGCCTTCGGCGGTGGACTTCTTACCCTGAATCATCAGGTTGTTGATGAACTTCGAGACGGTCTGGCTGTCGTAGCGTGCGTCAGGAAGGATGGTGCGCTTGACAGCGCTTTTGCGGCGACTCACTTCTTCTTACCTCCCTTGGCGGCTGCAGCAGCCGCGGCGCCCTTCTTGGGACGCTTGGTGCCGTACTTCGAACGGCTCTGGTTACGGCCGTTGACGCCCGATGCGTCAAGCGTGCCGCGCACGATGTGATAGCGCACGCCCGGAAGATCCTTCACTCGACCACCACGCACGAGCACGATCGAGTGCTCCTGCAGGTTGTGTCCTTCGCCGGGGATGTACGCCGTGACTTCGAGCTGGTTCGTGAGACGAACACGCGCAACTTTGCGCAGCGCCGAGTTGGGCTTCTTGGGCGTCGTGGTGTAGACGCGGGTGCACACGCCACGCTTGAACGGATTGCTCTTGAGCGCGGGCGCCTTGGACTTCTCCACCACGTCCTTGCGGGCACGGCGGACCAGCTGATTGATCGTAGGCATTCTAGGATGGTTGCCCGGACGGCCTGACCGGCCGGGTGTTCGTACTCCGACATCTACGTGGATCGCCGCGACCGGAATGACCCGAGGCTGCGGCGGCACGGAACAGAACCCTAAGCTTAGTCCTGCTCGGCGGGTGGGTCAACGGGGGCTGGACGCCAAGTGCGACTTACCTGGCGGCGACCTTGGCCTTGACGAGGTCGACGATCCGCTTCTCCAGCGCACCCATCGACGCGCAGCGCACGTCGCTACTGGCCGCCGTGGTGGCGTTTTTCCCGGTCCCCTCGAGCGTGGTCTGCACGACGCTCCCACCGGCGTCGCTGGGGATGACACGCGATTTCACCGTAAGCAGCAGCTGATACGTCTCGGCGTTCGGCATTCCCGAGTCGCCCCCGCAATCCAGCGCGCGCATCGTCGGCACATCGCCGATCCGTCGACGGACACGATAGGCGCTATTCCCGATCGTCCGCGCCTGCTGGTTCAACTCCGTCACGGGGATGCTCAAGGTCGTGTACGCCTCCTGCAGCGCCGCCCAGGCCTTGTCCACGGGAGCGTTGATGAGGGCGCTATTCACCTCGGTCGTCGACACCATGGTGATCCCGGTCGCCGCCCCCTGGGCGTTCTGGAGCACCGCCGTCTGGACGCCGCTCCCGCCAAAGTCTCCGCTCCGGCTGGCGGACGTGCTCGCGCAGCCCACCGCGCCACCGAGCACGAACGTCAAAGACAGCGCCATGAGCCCCCGCTGGGCATCACAGCATACGGCACGCACAACGGTCGACGTCAACATGGAGCGCTCCGCAGCATGGCTGCCGCCGTGAACGGGGGTCTTAACAGCGGGATCGGGGTAACGTACCTGAGGGTAGGAAGGCGCGCCAATACGGCCCCGCGTCGCCGCTGGTGGTAGAATGGAGGGCGACGTACGGCGTCCACGCGGGCCCACTGGTTTTCCGAGAGTTTCCCGTGAGCGACTTCCAAGCCAGACTCCAGCGCGCCCTCGACGCCGATTTCCTGATTGAACGGGAGCTCGGCGGCGCCGGCATGTCCCGGGTGTTCGTGGCCACCGAGCGCGCACTGCAGCGCCGCGTCGTCGTGAAGGTGCTCCCCCCTGAACTGGCGGCCGGCATCAACGTGGAACGCTTCCGCCGCGAAATCCAGCTGGCGGCCCGGCTGCAGCATCCGCACATCGTGCCGCTGCTGTCAGCCGGCGACGATGACGGACTGCTCTGGTTCTCGATGCCGTACATCGAAGGCGAATCGCTGCGCGGTACGCTCGATGCCGTGCAGCGGCTCCCGCCGCGCGATGTCGTGCGTATTCTGCACGACGTGGTCGATGCGCTCGCCTACGCGCATGAACGCGGCATCGTGCACCGCGACATCAAGCCGGACAATATTCTCACGTCGGGCGTGCACGCGCTCGTGTCCGACTTCGGCGTGGCGAAGGCGCTCAGTCTCGCGATTCCCGTCCATGGCAGTACCACGACGGGCATGGCCATCGGCACCCCAGCCTACATGGCGCCCGAGCAACTGGCCGCCGATCCGGCCGCCGATCACCGGGTCGATATCTATGGCGTCGGCCTGGTGGCGTATGAACTGCTCACGGGCCGCTCGCCCTTCACTGGCGCCTCGCCGCAGGCCACGCTGGCCGCGCAACTCACCCAGATGCCGGCCGCACCGCACCTGTCAGTCGCCGACATTCCCCAGCCGCTGTCGGCGCTGATCATGCGCTGCCTCGAGAAGGACGCCGCCAAGCGTCCGGCCACCGCGCGTGCCCTGCTCGCGGCACTGGAAGCGCTGCCGCCCATGTCGAGCGCCCCCGCACGATCGGTGCCGGTGGCGCGCCGAGCCGTCGCGGCGCGCGCCGCCCTGCTGGCGGGTGGTATCGTGGTCGCCGTGGCGTCGTACGTGGCCCTGCAAGGCGCACAGGGCTCGCGGGGGCAGGCATCCACGGCGTCGGGCGATTCGATGCCCGACGCGCGCGATGCGGGCCCGGGCGGAGATCGGTCGCGCACGATGTCCGTGGTGCCCCCGGAGTCGGCCGCACCCCACGTCGACACCGTCTACCGCGACCTGTCCGACCGCGCCGCCTTGGTGCCGGTCCCGGTGGTGATCAGCCACGCCGAGTCCCTGGCGATTGCCGCCGCGGTCAACACACGGGAGGCCCGTACCGCCGCCGTGCGTCGCAGCACGACCCCCACCGCCACCCAAGCACCCGGCGGCGCGCAGCCCACCATTTCTGCACCCGCTCGCGATGCGCAGCTCCAGCTCCAGCGCGCGAACGGCACCGCCACCACGGTCAACCGCGAGCAGCTGCTCGCCGAGGTCGGCCGGATCTTCGCCGACTCGATGGCGCGCGCGCTGCTGCAGATGGACAGTGCCATGCGACGCCTGCCGCAAACCGCGCGCATCGATGTCCCGCGCGCGCCGACCACGTTGACGCCCATGTTGGCACCGCCCACCGATGGTCGGGTCCGCGTCGTGGTGACGTCCTTCGCCAACGCGACCGGCAAACGCGAGTTTTCTGCGATCTCGCGCGCCGTCGCACCGGACGTCCGGGCGGCGCTTCCCGCCGACCGGTACGACGTGGTCACCGACTCGGTCACCGAGCGTGCCATGCGCGCCATGCCCGACCGGATGAGCGTGGGATGGGGGCTGCGTGCAGACTACGTCGTGAGCGGCATGGTCAGCACGCGGGGGGATTCCGTGGTGGTACTCACCACCTTCACCGATGTCCGATCGGGACGTTTCTCGCGGATGTCGGAATCGATGGCACCGGTCGCCGATCCGAAGCAGGCATTCCCGCTGGCGGCGAAGCAGGTGAACGCGTGGCTGGATACGGCGAAAGTGAATAGGGGGCGGAGGCCGCGGGGGATGCAGCCGGACTGACGCGCCACTGATTACTCGCGACTGGCGACTCGCGACTCAGTGTTCTGAGTTCTGAGTTCTGGTTTTAGACTGGGTATAGTGGTCAGCGTTCAGCAACGACAGTCCGCAGTACCGAGCGGGTTTGATGGTGCGTGAGGATGGTATCGCGTGCGTACGAATGGTCACGCAGTGGGCGGCGGGTGGTGTATGCTCGCCCAATGCCGAACAATCCGAATAACCTCCTCGTGCTCGCGCGAGCGCGCACGTTTGCGGTCGACCTGCATCGCGCGGTGGAGCGGCGGGAGCGACTCATCGGCAGAGCGTCGCCCGGCCTGCGCAACCAAATGCTCCGCGCATCGATGTCGATTCCGCTCAACATTGCGGAGGGTGCGGGGAAAGACAGTCGTGCTGAATTCGCACAATTTGTCGGATACGCGATCGGCTCCGCCAACGAAGTGGAGCAACAGATGCTCCTCGCGCAAGCGCTGACACTGTTCGAAAGCGAGATCGACCCACTCCTCGATGAGTGCCGTGAAATCCGCATGATGCTGTACGGATTGCGCAAACGCCTGCAGAGTGTCGACTAGAAAACCAGCTCGGCACTACGGACTGTCGTTGCTGAATTCCGACCACTATACCCAGTCTGACGCCAGAATTCAGACCACTGAGTACTGGGTTTTGAGTCGTCAGATGCAAAAAAGGCGGGACCCTAAGGTCCCGCCCTTTTCACATCCCTAAACGGGACTACTCCAGATCCGGCATCGTAAACGCGCTCGGCTCGAACGACGGCAGCAGTGCCTCGAAGTTCGGCTCCAACGCTTCCGGCAGCGGCTCCGGCTCGGGGATCGCATCCGACTCGACGTCCACTTCCTGATACCGGTACATACCCGTACCGGCCGGGATGAGGTGGCCGATGATGATGTTCTCCTTGAGACCGAGCAAGTCGTCGCGCGAGCCACGGATGGCCGCGTCGGTGAGGACACGGGTGGTTTCCTGGAAGGAAGCCGCCGACACGAACGACTGTGTGGTGAGCGAGGCCTTGGTGATGCCGAGGAGGAGCGGTTCCGCCGTTGCCGGACGGATCTTCGCCTTCTTGGCCGCATCGTTGGCTTCGCGGAACGCCGCGCGATCGACATGCTCGGCTTCCAGCATCTCGGTGTCGCCCGACTCCACGATCCGCACCTTCTGCAGCATCTGCTTCACGATCACGCCGATGTGCTTGTCGTTGATCTTCACGCCCTGCAGGCGATAGACCTCCTGCACTTCGTTGAGCAGATACTCCTGCACCGCACGCGGTCCCTTGATGCGCAGAATGTCGTGCGGGTTGACCGGTCCTTCCGAGATACGGTCGCCGGCGCGCACGCGGTCGCCCTCGTGCACACGCAAATGCTTGCCCGACGGCACTTCGTACACCTGCTCCGCCTGCGCTTCGTCGACGATCCATTGACCGTTCTCGATGCTGGCGGGGCGCACGAACACCTCGCGCTTGCCACGCTTGATCTCGCCGAAGCGGACAAAGCCGTCGATCTCGGAGATCGTGGCCGGATCCTTCGGACGGCGCGCTTCGAACAGTTCGGCAACACGCGGCAGACCGCCCGTGATGTCGCGCGTCTTGTACGCCTCGCGGCTGACCTTGGCGATCGTGAGACCGGCCGTGATTTCCTGCCCATCCTCGATCGTGATGATGGCGCCCACGGGCAGGATGAAGTCGCGCACGCGCTTCTCCTTGCCGCCCTTGGACTGCCAGATCTCGATGTGCGGGTGGAGCTTCTTCTCGCGGTCTTCGATCACGACGCGCTGACGCAGACCGGTCAGCTCGTCGAGCTCTTCCGACAACGACTCATCTTCGACGAGGTCCACGAAGCGAATCGTGCCCTCGACGTCGGCGATAATCGGGTTGGTGTACGGGTCCCAGGAGAACAGGCGGGCATCGCGACGGTCTTCATCGCGCACCAGCTTGCCACCGTTCGGCACGAGCATCGTGGCACCGAGCGGCACCTGAACGCGTGCGAGCACGTGTCCATCCTTCGCCGACTTGATGTTCACGTCGCCTTCGTACGACGTGACGATGCTGTCCCCGTCCTTGTTGATGACGTACACGAGGCGATCGCCGTACTCGACGATGTCGCCGTCGTACTTCACGCGTTTGATCGTCTGCTCGGCGATACGCGAGGCCGTACCACCGACGTGGAAGGTACGGAGCGTCAGCTGCGTGCCCGGCTCGCCGATGGACTGCGCCGCGATGATGCCGACCGCTTCGCCCAGATCCACCATCTGCATGGTGGCCAGGTTCCGGCCGTAGCACATGCGGCACAGGCCGCGCTTCGCTTCACAGGTGAGCACGGAACGGATCTTCACCGTTTCGATGCCCGAGTCTTCGATCATCTGCGCCGTCTCTTCCGAGATCAGCGTGCCGGCTTCCGCCAGCATGCGCGGACGTCCGGCCTCGTCGCGTTCCATGGGATCGAGGATGTCCTCGGCCGCCACGTTGCCAACGAGACGCTCGGCCAGCGGCTCGATCACGTCTTCGCCTTCCTTCAGCGCCGCCGTGTCGAGGCCGAGGATCGTCCCGCAATCCTCTTCCTGGATCGTCATGTCCTGCGCCACGTCGACCAGTCGACGCGTGAGGTAACCGGCGTCGGCCGTCTTGAGTGCCGTGTCGGCCAGACCCTTACGGGCGCCGTGCGTGGACGAGAAGTACTCGAGCACCGACAACCCTTCACGGAAGTTCGACTTGATCGGATTTTCGATGATTTCGCCGATACCACCCGTGAGCTTCTTCTGCGGCTTGGCCATCAGGCCGCGCATACCGGCCAGCTGACGGATCTGGTCGCGCGAGCCACGAGAGCCCGAGTCGAACATCATGAACACGGGGTTGAAGCCGCCCTGCGATTCGCGCATGGTCTTGACCATGGCGTCGGCGACGTCCGTGTTCGCATGCGTCCACGTATCGATGACCTTATTGTAGCGCTCACCGTTCGTGATGTTGCCCGTCGCATAGGCGCGCTGGAAGCGCTCGACACGCTCCGACGCTTCCTTCAGCAACGTTTCCTTTTCCTTCGGGATGTGCAGGTCTTCGATACCGATGGAGACACCGCCGCGCGTGGCGTTGCGGAAGCCGAACTCCTTCAGGCGGTCGAGCAGCGCCACCGTCTCCGCCAATCCGGCGTTGCGGTAGCTCTGGAACACGAGTTCGCCCAGCACCTTCTTCTTCATGTCCTTGTTCAGGAACGGCAGCCCCTTCGGCACGATCGCGTTGAACAGCACGCGTCCCGTGGTCGTGGGAATCCACGTCACGCCTTCGTCGGTGCGGTCGAGCCACCGGATCGGCGTCTGATACGTGGCACGGCCGTTCGCGATCGCCATTTCGACTTCCGCGAGCGTGGTCATCGACGGGAGCTTCGCCACCGCGACCGGATCCTTCATGGTCACCGTGTCGAACCCAGTCGGCGCCTTGGTCGCCACGTAGCATCCCAGCACGATGTCCTGTGAGGGCTCGGCCACCGGGCGTCCATCGGACGGCTTCAGGATGTTGTTCGACGACAGCATCAGCACACGCGCTTCGATCTGTGCCTCGAACGAGAGCGGCACGTGCACGGCCATCTGGTCACCGTCGAAGTCGGCGTTGAACGCCGCGCAAACGAGGGGGTGAATACGGATGGCCTTGCCTTCCACGAGCACGGGCTCGAACGCCTGGATACCCAGACGGTGAAGCGTCGGCGCGCGATTGAGCAGCACCGGGTGATCGCGGATGATGCCTTCGAGGACTTCGAAGACCATCGCGTTCTCGCGCTCCACGATCTTCTTGGCGCGCTTGACCGTTTCGGCTTCTCCGCTTTCCACCAGCTTGTGGATGATGAACGGCTTGAACAGTTCGAGCGCCATGGCCTTCGGCAGGCCGCACTGGTGCAGCTTGAGCTCGGGACCCACGACGATGACCGAACGGCCCGAGTAGTCCACGCGCTTGCCGAGCAGGTTCTGACGGAACCGGCCCTGCTTGCCCTTGAGCATGTCGGACAGCGACTTGAGCGGACGCTTGCCACGGCCACGAATGGCCTTGGAGCGGCGGCCGTTGTCGAACAACGCGTCCACCGCTTCCTGCAGCATTCGCTTTTCGTTGCGCAGGATGACTTCCGGCGCGCGATGCGAGATGAGCTTCTGGAGACGGTTGTTACGGTTGATGACGCGACGGTACAGGTCGTTCAGGTCGGACGTGGCGAAGCGTCCGCCGTCGAGCGGCACGAGCGGCCGCAGGTCGGGCGGGATCACCGGAATCACGTCGAGGATCATCCACTCCGGACGGTTGCGGATTTCCCCGCCCTCGCCGCTGGTGCGGAACGCATCGACGATCTTGAGGCGCTTCAGCATCTGCTTCTTGCGGTGCTGCGACGTCTCGCCCACCACGGACGCACGTAGCTCCTCGGCCGTCTTGTCGACGTCGAGACGCTTGAGCAGTTCACGCACAGCCGGTGCGCCGATGTCGCACTGGAACGCGGCGTCGCCCTCGGCCTTCGCTTTCTGGCGCAGCTGCAGATACTCGTCTTCGTCGAGCAGCTGGCGCTCACGCACTTCCTGCGAGCCCGGATCGATGACGATGTAATTCGAATAGTAGATCACCTTCTCGAGGTCACGCAGCGTGACGTCGAGCAGGTTGCCCATCGGGGACGGCAGGGTCTTGAAGAACCAGATGTGCGCGACCGGCACCGCCAGTTCGATGTGACCCATGCGCTCGCGCCGGACCTTGCTGAGCGTGACTTCCACGCCGCACCGGTCACAGATCACGCCGCGATAGCGGATGCGCTTGTACTTCCCGCAATGGCATTCCCAGTCCTTGACGGGACCGAAAATACGCTCGCAGAACAAGCCGTCCTTCTCGGGCTTGAACGAGCGGTAGTTGATGGTTTCGGGCTTGGTGACTTCGCCCCACGACCACCAGGTGCGCAAGCCGGCCATTTCCAGCCGTTCACGCTCCTTGGGGTCCTTGGGTCCGCGAATCTCCTCGGGTGAGGCGATACGGACCGACATGTAGTCAAACGCGGACGCGCGGGCTTCGCGCGAGCTGCGGAAGTCGATCATGGTTATTCCTCCCCGCCGTTACCGTTGCCGCCGGCGTCCATCAAGCCGCCACCACCGCCATCGCTGGCGCCGAGCGTGACCTTGATACCCAACGCCTGCAGTTCCTTCACCAGCACGTTGAACGACTCCGGAATACCCGGCTCCGGCAGGTTCTGACCCTTCACGATCGCCTCGTAGACACGGCTCCGGCCGTTCACGTCGTCCGACTTGACCGTCAGGATCTCCTGCAGCGTGTGCGCCGCGCCGTACGCCTCGAGCGCCCACACTTCCATTTCTCCGAAGCGCTGTCCACCGAACTGCGCCTTACCCGCCAGCGGCTGCTGCGTGACGAGCGAGTACGGTCCGATTGAGCGCGCGTGAATCTTGTCGTCAACCAAGTGGCTGAGCTTCAGCACGTAGATCTCGCCGACCGTGACGGGGGCGTTGAACGTTTCGCCCGTCCGGCCATCGCGCAGCCGCACCTTGCCGGTGGGCGTGAGGCCCGCCAAGCGAATGAGCTCTGAACCGGCCGCATCCACATCGACATCCTTCCCGCCGGCCAGCACGGCCGCGAGGGCCGGCTGTCCGATACGCTGCAGCGTTTCCACGGGGCTCATGGCCGCTTCGGCCTCGAGCGTCGCAATGGCCGCCGCAAGATCACCGGTGATCTCGGCATCCGCCGTCTGATGGATCGCCAGCGACGCGCGCACGCCTTCGATTTCACGCGCGGCCACCGTGCGGGCACCCTGCGCAACGAACTCCTTGACGCGGCTGAACAGCGACTTCGTTTCGGCCGACATGGCCTTCATCGCGAGGTCGTTCAGGTTGGCATCGCCCAGCAACTCGACCTTGTCCGGCAGACGACGGTCCGGCTTGATGTCGGAGAGCAGGTGACGCACATCCTGCGGCGTGGCGTCGAACGACGACGCGCCGAGTTCAAGCGTTTCGCGCGCCCAGCGGAGCCCGGCGAGCTTCATCAGCAGGCCGATTTCGCGCTCGTTGGCGCCTTCGAACACCGGCGTCTTGGCGTAGAAGTTGAGCAGCTTCGCGGCCCACCCGAGGTGGGTTTCGAGAATCTGTCCAACGTTCATGCGCGACGGCACGCCGAGCGGGTTGAGCACGATGTCCACCGGACGGCCGTTCGGCATGAACGGCATGTCTTCTTCGGGGACGATACGCGCCACGATACCCTTGTTGCCGTGACGTCCGGCCATCTTGTCGCCAACCGAGATCTTGCGCTTCTCGGCCAGGTACACCTTGACCAGCTGGATCACGCCAGGCGGGAGCTCATCGGGCTGCAGAATGCGGTCGATGCGCTCTTCGGCGCGCTCTTCGATACGGGCCTTCTCTTCGGTCGCGGCATCGATGATGTCGCGGACGCGATCGTTGGCCTTCTTGCTCTCCACGCGGAACGTCTTGAGATCGAGCGTCGCAAAGCGCAGCCCCTCCATCATCTCGCGGGTCAGCGTGGTGCCGGCTGGCATCGCCTCTTCCACGGTGCCGGCCTTGAGCGCCAGCGACACCGTCTCACCGGCCAGCAGCGCGGACAGTTCGATGTCACGCACTTCGTTGACGCGGATCTTCTCCTCGCCTTCGAGGCGGCGGACTTCACCGATGCGCTCGCCGCGGTCCTTTTCAACGACCTGATCTTCGACGCGCGAGAAGATCTTCACGTCGATCACGACGCCTTCCATGCCCGGCGACACCTTGAGCGAGCTGTCCTTCACGTCCTTCGCCTTTTCGCCGAAGATCGCGGTGAGCAGCTTTTCTTCCGGCGAGAGCTCGGTTTCACCCTTCGGCGTGATCTTGCCGACGAGGATGTCACCCGGCTTCACCTGGGCGCCAATGCGCACGATGCCACGCTCGTCGAGGTCGACCAGCGACTCCTCGGCGACGTTCGGGATTTCCCGCGTGATTTCTTCCTGACCACGCTTGGTGTCGCGCACGTGCAGCTCGAGTTCCTGGATGTGAATCGACGAGAACACGTCGAACTTCACCAGGCGCTCGGAGAGGACGATGGCGTCTTCGAAATTGTGGCCATACCACGGCATGAACGCCACCGTGACGTTCGCGCCGAGCGCAAGCTGCCCCATTTCCGTGGCGGCGCCGTCGGCCAGGACTTCACCCTTGCCCACCTTCTGGCCCATACGTACGAGCGGGCGCTGGTTGATGGCGGTGTCCTGGTTGGTGCGCCAGTACTTCTTGAGCTTGTACCGGTCGAGATGGCCGAGACGGGCGAGCGGACGGTCGGAATCGACCGCACCCTCGATCAGGCCGGCATCGACGATGATCTCGTCGGCCGTCACGCTGATCACGATGCCCGGACGGCGCGCGATGATCACCGCACCGGAGTCGACGGCCACGGTCGCTTCGAGACCCGTGCCGACGAACGGCGTGCGCGGGTTGAGCAGCGGCACGGCCTGCCGCTGCATGTTCGATCCCATCAGCGCGCGGTTGGCGTCGTCGTGCTCGAGGAACGGGATGAGCGCGGCGGCGATGGACACGAGCTGTTCCGGCGCCACGTCCATGTAGTCGATGTCGGCCGGCGGCGTGAGCGGGAGGTCTCCACGCTTACGCGACAGCACGAGGTCATCGACGAACGTCCCGTCGGGATTGAGCTTGGAATTGGCCTGCGCGATGATCGCGTCTTCTTCGCGGTTCGCGTCGAGCCACACGATTTCGCCGGTCACCCGGCTGTCCTTCACGATCCGGTACGGCGTTTCGATGAAGCCGAGGTCGTTCACCCGTGCGTAGCAGGCGAGCGACGTGATCAGGCCGATGTTCGGGCCTTCCGGCGTTTCGATGGGGCACATGCGGCCGTACTGCGAGTAGTGCACGTCACGGACTTCGAAGCCGGCACGCTCACGCGTGAGGCCGCCGGGTCCGAGGGCCGACAGGCGGCGCTTGTGGGTCAACTCGGACAGCGGGTTGGTCTGGTCCATGAACTGCGACAGCTGCGACGACCCGAAGAACGCCTGGATCACGGCCGACACCGTCCGCGCATTGACGAGATCGTCGAGCGAGATCTTTTCGGGGTCGGTGTTGATCGACATGCGCTCCTTGACCAGACGCGCCATGCGCGAGAGGCCGACGGAGAACTGATTCGCGATCAGTTCACCGACCGAGCGGATGCGACGGTTGCCCAGCTGATCGATGTCGTCCACGTCACCGCGACCCTCGTGGAGTTCCACGAGCTGGCGCATGATCTCGACGAAGTCTTCCTTCGTGAGCACGGTGGTGGACATCGACGTGTTGAGACGCAGACGCTGGTTGATCTTGTACCGGCCCACGCGGCCGAGGTCGTAGCGCTTGGGCGAGAAGAACAGGCGCTCGAGCGCCTGCTTGGCCGTCTCGCGGTTGGGCGCGTCGCCCGGACGGAGCAGCGCGTAAATCTGCTTGAGCGCCTCTTCCTCGTGCTTGGTCGGGTCCTTGGCCAGGGTGTTCTTGATCAGCGTCGACTCGGCACGGCCGGAGGCGACGAAGACCTGCACCTTGGTGATGTCGGCCTTCCGGATGCGCTTGATGATGGCATCGGCGAGGACGGCGCCCTTTTCGGCCACCACTTCACCGGTGTCGGCATCGACGACGTCGCGCGCCAGCGTGCGGCGCACTTCGCGCTCACCGCGGTCGATCGCGTCCTGTTCGTCGCGCAGGTCGATCTGCGTGTACGAGGCGAACACCTTGACCTTTTCGAGCCCCTGCCGCACGAGGCGGTTGAGCACTTCTTCGGTCAGTTCATCGCCCTCACGCACGAGCAGCGCGGCCTCGGCGCGTTCGCGCTCGGCCTTCGCCTTCTTCGTCTTCGCCTTCGGCGCGTCGTCGGGAGTGACCTCACCTTCGAGCGTGATGTCTTCCGCGATGATGGCGCCCAGCAGCTCACGGAGTTCGGTGCGCGTCTCACGCTTCATCGTGAGATCGAGTTCGCGCTCGGCGAAGAACAGGCGCAGAATATCGCGGTTCTCACCGTAGCCGAACGCACGCAGGAGCGCCGTGGCGGGGAACTTCTTCTTCTTGTCGATGTGGACGTAGATCACATCGTGGATGTCCACGGTGAACTCGACCCACGATCCCCGGAAGGGGATGATGCGTGACGAGAGCAGCCGCTGCCCGTTGGGGTGCGTGCTCTCCTCGAACACGACGCCGGGGGAACGGTGCAGCTGCGACACAATGACGCGTTCGGCGCCATTGATCACGAAGGTGCCCAGCTCGGTCAGGAGCGGGAGCTCGCCGAGGTAGACTTCCTTTTCGATGATGTTGCGGGGGCGCTTGCCGTCCCCGGTATCCTCGAAGATGACCAGCTGCAGCGTCGCTTTGAGCGGCGCCGAGTACGTCATGTCGCGCTCGATACACTCGGCGACGGAGTACTTGGGTTCACCGAGGCTGTACCGGACGAACTCCAACGAGAAATTCTCGTGAACGTCCGAGATCGGGAACAGGTCTTTGAAAACGCGCTCGAGGCCGACGTCTTCGCGCTCTTTCGAGGCGGCGTCCAGCTGGAGCAGCGACTCAAAGGCACGCGTCTGAATGTCGAGCAGATGGGGCATATCCATGCCCGTCTCGAGCTTCGCAAACGAGATCTGGTTCATCATATCCTTAGGGGCTCACCCGCGTGCGGGGTGCACCGAATCCGGGAAACCGGAGGCGCAAATCGCTCCGCCCCGACGGGACCAGTCACGAAAATCGTGACCGGCCCCCCCGGGGAGGAGCGTTACAACGACGGAACTACGGTAAAACGAAGAACGGCCGTCAGCCTTACTTGACTTCGACGGTCGCGCCCTCGGCCTCAAGCTTGGCCTTGATCGTGGCGGCTTCATCCTTGGACACATTTTCCTTGACGGCCTTGGGGGCGCCATCGACCAGGTCCTTGGCTTCCTTCAGGCCCAGGCCGGTCAGCTCGCGCACGACCTTGATGACCTGGATCTTCTTGCCGCCCGCTTCCTTGAGGATGACCGCAAACTCGGTCTGCTCTTCGACAGCAGCAGCCGGGGCCGCGCCGCCGCCGCCGCCCGCCGCCACGGCGGCGATGGTGACGTTGAACTTCGTCTTGAACGTTTCGATCAGCTCCGACAGTTCGATGACGCTCATCGCGCCGATCGCGTCGAGGATCTCGTCCTTGCTCAGGGTCGTGTTAGCCATGGTACATCTCTCCGTATGTCTCCCCCAGGCAGGCTGGGGCGTGTGATCAGGCGAACGCCTGGGGAACTCAGTTGGAGCCTTCGAGCTGCGACTTTCGTGCGTCGAGCGCGAGGGCGAACATCATCGGGATGCTGTTGAGATAGCCCGCGAAGATCGAGAGGGCTTCGTCGCGCGTCGGGAGCGAGGCCAACTTCTTGACCATCGCCTCATCCACGGCGTTGCCTTCGTAGATCCCGCCCTTCACGGCCGGACGCTGGTCGTTCTCCTTGGCGAAATCGGAGAGCACCTTCGCCGCCGTAATGGCATCCTGCGCCACCACGACACCGGTCGGACCGTGCAGCCGCACACCGGCGAGACCCGCCTCGTTGACCGCTCGGAGCGCCAGGGTGTTCTTGATCACGACGTACTCGACGCCGGCCTTCTTCAGGCGGCGACGGAGTTCGGTCATGCGCTTCACGTTCAGGCCCGTGAAGTCGGTGTAGTACAGTGCCTGCGCCGAGCCGAGCTTCGCGCTCAGGCTGTCGACGAGGATCTGCTTGTCATTCTTCTTAGCCTTCGGCTTCGTCTTCATGGTTGCGTCTCCCTCTTACCGGTACGGCGTGGTGTCGATGGTGACGCCAGGACCCATGGAGCTGGAGATCGCGACGTTCCGAATGTACACGCCCTTCGCCGCGGACGGCTTGGAGCGGACGATGGTGTCCATGAGTGCGGCCAGGTTGGTGGCGAGCTGCTCGGGACCGAACGACACCTTGCCGATCGGGGCGTGCACGTTGCCGCCCTTGTCGACGCGGAATTCGATCTTACCGCCCTTCGATTCCTTGACGGCCTTGGCCACGTCGAACGTGACCGTGCCCGCCTTCGGGTTCGGCATCAGGCCGCGCGGACCGAGGACGCGGCCGAGCTGGCCGAGCTGGCCCATCTGGTCCGGCGTGGCGATGAGCACGTCGAAGTCGAGCCACCCGTCCTTGATCTTGGCGAGGTACTCGGTACCGACATAATCGGCGCCCGCGTCCTGCGCTTCCTGCACCTTGGCGCCGGCCGCGATCACGAGCACCCGCATCGTCTTGCCCGTCCCTTCGGGGAGCACGACGGTGCCGCGCACCACCTGATCGGCGTGACGCGGATCGACGCCCAGACGGATCGCGATTTCGACGGTCTCGTCGAACTTCGCGAAGCTCATCTGCTTGACGATCTCGATCGCCTTGGCGGCATCATAGGCCTTTCCGAGGACGCGGCGCTCACTCGCGCTGCGATACTTCTTCCCGTTCTGTGCCATATGACTCAATCCTTGACCACAATGCCCATGGACCGCGCCGCGCCCGCCATCATGGCGACCGCGCTGTCCATCGAATCGCAGTTCAGGTCGGGCATCTTGATCGTGGCGAGCTTCTCCAGCTGCGCCGTGGTGATCGTGCCCACCTTCACCTTGTTCGGCTGACCCGAGCCCTTCGCGACGCCGAGTTCCTTCTTGATGAGTTCCGCCGCCGGCGGAGTCTTCAAAATGAAGGTGAACGACTTGTCGCCGTAGATCGTGACCTCGACGGGGATGATCATATCACCGCCCTGCGTCCGAGCATTAAACTCTTTGCAGAAGCCCATGATGTTGATACCCTGCGGACCGAGGGCCGTACCTACCGGGGGCGCCGGGTTCGCCTTGCCTGCAGGAATCTGCAGTTTGACAAATCCAGTGACCTTCTTGGCCATGCTACTTCCTCATCGCAAGTTCCGCGGCCGGACCATCCGGCTGCGGTCGTGCTCCCACTGACATTTCCGTCGCGTGGTGTCGACGTCCTGCCTCGAGCTCAGTACCCGCGTAACTGCAGGTAGTCGAGCTCGACGGAGGTCGGCCGGCCGAACAGGCTGACCGACACCCGCACCTTGCCCTTGTCGGACAAAATTTCTTCGACCGTCCCGTTGAAGTCGGCGAACGGACCTTCCGTGATCGCCACCGCCTGGCCCACGATGAACGGAATCTCCTCGCGTGCCGGCGCTTCCTCGGCCAGATCCGTCTGCCCCAGCAGACGACGGACTTCGTCGTCACGCAGCGGCGTCGGCTCCTTTTCCTTGCCCACAAACTTGATCACGCCCTGAATGGCGCTGACTTCGTGCAAGGTGTCCTGGCTGGCGACCATCTCCACGAGCACGTAGCCCGGGAAGATCTTGCGCTCGACCGTGACCTTCTTGCCGTTCTTGATTTCCACGACTTCCTGCACAGGCACGAGCGCCTGACGGATCAGGCGGTCTTCGGGCGTCGCCGGATCCATGTCGATCTTCCGCTGGATCAGGCGCAGCACTTTGTTCTCGTGACCAGACGTGGTCTGGACCGTGTACCACCGGTGCTCGAGCATCGACAGGGACATATGCGGGGTCAGCGGCCGAGCAACATCGCGGGCAGGCGCACCAGCAGCGCCTGCAACGCAACATCGACCAGGGCGATCACCGCTCCGAGCAGCAGCACGAAAATGATGATCTGGATCGTCGCCTGCTGAAGCTGCGGGCGATCGGGCCAGGTCACCTTCTTCATCTCGGCGATCACGTCATGATAGAACGTGGTGAGCCGAGTGCCGAGTCCCGGACGGGAAACCTCGACGGGAGCCGTCATGGCTACTTCGTTTCCTTATGAGTCTTGTGCGCGTTGCAGCGCGGGCAGTACTTCTGCCACTCAACGCGCTCAGGATGCAGGCGCTTGTTCTTCGTGACGAAGTAGTTGCGGTTCTTACACTCGGTGCACCCGAGGATGATCTTCTCGCGCGGCATGTTCCGGCTCCGTGCTACAGCACCCAGACGTCTGCTGCACCGGGTGCGCCGCCTGCATTCGCTGGGCGCGCGTAGCCTCGACGAGGCTCCCCGATGGATCTCCCCCCGAATGGGGGTGAGCCTTGCAACGTAGTCCGGCCCGGACGTGCTCGCAAGTCACGGCCGGGAAGCAGCTTGCAT
>JARIEX010000185.1 GCA_031127095.1 Gemmatimonadota bacterium
ACCGACACGAGCGCCAGCCCGAAGGCCGACACCGAGAAGCTGCCGGGGGGCGCGGCGGGGGTGAAATGACCGCCCGTCTGCGGCAGCCCCAGAATGAGGGCGAGCAGAATGATCAGCATGAGGCCGCCGTACTTGGCGACCGTGGTGAAGTTCTGCACCAGCGCGCCCCACCGGAGTCCTACCACGTTGATCACGGCCATCAGGGCCACGGTGGCGGCCGCGATCCAGTGCGCGTAGCTGTCGTATGGCGCCACCACGGGGTTGTAGCCCAGTCCGCGCAGCAGGTACTCGGCGAAGGTGGTGGAGATACCCCCGAGGGCCGCGGCGCGGATCAGGGTGAGCTCAGACCAGCCGTAGAGAAACGCCGGCAGGCGCCCCCACGCCTCACGGATGTACACGAAGTAGCCACCCGTCCGCGGCATCGCCCCGGCAAGCTCGGCCAGCGTGAGCGCCCCGCACAGGGCGAAGATGCCGCCCGTGACCCAGACGGCCATGAGTGGGAGCGGGCCGGGGAGCTTGTCGGCAATCCCCGCCGGCGAGCGGAAAATGCCGGAGCCGATCGTGGTGCCCACGAGGACGGCGATCGCACTCCACAATCCGAGGCGCCGCGGGAGTCCGGTGGCCGCGCCCGCATCGGAATCCGAGTCCGAACCGGCACCGCGGGGCGTCGAGGAAACAGAAGGAGAGGTCATGCGCGCTATGGTAGTACGCCGCGCGCAGTACCGCACGGGGTGCGGCCGTCTACTTTTCACCCGTGATCTCAACCGTCCCCATCGTGACCCTTCCGCCGACCGTGACGACCGCGCTGTTCTGGAGCGCCGTCGTGGCCTGCGTGATCGCGCAGCTGTTCATCCTGCGCGCGGTCTTCCGTACGCTGCCCAACCTGCCCACGTCGTCGCAGGTGCCGACACCGCATCGCCTCACGGAAATCGTGTGGGTCGTGCTCCCCGTCGGCGGGCTGCTGGCCGTATTTGTCGGCGCCTGGCGCGCCTTGCCCCTATGAGCTCCCCCATGATGCAGTCTCCAGTGTCTTCGCGGGCTGTGCCCCCGGTTTCGTGACCGGCGTGGCCCTGGAACCAGAAAAGACGCCGACGCCGCTGTCACGCGATCTCATTTCGCTGACCAAGCCGCGCATCATTTCGCTGTTGCTGGTGACCACGATCGCGCCGATGTACGCGGCGGGCTCGCCCGGCTGGCTCACGGTGCTCATCGTGAGCATCGGCGGCTATCTCATGGCGGGCGGCGCGAACGCGGTGAACATGTACCTCGACCGCGACATCGACGACGTGATGGCACGCACCCGGCTGCGCCCCATCCCGAGTGGTCGCATGTGGCCGATCCAGGTGCTCGCCTTCGGCGTGGCGTGCGCGACGCTCGCCACGTGGATGCTGGCGCACTTCGTGAACGTGCTCACGGCCGGCCTCGCGCTGGCCGGCTTCTACTTCTACGTGTTCATCTACACGCGCTGGCTCAAGCGCTCGTCGCCGCAGAACATCGTGATCGGCGGTGCCGCCGGCGCCTTCCCGCCGCTGGTGGGGTGGGCGGCCGTGACCGGTACGCTCGATGTGTCGGCGCTGTGCATGTTTCTGATCGTGTTCTACTGGACCCCGCCGCACTTCTGGGCGCTGGCCCTGCTCAAGCAGGTGGACTACGGCCGCGCCAAGGTGCCCATGGCGCCGCTGGTGTGGGGTGAGCGCGAAACCATGCACCAGATGGTGTGGTACACCGTCATCCTCATCGTGCTCACGCTGCTGCCGGTGCTGTTCGGGGCGTTCGGGCTGTTGTACCTCGCGTCGGCGCTCGTGCTCAATGCCCTGCTGATGGGTGGCATCATCAAGATGCTGATGGCAGCGCGGGCGGGTCAGCCGTGGAGTGGACCGGCCTGGTGGGTGTACAAGTACTCGCTGCTGTATCTGGCCCTGCTCTTCCTCGCCATGTCCGTCGACCGGGCCCTCGCGCGGTGAGCACCCGGACGCGTCGATCGCTGTCGCCGCGTCCGCTGTCGCGGCTGGCCCCGCTGGTCCGCCCGTACACGGCACGGCTGCTCGTCGCGTTCTTCTTTCTCGTCGTGGCGGCCGCCGCCGGGCTCGTGTTCCCCGCGGTGCTGCGGTACCTGCTCGATGCCGCGTTCGAACTGAAAGACCGCGGAGCCCTCGATCGTATCGCGCTGGGATTGATGGGCGTGTTCGCCGTGCAGGCCGTGGCCAACTTCGTGCAGGTGCTGCTGCTCAGCTCCTCCACCGAGCGCATCATCGCCACGCTCCGCGAGCAGACCTTCGCGCATCTCATCCGCCTGTCCCCGGCGTTCTTCACCGAGCGGCGCACCGGTGAGCTGACCAGCCGCCTGAGCAGTGATCTCGCCCTGCTGCAGTCGCTGCTCAGCACGTGGATCTCCGAGCTCTCACGCCAGACGCTGTTCCTGATCGGCGGCATCGGCATGATGTTCGTGACCAACCCGCGGCTCACGCTGACCACACTGGCCGTGGTGCCGGTCGTGGTGGGGGCCGCGTTCACCTTCGGGCGGGCGCTGCGGAAGGCAAGCACCGGGGTGCAGGACCGGATCGGCGAGGCCATGGGCATGGCCGACGAAGCGTTCGGCTCCATCCGCACCGTGCAGAGCTTTACGCGCGAAGGGATCGAGACGGCACGCTTCCGGGCGCTGCTGCACGACCTCGTGGGTATCGCGGTGCTGCGCGCGCGCACCCGGGCGTTGTTCTTCAGCGTGGTGGGCTTTGTCGCCTTTGGCTCGGTGGCGGCGGTGTTGTGGCAGGGTGGCGCGCAGGTGCTGGCGGGCCGGCTCACGGCGGGCACGCTGGTGGCGTTCCTGTTCTACGCGCTGTTCGTGGCGGCCGCCGTGGGATCACTTGCCTCGCTCTTCGGCAACTTCCAGGAAGCGGTCGGTGCGGCCACGCGCGTGTTCGAGCTGCTCGACTCGCAACCCACCGTGCGCGACCCGGAGCAGCCGCAACAGTTCGCCGGAGCGGTGCGCGGGGCGGTGGCGCTGGAATCGGTGGCGTTCCGGTATCAGCCGGACGGCCCCGACGTGGTCCACGACATCACCCTCGCGATCGCGCCGGGGGAGGTCGTCGCTTTGGTGGGGCGGTCGGGTGCCGGCAAGACGACCATCGCCAGCCTCCTGCCGCGCTTCTGGGACGTCACGTCGGGACGCATCACGCTCGATGGCATCGACATCCGCCACCTCGCACTCGACACGCTGCGCGGAGCGATCGGCATCGTGCCGCAGGAACCGGTGCTGTTCAGCGGCACGATCCGCGAGAACATCGCCTATGCGCGTCCCGGGGCGAGCGACGCGGAGGTGCTGCAGGCGGCGCAGGCGGCGCACGCGTGGGAGTTCATCGAGCGGCTCCCCGAGAAGTGGGATGCCCGGGTCGGCGAACGCGGCGTCAAGCTGTCCGGCGGACAGCGTCAGCGCATCGCGATCGCGCGCGTGTTCCTCAAGGATCCGGCCGTCGTGATTCTGGACGAAGCCACGTCAAGCCTCGACACCGAGAGTGAGCGCTACGTGGAGCAGGCGCTCGAGCGGCTGCTGCAGGGGCGCACCACGCTGCTCATCGCGCACCGGCTCAGCACCGTCCGCCGCGCGGACCGCGTGGTGGTGCTGGATCACGGACGCATCGTGGAAACGGGCAGCCACGACGAACTGCTGGCGCGCGAAGACGGACTGTTTGCGCGGTTGCATCAGCTGGGCTGAGTTCCGCGGAGCGGCGGGTGAGTTGGCGGGTGAGCGTGCGGGGCGGCCACTCACGTGAGTTCGGAGTTCTGAGTCCAAGTCTCGAGTTGTGGGTCACGCCACCACAGTTCGCCGACTCGCCACTCCGAACTTGCACTCACGACTCCCCACTCACGTGAGTGGCCGGGCCGCGCCGCGAACTCAGCGCACCTCAGCGCACCTCAGCGCACCTCAGTACCTGAGCTCGACCCGCGTCTCGATGTGCGCGTCCACCCGCACGCGCTGCTGCGTGGTGCCGAAGCGCTCGTGCCACACGACCAGCGTGTAGCGCCCCGGTGGAACGCCGTCAAAGCGGAACGTGCCGTCGGCGCCGGTGACGGCCACGAACGGATGCGGGGACACGGCGAGATACGCGCGGATCCACGGATGCAGATCGTCGCGGACCTGCACGAGTCCGGGGACACCGGCCGCTTCGCTCGCTGGCACCACCTGCCCCGCGTCGGTGAACAACACCGTGCCGCGCGCGGCGGAGACGCCCCCGACATCGCGGAACTGCAGGCGCGCCATCATCGCATCGCGCGACGTGATCATCACCGTGCCGCCGGCCGCGACCCGCAACACGCGCGGATCGAGCCGGCACCCGTCGAGGACTAGCCGCACGCGCCGCGGTGCGTCGTCGCGCGGGCCGCTCACGACGCCGGCGAGCCACACCACACTGTTACCGATCCCGCCGTCGCGGCTCGGCACCAGCGACTCGGAAAACGGGCGGCACACCGAGAGGTCGTGCGTGGGCGCGATACTGGTGTCACGCGGTGCGCCACCCGCCACCTTACCCACGATGAAGCCGGTGGTCGCGGGCACTGACACCGTGTACACCGTACCGTCAGGACCGCCGGCGGCACGGGCCAGCGACAGCACGCCGCCGTCGCGCGCCGCCACCGTCGCGCGGTCGGCGGTGGCGGTCACCGCCACATCGGCGATCCGCCCCTCGACTGCCGGCGCCTGCGCCTCCCGCTCCGGCGGCGGGCTGCAGGCCGCAAGCCCGAGCCCCACAACCGCATATCGCGTCACACGCATCGTGTCACACGCATCGCGTCACGCGCAGCTCGCTACGCGCCATGCCACCGGTCGCATCACCGCTGCGCGCACCCGCGTGGTCAAACCACGATGAGGTCGCGCTGCAGCACGCCGGGCGTCACGAGCAGCGCCGATTCACCGACGTAGGCGTTCACTTCGCTGCGCACGCCGATTTCCCCGGGAAAGTAGACCCCCGGTTCGATGGAGAAGCCGACACCGGGAATGAGCAGCCGATCGTCGCGGGACTCGAGATTGTCGATCTGCGGCCCCGACCCATGCAGCTCCCGCGCATCGATACTGTGACCGGTCCGATGCCAGAATTGCGCGCCGAAACCGCGCGATACGATCACCGCCCGGGCCGCATCGTCGGCTTCGCCGCCGCGCACCGGCACGCCGGCGGCGATGCGCGTTGTCAGCAACGCCAGCGCCGCGTCCCGCGCATCGCGCACCGCCTCCCAGATCGTGGTCAGCCGCGCACTTGGCGCACCGAGTGAGGCCATCCAGGTCTGGTCGGCGTACACCCCGCCATGCTTCTCCCGCGCCCACAGGTCGATGAGCAGCGAATCCCCGCGTTGAATCAGCCGCGGCGCGCTCGCCGACGGCGCATAGTGGGGATTCGCCGCGCTCTCGCTGGCCGCGACATCCGGGCCATGGTGCGTTTCGAGACCGGCGCGGTCGAACGCTTCGAGAATACGTGCCTGCACCTCATGCTCGGCGGTCGGCGTCCCTGCGGCCACCATCGCACCCGCAAACGCGATCGCGTCGTGTGCGATATGCATGATGCGCTCGGCCGCCCGCTCGTGCGACGCCAGCTGCTCAGGGGTCCACGTGGCATACACCTGCGACACCAGGTCGCCCGAACTCACCACTGTCGCGCCGCAGGCGCGAACGAGTTCGAGCACCCCCGCCGGCACGCGGTCAAGATACGGGATCGCATCACCGGCCGAGTACTCCATGGCCACCCGCTTGCCCTGCACGAGCGTGGCCACCTCGGCCTCGAGCTCGCGCCATCCACTGTACGTGCGCAGCGGCCACTCGGACGGCCACTGGGCCCACGGACCGGGCTCGATGGCATGCGCGATCCCGATGGGCAGCCCCTCGCGCGGCACGAGCGCAAAGACGCGGCGCGAGACGAGCCCCTCGAAGCCCAGGAGGCCCGAGGCGATGGCGTTGGTGCCGCGGAAGTCGTAGAGCAGCCAGCCGTCGAGATCGGCGTCGGCGAGGAGGCGTTGCAGCCGCGGCAGCATGGACGGGGTCAGCATGGCAGTCGGGATGACAGGGACCGGACACCGCCGACCGAGCGGCGGAACGAAACAGGAATCAGCGGCGACGCCACTCGACGCGCCACTGGCAGTGGCGGTCGCCGCG
>JARIEX010000186.1 GCA_031127095.1 Gemmatimonadota bacterium
ACGGCGCGGTTGGTCCCATAGGTCCTGCCGGCCCTGCCGGCGCAGTCGGCCCTGCCGGCGCAGTCGGCCCTGCCGGCGCAGTCGGCCCTGCTGGCGTGGCGGGCGCGGTCGGTGCTGCTGGCGTTGCTGGATGGGAGATAGTAACGGCCGGCGGTGATTGGGGCGCTACCGCGATGTGCCCCACCGGCAAGAAGGTGATTGGAGGCGGGCACCAAACTCGTCTGATGCCCGGGACGAGCCGACCGACGGACGATGGGCGCGGATGGATGGTTGAAGGTCTGCCATTTGCGGCGCTGGGGGTCACCGCCTGGGCCATCTGCGTTGCGATAAACTGATCGCAGCGTCTAGCGCTACATTGCTCAGACGTACGACGGTTCCTCCGTGTTCTTACCAACGTCGGCTTCTCTGTGTCAGCGTATTGTCCGACGAGAAAGGGGCGCCCAAAGAGGCGCCCCTTTTGTCAGGTGCGACCGCCGCACGGAATTGAGTGTATCCAGCAGCGCTGGCGCTTTGCGCGGGTGCCAGTACGTCGCGAATGCTGCAGACTTGCTCGCGCCAGCGATGCCGGATGGTCTCGACCGCCACGTGCAGGTCCGGTTCGTCCTCATCGTACGACGATACCAGTTTGAGAACGTGTCCAAACGCCCGGGGCTCGGGATCACGTGCGGCGGTTTTAAGAGGCACGCGAAGGCTAGCATCGTCCTGTCGGATCGAACGGAAAAACTCACGAAAGGTGGCCTGCGGCCGCCGAGCTTTGGGTTGATGGCCTCTGCGTTTGAGCGCGCCGCAGTGCGATGCACGGCGTTCCCGGATGGCGTGCTACTCGCCATTGCCAGCGGAGACCACCATCAACGTGAGCGGTTCGACGGCGATCGCCGCGTTCAGTGGTTTCTACATCCGGACTACTTGGAGCCCGATGATCGGATGCTGCGCGATACGTTCTCGTATCAGTAATTCGGAAGAGTAGCGGTCATCGGCCGTAGTGCGGTCCGTGGCCATGGCCTGCACTTCTCAAAATGATGGAAGAAGCCCTCAGGCTATTTCTACGATTTCCATCAATCGTACCCCATTCCAGCGGGCCTCACGGGGAACGGTCGTGAAGTCGCGCGTTTGTGGGTTGGTTCTGGATTCGAGACGGAAACGCAGCAAAAACGGGGTCGGTGATGTCGGCATCGGCCGGCCGTTTCAGAGGGAAGTCCGTCAAAGTGTCGGAGTTGTGGCGCCCCCTGCGCACGACTCATAATCGTGAGGTCGAGAGTTCGAGTCTCTCTCCTGCTACTAAAACAACACAAAACCCCGACGGGCACGCGGTGTGCACGTCGGGGTTTTGCGTTGGTGCCGGTTGAAACCGGGCCCTGGCACCAACGGGCAACGCCCGTTCAGGCGGTCACGGTCGTCCGATACACGGTGCCGTGTGGATCGCGCGCTTCGATGACGATCTCTCGTGCGCCCGCGGAGGGCGTCGCGTAGAACAGGTGGGTGGTCGGCACGGGGTCCACCCACGGGCGGCGCGTCGGCATCGCCGGCCCCTCGTGCAGGGACACCGAGAGCGGATCCCGCCCGCGCCGACGGCTCATGCGTCCACGCGGCGTCCCGTCCTCCACCCACGTCACCTCCCAGCGACGATCCCACCCCCACACATTCGCCACGATGTCGTCGGGTGCGGTCGGATCGGAACCGCGCCGATACCCACGCAGCTGGTGGCTGGCCGGTTGTCCCGTCGCCTGATAATGCCAGCGTAGTTGCGCATCGTCGCCCCGCAGCACCAGGTAACCGTTCGGGGTGCCGTCGTAGCAGATCGGACCGCTCCACCACGCGCCGCACACCGCACCCGCCACCACGTGTGTCGGGCCCCCCTCCTCCACATGCTCCATCTCGTGCATGTGCCCCGAGATCAGATAGCCGCGGTACGGCTCCAACAGCCGGTACAGCGCTTCACGGTTCATGGTGGAGTTGCCGGAGCCGGGGCGCGTCGCGTTGGTGGAGCGCTGGTCGATCGTGCTCAGCGCGGGAATGTGCAGGAAGACCACCACGGGCGCCCCACGTTCCACCGAGGCCAGATCGGCGGCCAGCCACGCCAGCTGCGTCGCATCGACGTACCCGAGATAGCCGGCCCCGTGGTAGAAGACGTTGTTGATCACCACGTAGTGCACCGAGCCGAGGTCGAACGAGTAGTGCGTGGGCCCGAAGTGCCGCCCGAACGTCGCGCTGGCGTCTTCGGTGACACGCGCCGTCACGTCCAGATCGTGGTTGCCGATGACCTGATAGAACGGCATGCCCATGCGCTGTACCGCGCGCTCCCATTCCGGGTACAGCGTCAAGTCGTCGAACATGATGTCGCCGCACACCACGCCGGCGATCGCCCGGTCCCCTTCGGCCGACGCGGCGGCCACCACGTCCGGCACCGTTTGCGCGTGCAGCATGGCCGTCTCCTCCCGCGACTGCGTTTGGGGATCGGCCAACACCATCAGCGTGTGCCGCTGATCCCCGACCCGCGGCACGAGCGTGAAGGTGACGTCCTGCTCGGCCCGGGCCGGGTCAATCGGCTGATAGAAACGAGCCGTACCGGACGGATTGCGCGCGGGCTGCCATCCGGCCGGCGTGGACACCGAAACAAAAGGGCGCCGTCCGTCCGAGATGAGCGTGAACCGGCCGGCGGCGTCGGTGTGCACCACGGCCAGCCCGTCGGACACCCGCACACCCGCCAACGGCACCGTCTTGGTGCCGGTGTTCCCGCGCACCTGCCCACGGATCCGCACCGGTGCGGAAGCGCTCAACGGCAGGGCGAGCGGAGCGTACGGGTCGGCGAGCACGCGCTCCGGCAGCAGGAGCGGCGACAGCGCGATCCCCGCGCCCGAGACGAAGTCACGACGGTTCATGATGGTTGACGAAGAGTGAGGGGGACTGCGCCGCGTATCGGCGTGGGGCAAGCTAGGGCTCGTGGCGCGGCCCCGGATTTCGCGCCCGTCACTATCGGGTATCGGAATGACCACTGACGTCGCTGCGACAGGTCGGCGGGTGCAGTAAGTTGCCGCACGCGTGGTCGTCCCTCTCCATCGCTCAGTGGCCCGAGCCCGACGAGCTGCCGCCGACGCGGCCACGACGAACGGGTCAGGGCCGAGGAGACGCCGGCCGAGATGACATACATTCGCTCGCTGTTGGATCAGATTCGGCAACGCGTCGTGCGGGCAAGCGCGTTGTTGTGAGCGCGATGCGGGCACATCACCCGCGTAGCGGCCCACCCTCCCCTCTGCGATCAACGCCGATGACGAGTTCCCGTACCGCCTCGTGGCTCCAACGATTGCTGCCGGCTCCATGGGCCATGGGGTATCCGGAGCGCGTGCGCGCCAGTCTCGGCGCGCTGTTCGGCGTCGGGGTCACTGCGCTGATCAGTACCGCGTCCGCCGGCAGCCTCGGCGGCGAGCCGCTGCTGATTGCGCCGATCGGGGCCTCCGCCGTGCTGCTCTTCGCGCTGCCGGCGAGTCCGCTCGCGCAGCCGTGGGCCGTGATCGTCGGCAATCTGCTGGCTGCCGTGGTCGGTGTTACCGTCTCGCATCTTATCAGCGATCGATTGGTGGCCGCGCCCGTGGCCGTCGCGGTCGCCTTAGGGCTGACGACCATCTTCCGATGTGTCCATCCCCCAGCCGGGGCGATCGCCCTCGTCGCCGTGCTCGGCGGTCCGAAGATCCTGGCCATGGGCTACAGCTTCGTATTCGTACCCGTGTTGTTGAATTCGGTCGTCCTCACCCTCTCGGCGCTGCTGTTCCATCTTGCCACGGGCCACGCGTATCCGCACATCCCACACGGGCCACCGCGCCCGGACATGTCGGTCATCGGCATCACACCCGAGGATATCGACGGTGTCCTGGCGGAATATGGTGACGCACTGGACATCAGTCGCGAGGATGTGGACGCCTTGGTGCAACGGTTGATCGCCCGCGCGCAGACGCGAGGCACCCGTCGCTAGGTGGGCGACAGCGCCTGCCGGCGTTGGCGGCAGCGTCGGGCCCCGCCGTGTAGCCGCGCACGCCGACACGCGGTAACTTCGCGCGATCCACTGACACCTTCCGCCCGAGGTTGCCGCATGCTCCGTGTCACCCGTTGTCTCGCCGGGCTCGTTGCCGCCGCTGTGCTGGCGGGGCCCGCCGCGCTCGCCGCGCAAGACACCGATTCCACCGCCCTCCTGCTGGCGCAGCTCATTCGCGCCAACAGCAGCAACCCGCCGGGACACACGCAGCAGATCGCCGATATCCTCGGCCCGCTCTTCCGCGCCCGCGGCTTTCAGGTGGACATCGTCCCCACGCCCGATTCGGCCAAGGTGCACTTCTTCGCGCGCCTCAAGGGGAACGGCTCGAAGAAGCCGCTGCTGCTGGCCGCGCACGCGGACGTGGTGGGCGTGGAGCGCGAGAAGTGGAGCGTCGATCCATTCGCCGGGGTGATCAAGGACGGCGCGGTGTACGGACGCGGGGCGATCGACTTCAAGGGGGGCATGGCGGTCTTTGCCCGTGCCGCCATGCTGCTGGCCGATCGCAAGGTGCCGCTGGATCGCGATGTCATCTTCCTCGCCGAGGCGGATGAAGAGGGCGCGCCCATGAACACGTCGTGGCTGGCGCGCTCGCACTGGGACAAGATGGATGCCGAATTCGCGCTGAACGAAGGCGGATGGATCATCACGCGCGACGACGGCACGGTGCAGTACGTGAGTATCTCCACCTCCGACAAGCGCGTGATGAACCTCACGCTCTCTGCCAAGGGGACGAGCACGCACTCGTCCATGCCGCTCCCTGACAACGCGCTCGTCACGATCGGCCGCGCGCTGGCCAAGCTGGGGAGCTATGAAACCCCGCTCGAGTTCACCCCCGACTCACGCCGCTTCTTCGAGACGTTGGCGAAGACCAACCGGGGCGAGGCGGGACGGCTGTACACGGAGCTGCTGCGCGGCACGCCGGCGCAGGTGGCCAATGCCGACCGCATGCTCTCACGCGACGCGCTGATCCACTCACTGATGCGCAACACGATCGCGCCGGTGATCGTGGCCGGCGGGTTCCGCAGCAACGTGATCCCGGGGTCGGCCGAGGCCACGCTCAACATCCGGCTCATTCCTGGGAGCGATCCGGCGGCGTTCATCCGCTCGTTGGAGCAGCTGTTCAACGATCCGCTGCTCACCGTGAAGATGGCCGCGCCGCTGGCGCCGCCGTCGCCGGCGTCAGCGGACACGTCGCTGCTGTATCGCGTGCTGGCCGCCGAGGCCAAGGCCCAGTGGCCCGAGGCCGAGGTCACGCCGTACCTGTTTCAGGCGGGCACCGATGCCGCCGCGTGGCGCACCCGCGGGATTCCGGTGTTCGGGATTTATCCGTACCCCATCAGCAACGACGAACTCCGTCGCATGCACGGCAACGACGAGCGGGTCCGTGTCGAGTCGTTACGGCAGGGCACTGAGATGTTATTCCGCACCTTGAAGCGCGTGGCCGGCTCGGACGCGCCCCGCTGACGACTGGGCCGTGGCGCGTAACTCCATGGCCCGCAACGGTCTGACGTGGCACGTGGGGGCAGGGCGGCTCTTGCCGGATGCCTGAGCAGGGCACACTCTTCATAGTCGTCGCGCCGCGCATCATGCCGGCGCGACCCTGCCTGCCCGGTTCTGCTGTTCCCGCCCGCCCCGAGGCTCTGGGATGAAATCTGTTGTCGCACTCGCCGCCGGCGTGATCACGTTCGCGATCGCCGCCGCTGGCTCCGATCGTGTGGATCCGCCCGCCCCCCGCGCGTTGTCGTCCGGCGCGCGGCCGGTGGTGCTGTCGCCCGCGCGGTTTATCGCGCCACCGGCTCCGGTCGCGCGCTACCGGACCTCGCTCGATCGTCTGCGCCCCAGCACAGGGGTGGCGGCGCGCCGCACCCGCACGCTGGCGCCGGTGGTGCTCAACGACGTCGTGAAAAAGAACTGCGCCGGCTGTCACAGTGACCAGCGCAAGATGGGCAACTTCTCGCTGCAGTCGTTCGATCTGGCCACGGTTGGCGCCACGTCGCCGATCATCGCTGAGAAGATGATCGGCAAGCTGCGCACGGGCATGATGCCGCCGCCGGGCCGTCCGCGTCC
>JARIEX010000187.1 GCA_031127095.1 Gemmatimonadota bacterium
TCGCGCCATCGGATCCGCGGTTCTTCGTGGCCAGCGACGACGGCCTGCTGCTCGTGGTTGCGGGCACTCTGTCGCGCATTTCCACGCCGTATGCGCCGCAACTGTTCGCCGTCTCCACCGACCCAACGGGGGCGCTGTGGGTCGGTGGGCAGCGCGGCAGCGTGCAGCGCCGCACCGGCACCACGTGGGCAACGCTGTCCCTCGCCCCGGACTTGCTGGATGTCTGGTCCACGTCGGCCACGAATACGTGGGCCGTGGGCGAGTTCGGCTCGGTCTATCAATGGAACGGATCCAGCTGGTCACGGAGCACGACGCCGACGACGGTCACACTCAACGCGGTGTGGGGGGCCAGCGCCACCGAAGCATTCGCCGGCGGAGAAAACGGGACCATGCTGCGCTTCAACGGGACATCGTGGACGGCCATGAGCTTTCCGTCAGCCGCCACGGTGTACGGGCTCTGGGGTTCGAGTGCGTCCAACGTGTACGCAGTCACTTCGGCGGGCGAAGTCGTGCGGTTCAACGGCAGCAGCTGGTCGCTGGCGACCAGCACGAGTCGGGCGCTGTTGTCGATCTTCGGGACGTCCGCCACGAACGTGATCGCGACCGGTGACAATGGGACGGCGCTCCGCTGGACGGGGAGCAGCTGGAGTACGGCGAGTGTGAGCACCACCGGCTCACTGGCCGGCGTCTGGACCGGCGGCACGGGAGCAACGGCCGTCGGCGCCAATGCCGCGGGAACGGCTGGCATCTCCTTCGCGCTCACCGGCTCCACGTGGAGCGCGTTGAGCACCGGCAGCAGCCGGATGCTCACGTCGGTGTGGGGAACGAGCGCCTCGGACCTGTACGTCACGGGCGACCAAGGCACGCTGCTGCGCTACAACGGCAGCGCGTGGAGCACGCTCGCGACCGGCACCACCGATGGGCTGACCAGTGTGACGGGAGCGCCCACGGGGTTGGGTGGCGCCTTCGCAGTGGGCAACAACAGCACGGTCGTCGCGGGATCGAACAGCGCCGCGTTCACCACCGGCATGGCCCGGGCACTGCGTGTCCTGCGCGGCACCGATCTCGCCCCGGCGGCCGGCGTGCGATCGGTGCCCGGTCCCCTGCCCAGCGGGACGCAGCGCACCGCGCGCCGCCGACAAACCCTGCGCTAATCGCACCACCGCACGTGACCACCTGGGGCGGCATCGACGCGATGCCGCCCCGTGGGCATCACTCCCGCGAGAACGCCGCCATCGTCGGACCCATGGCATCGATGGTTTCGCGGGCGTGCCAGCGGTCCTTGCCATTGTACAGGAACGCAAAGGCCAGAATCTCGCCGTTCTCCGCCGTGACGTAGCCGGACAAGCCGATCACATCGTTGGTGGTGCCTGTCTTGGCATGCAGGTTGCCCTGCGCCGGCGTGGCCCGCATCCGGTTCCGCAGCAGTTCGGACTCGCCCGCCACCGGCAACGACGCATGAAAGGTGCTGCCCCACGGCGTGCCGTGGGCGTGCGAGAGCAGCTGCACCAGCGCGCGTGGCGTCACCCGATCGAGCACCGAGAGTCCGCTGCCATCGGTGGCGCGAACCGCGTCGGCGGCTGCCCCGACCCGCGTCACGAGAAACTCGTGCAACGCGGACGAAGCATTCTCCGCCGAGCCCAGCGTCTGCCGGTCAGCGCCGCGCGCCGCGCCGCGGAAGAGCAGTTCGGCGTAAATGTTGATGCTCTCGCGGTTCATCACGGACACCAAACGCGCGAGCGGCGGCGACGGCAAGCTGGTGACGAGGGTCGCGGCGGTGGGAGTACGCCCCACCCGCATCGCGCCGTCCACCGCGACGCCCTGCGCTTCGAGGGCGGCGCGGAACGCCCCCGCCGTGAAAGTGGCCGGATCGCCGACAACCAGCTGATACCGCCGGGTACCGGCCCGCGCCCCGATCGTGCCCGACACGACGACACGGTCGTTCCCCACGCGGCGCGCAGCAATACGGGCGCCGCTCCCCGCGACGGTGCGGACCGTATTCGTGATCACGAGGCCGCTCGTGGCCGGCTCGAGGAAGACGTGCCCGGCGGTGCCGGCGGCACCGGCACTGACCCCCACGATCACGATGTTCTCGTTGAGCGTGAGGGCCGAGAACGGCGCGGCGTACCCCGCCCCGGCGTAGCGCGAGAGCCACCCTTCGGGAATGCCGCGCGCCTCCATGGCGGAGGCATCGGCGATGAGATCACCGGTCACCCGCGTGATCCCCGCACCGGCCACGAACCGCGCGAGCATCGTCATCGCGGCCTCAGGCCCACCACGCACGAAGCGCGGAGACATCGACGGATCCCCGTCACCACGGAGCACGAGATTGCCGCGCACGACACCCCCCGCTTCGAGTGTACCGTCACGCAGCACGTCGGTGCGAAAGGTGTGTTCAGGTCCGAGCGTCTCGAGCGCAATCGCCGACGTGAACAGCTTCATCGTGCTGGCGGGCACCAGTGAGCGGTCGGCCCCGTGGGCGAACAGCGTATCGCCGCGCGTGATACTCACCACCATCGCGCCCCATTCCCCGTTGCGCGTGCGGCTGCCCAGCAGCGCCGTGAGATCACTGGTGAGCGCGGCGCCGCCGCGTGGGGACGTGAAGCGCAGCACGGGGACGATCGGCGCGCGCGTCCGGCTCGCGCGGGCGCGCGCACTCCGCGTGCTGCGCGTGGTCGTCCGCGTACTGCTGCGCTTGACCGGGGCCTTCTTGGCCGTGGCGGTGCGCTTCGGGGGCTGGGCGGCACGATACGGCGCCACGGCCGCCGTCGTCGGCAGCATGGCCGTCACCGGTACGGGCGACGGGTGCGCCGGCATCGACCCCGGCAATACCAGCAGCACGGCAAGACGCAGGGACAGCGCGAGGGCGCGCGCTCCCGTGCGCGCCCGACCACGCGCTGAGCGGAACATGGCGGTCGTCATCATCACACCTTGAGGACGAACCCGCGCGTCCACGCGCTTCGAAGAATCAGAAACCAAAGCGCGACGAAGCTCAGCGCGAAGGCGAACGACGCCTCGCGCGGCGGGAGCCACGACGCGTACAGCGTATTGAACACGAAGCCCTGTGCAGAGATCCGTGTCCCCGCAGTGGTCTCCCAGCTCCAGATCGACGACGTGATCCGTGCCATCAGCCCCGACCCCAGAAACGCGAGCATCGGGTTCATGCCGTACACGACAAATGGGAATGTCCACCGGCGGACCTGCATGACGTCGATGATCCACATGCACGTGGCCAGCGCGACCGCGCCCATGCCGGCGGTGAACAGCACGTACGAACTGGTCCAGAGACTCTTGTTGATCGGGAAGACCCAGTGCCACATCAGGCCGACCATCATGAGCAGCGCACCGACAGCGAACAGTCCGCACAGTCGCTCGGCCAACGACAACTCCTGCCTCGCGATCCATCGTCCGGCAAAGGTGCCCAGCAGCATCGTCCCGACGGCGGGCATCGTACTGAGCAGCCCCTCCGGGTCCCAGGTCCGGCCACCCGCCCAGAGATGATCCGTGCCAAGGACGGTGCGGTCGAACCACGCGCTCAGCAGTTGGTCCGGCTTATCGAGCACAAAGCGGCCGGCGACGCCGGTATCCGGCACCGGCACGAGCGTCATCAGCGCCCAATAGCCCAGCAGCAGCACCGCCAGCAGCGCGATCTGCTGGCGCAGCGTCGTGCGCCACGTGAGCAATCCACCGCACAGATACGCGAGGCCGATGCGCTGCAGCACGCCCAGCACACGCCAGTGCTCGATGCGGTGCACCACCCGTTCGAAAAACGAGGCGTCAGGGAGCGCGGGCGGCCACGTGAAAAAGGGGAAGCCCGAGAGCAGGAAGCCGAACAGGAAGATGAGCGCGCCGCGACGGAGAATCTGGCGCAGAATCGCCCGGTCGTCGTCGCCACGGGCACGACGCGCGCGCAGCGACAGCTCGGTCGTGATCCCGACGATGAACAGGAAGAACGGAAAAATCAGGTCGGTGGGCGTCCACCCGTGCCACGGGGCATGCGCGAGCGGTGCGTAAATGGCCGTCCAGGTCCCCGGGTTGTTCACCAGCAGCATGCCCGCCACGGTCATGCCGCGGAACACATCCAGCGAGATGAGCCGCTCGGGGCGCGCCACCGTCACGCGCCGGCCTCGGTTTTGGACGCGGCGACCTTCCATCCGGCCGGCTCGCATTTCACGTCGTACGCGCGGGTCGGCGCCACCTTGCCGTGGTCGTCGCCCCCCACGTAGTGGCCACCCAATCGTACGGTCACCGTTTTCCCCTGATCCGCCTCGGTGGTCCCGCGGAACACCACCAGCATCGAGGGATACGGGCCAACCTCCTCGAGCTTCTCACGGATCTTCCGCTGCGCGACCGTGTCGCTGCTGTAGAAGTAGGTGGGGCCCTTCTCCTGCAGCACCGTGAAGCCGTCGTCGGGGACCGCGGAGTCGGTGCCGGCCGCACTGAGGAAACGCTTGGGGAGCGGCTGCGCCGTCGTGATGAAGTCGAGCACCGCCAATCCAACCGGCGTCGTATCCGTGCTCACGCACGACGGGCCGGCCGCGGCCACGGAGTCCGCTACACGCGCGCGTTCGGCCGTGGCGCCACCGCCGCACGCCGCCAGCAGGAGAAGCGCCGGACCGGTTGCGGTCAGCAACGTGGCCACCGAGTGTCGGAACGCGCGGATCATAGCAGGGCTCGGGATCGGGTGAGTCACGTGCACACGGCGAACCGCGCGCAGCACACCACTGGTATGTACCGCGCCGACGAAGTTTGTCGAGGGGGAGACCCGCGATGGGCCTCGCCGCGCCGCGTACAGGTCGCCGCGCGTGGCTAGAACGCGTCGAGCAGCTCCGCCATGCGTTCGAGTCCAAGACGCCACTCCGACTTCGCCACCTCACCGGCGGCGGCGGCGGGCAGGCGAGCATGCTCGAGATCCACCGCGCAGCGCGCATTCCCTTTCCGGGTGATGGACACGCTGACCAACGTCCCGTCGTGCATCATCAGGCGCAGGAATCGTGGCGCGACAGCACTGACCACGCGGTAGCCCTGCGCCGCGCTCCACTGCCGGCGTGACGGGTCGTTGAAGGCGCGGAAGACCTCACTAGGCGAGGCGTCGAGGGTGCGGGACACCGTCACGGCGACCGATCCGAGCGCCTCCGGCGGAGTGACCACCGCCGCGCGCGACACGCGCGGCTGCTCGGCATCCCGCCAGGCCCCCGGCTTCTTCCCGCCCTTCTCGGCCGCCTGACGCGCGGCTTTGCCGAACTTCTTCTCGGCCGCCGCCGCATTTTTCTTGGGCGCAACGCGTGGGGCGTCCTTGCCCACGTGCCGTTTCGCGACCGACTTCTTGCCTGCCATCAGGTCACCGCGTCTGCGGCAGGCACCCAGCCCACCTGCGCACTGTCCTGACTGTCTTCGCCCCGCTGCGACCACTTGAAGAACACCACCGTCATCACCGCATAGAAAAAGACGCCGCCGGGGATCCACATGATCAGCCCGCCGTATTGCTGGTCCATCATGGGTGTGATCCCGAGAATGCGCGGGGCCACGGCATACGCCGGATAAAGCAGCGTGTCGGCCATGGCGATGTAGATCGAGATGACCGACATCGGGATGACCATGACGAAACAGTACAGCATCTGCGCCGGATACGGCGCGCGCGGCAGCTCGGGGAGCGGCGACGTGAGCGGCCACCACATCAGCACCGAGGCTGCGATGAACATCAGGTGCTGCACGATGTGAATCGGATGATTCGCCAGCGCCAGATTGTACATCGGTGGCAGGTGCCAGAATGCGAGGACGATATTGAAAATGGCAAAGCACGCCCCGATCGTCGTGCTGCGGCGTGCCAGCGCGAACAGCGCGGGACGGCGCAGCAGCGGCCGTAGCATCCACCCCGGCGTGCCCACGATCATGAGCGGCGGCACGATGAGCGTGAGAATCAGATGCTGCACCATGTGCCCACTGAATAGGTAGAAGTCGCTCAGGTCATGCAGCGGTCCGTTCAGCGTGAGGAACAACAGCAGCAGCGAGGCCACGAAGCTGAGTCGCTGCCCCGATGTGGGCCCCGGCGGCGCAGCGGCCGCCTCGAGCTGCGGGTGGGT
>JARIEX010000188.1 GCA_031127095.1 Gemmatimonadota bacterium
CGCTGGACCGGTTCGGGCAGAAAAGCGCGGAGAGCCTCGTCGCCGCCATCGCGGCGGCCCGACAGCAGCCGCTGTCGCGGCTGCTTTTCGGCCTCGGGATCCGGCATGTGGGTGCGCAGGCGGCGCAGCTGCTGGCCAAGCAGTTTGGCCACTTCGACGCGATCATCGCCGCCACCCCTGAACAGCTGGGGGCGGTACGCGGCATCGGCGACATCATCGCCTCGTCGGTCGCGGCGTACTGCGCCGATCCCACGTCCCGGGCCCTGATCGAGCGCCTCCGTGTGCGTGGCGTGCGCTTCGACGAGCCGAACGCCGTGCAGGCGGATGGGCCGCTCACGGGCGCCACGGTGGTCCTCACGGGCTCCCTCCCCACGCTGTCCCGAGGGGACGCCTCGGCGCTGATCGAGGCGGCCGGGGGCCGCGTCACGAGCAGCGTGTCGCGAAAGACCACGTTCGTGGTGGCCGGCGCGGAAGCCGGCAGCAAGCTGGACAAAGCGGTGGAGCTTGGCGTCGAGGTGGTCGACGAAGCCGAGCTGATCCGACGGACGAGCCGCCCCGAAGGATGACGCGACGCGCTCGGCCGCCACAGTCCGGGCCCGTTCCATCACGTCGCGCCCGCTTGACGTGACCGCTCCGATGCGCGAGCGTCACCGGAACATGAGCGCTTCGCTTCCTTTCCTGACCACCCGCACCCTCACGGTGCCGGTCGAATTCTTCGACGGACTCCGTCGGGCCACCCGGCAGCAGACGCCGCCGGTGTCACTCGATGTGGTGCGCGACGCCGGCTTTGCGGCCGGACAGGCCCTGTTCGACCACTTCTCGGCGTGGCTGGCCGATCGGAGCGAGCAAGGTCCCGACCATCTGCTGGACGAGCGGTTTCCGGTTCTGTTGCGGGACTACTTTTTCGAGCTCGGGTGGGGGCTGGTGCGCCTGTCGCCGTTGAGTGACGCGGTCATGGTGGTGGACGCGAGCAACTGGGGGGAAGCGGACGCCGACGGCGGTGGGTGCCCCGTCTCGACGGGGCTGTTCGCCGGATTTTTCGGCCGACTGGCGGACGCACCGATTTCGGTGCTCGAAGTGACCGACGATTCCGCGGACGACGGGCAGTGCCGCTTCCTGCTCGGCTCGGTGGATGTGCTCGGCTACGTGTGGGAAGCGATGGAACGCGGCATCCCGTACGAGCGCGCAGCCGCCAGCGCCTGAGCGCCGGCGCGACCGCCGGAGGCCTCAGGGCTGCGGGAGCAGCCCCAGGTACTTCGGATTCGGCCGCAATTCGCCGTAGATCATGATTTCCCGGTCCCACGGCAGCACGATCATGCTCTGCGTGGCCAGCGCGAAGTAGTCGGGCACGTACGTCCCCGTCTTGAAACTGACGGCGGTACGGATGTCGCTGGCCCCGCCGTTCCCAACGGCGTTGACGGCCAGGCGCATCGTGGCGCCGGAGTCACACGTCTGGTCGACCACCAGCACGCGTCGGCCGCGTACGTCACCCGGCACGACCCCGAACACCGCCGGCGTTTCGCGGACGTGTTCGGCATGATGGCGACGCGAGATGAGGATGGAATGGAACGGCAGGTCGAGCATGGCGGCGACGGCTGCCCCGGGGACGACGCCGGCGGTGGCGATACCGACCACGAGCTCCGGCGTCCATTCGCGCGCCACGCGCACCGCCAGCGCGCGGGCGAGTTCACCGAACAGTGGCCAGTCCACGATCATGACGCCTTTGGACGGATCGGGCGCGTACGGCTGCGGTGCGGGCATGGTCGTCTCCGGTTCGGGTTCCCTGCCTGAGCAGGCAGTGTAGCGCGCACTGGGAAGCGCGGCAACGTCGGCAACACCGGACAGCTTGTAGGGGACGACGCGTACCGATAGCTTTGCCAATCGGTCGCAGCTCTCCTTCTCCTCTCTCTGATCCACTGCGAGCGCATGACTTGGTGGCGCCGCCTCGTGGGCGGCTCGTCCGGGCGCGATCCGCGCCACACGGACTTCCTGGCTGAAGCACTCGACCTCGAGTCGCGCGGCGACTATGCGAACGCCCTCACGTCGTACCGTCTCGCCCTGCGCGAGCGTCCCGACGATCTGGCGGTGTTGCAGAACATCGCGATCGCGTTCTCGAAGACCGGTCAGCCCGAAGAGGCGATTCGGACGTACCGTCGCGCGTTGCAACTCGACGGTGAGTCGCCGGGCGCGCACTACGGCCTCGCGTTCCTGCTGCTCAAGCGTGGCGACACGGCACACGCCGGATTGCATCTGGAGTCGTTCCTCCAGTACAGCACCGGACAGGACGAGACGTCGGCCCGGTTTCGCGCGCACGCCGAGCGGACCCTCGCGCAGTTGCAGGGCAGCACGGATCACTCTGAGGACGCCGCGCCGGATGCGTCGTCCCCGGATGCGCACGACGGATTCTCTTACACGGACGAGGGCTGACGTGGGACGCGTGCTCTCCATCGTGAGTCAGAAGGGTGGCGTCGGCAAAACGACGACCGCCGTGAACCTGGCGGTCGCGTTCGCGCGGCGCGGCCTGAAGACGCTGCTCGTCGATGCCGATCCCCAGGGATCGGTACGGTACGGCGTCGGGTTGCGCCGCGGTCATCCCACGGTCGGGTTCGACGACTACCTGCGGGGCGAGAAATCGTTGCGCGAGGTGATCCTGCCCACCGCGCTGCCGTGGCTGCGCGTGATCCTGGCCGGCAGCGTGAGTGATTCGGCCGATCATTCGGCGTTCCAACAACGGGTGGGCGAGACCACCGTGCTGGCGGACCTGCTCGCAATCGCCCGCGAGCGGTGCCACGTCGTGGTCGTCGATACGCCCCCCGGCCTCGGCGCCGTCACGCGTCGGGTGCTCGCGGCCAGCCAGCACGTCATCGTGCCGTTGCAGTGTGAACCGTTGGCGCTGCAGACCACCCCGCAGATCCTGCGCGCAATACAGGACGTGATCAGCGAGAACGACGAGCTCACCCTCGAGGGCATCCTGCTCACGATGTTCGAGGAGGGCAATCCGGCCACGGATCGCGTCGTGCACTACGTGCGGGAGCATCTTCCCAAGCACCTCGTGTTCGATGTGCCCATTCCGCGGACGCCGGCCACGGCCGATGCCTTCGCGGCCGGACAACCGGTGGTGCTGCGCAATCCGGCGGACCCGGCGAGTCAGGCCTACGTGAACATCGCGACGCGACTGGCCGAGCGCTTCGCGTGAGCCGCGGCGAGTCACCGGCGATCGCGTCCCGTCGTCGGACGGGGCTGCTCGCCGTCACCGCGGCGCTGCTGGGCGCCGGCCTGGGCACGGCCTGCGCCGAGGTCGGTCTCGCTCCGGATGAAGCGGCGGCGATCGAACTCACCCCGTTTCCGTCTCCGTCGGTGGTGCTGGGCGATACGCTGCGCAACATAGACGGCGTGGTGACGCCGGTGCGTGCGCTCGTGTTCAACGTGCGCGGCGACCTCATCGACGATGCGGCGCCACGCTACCTGTACGCCGATTACAACAAGGACTCCGCGCTCGCGGTGGACAGCGCCTCGGGGCTCGTGATCGCCAAGCGACTCGCCAATGGCGACCGGCGGATCGCCGCACGTATCGGGGCTTCGCTGCAGGCGTTGCGCCCGCTGCGCGTCGTGCCGCGCCCCGACTCGGTGAGCGGCACCAGCGTCACCACCGTGCTGGGCACCTCTGTCCCGGATACCGGGCGCGCCGATGCGGTGCGCAACACCACGCGCGATCTCACGGTGAGCGTGTATCACCTCGAGGCTGGTGTGCCGAGTGCGGGCCGTTCGTGGCCCGTGCGGTTCCAGCTGCTCTCGCCCGCCAACCCCGGCAACGACACCACCGCCGGCGTGTATCTGGTGGACGATCAGGGACGCGCAAGCACACTCGACACCACGGACGACAGCGGCCTCGCGGGACGCCGGGTACGCGTGCGCGCCCTCAAGTTCCCCACCGGGGCGGCGGTCGAGACGGTGGTCGTCCGCGCGGTCGTGACCTATCGCGGCCAGCCGCTCAAAGGATCGCCGGTGCGGCTCACGGCACCCGTCCGTCGAGGGTCGGCTTCGCCCTGAGCCCTCGCGCCGGACCGTGCCGGGACTCAATTTCCCTGCATCCTTCCCGGCGTTGCTCCGGCTGTTTCCGCCGCGGCGCCACTGCCCTGCCCTTGGCCTCCGATGGAGATGGCAATGACTTCGGTCGCGGCTGATTCCGATTCGTCCCTGAACGCGCCCGCGAGCGGGCGGTCAGCTTCCGTGCCCTACGCCAGCGGCGGCGCGCGTCCTTTACACGGTACGATCAACGCGCTGTTTCTCGATGCCGTCGAACGGTTTGACCGCCCCGATGCCGTGTCGTTCAAGGCCGGCGGCGTCTGGGAATCGCTCTCGCATCGCACCATTCTCGAGCGGGTGCGCCGCACGGCGCTCGGCCTCGCCGAGATGGGCATCGTGGCGCAGGATCGCGTGGCCATCCTGTCGGAGAATCGCCCCGAGTGGATGATCGCGGACTATGCGTGCCTGTGCAGCTCGATCACCGATGTGCCGATCTATCCCACGCTGCCCGGCGAACAAATTCCGTATCTGCTGAACGACTCCGGCGCACGGGCGGTCTTCGTGTCCACGGCGGATCAGGCGCGCAAGGTGGCGGCGATTCGTGCGCAGGTGCCCACGCTGGAGTGGATCATCGGCTTCGGCGCCACCATTGCTGATGGCTGCGACCTCACGCTGGCCGACGTGGAAGCGAAGGGCGCCGCGATCGACAGCGCCGAGCGCGCGACGGTGTTCAAGCAGGGCGCGCTCGCGGTCACCCCTGATCAGCTCGTGACGCTGATCTACACGTCGGGGACGACGGGCAATCCCAAAGGGGTGATGCTCACGCAGGACAACCTGTACTCGAACGTCATCGCCACGAAGCGGTCGCTGCAGGTAAGCACGAGTGATCTGGCCCTCAGCTTCCTGCCGCTGAGCCACATCTTCGAGCGCACCGGCGACTACTTCCTGTTCGCGAACGGGGTGCGCATCGCCTACGCCGAATCGATCGACACGGTGCCGGTGAACATGAGCGAAATGAAGCCGTCGCTGATGATGTCGGTGCCCCGTTTGTATGAAAAGATCTACGCCCGCGTGGTGGAAGGCGCCGCGAGCGGCAGTGGCCTCAAGAAGCGGATCTTCTTCTGGGCCAAGCGTGTGGGTGAGCGGTGGGCGGATGAGAAGCTCGCCGGACGTACGCCGCGCGGCCTGCTGGCGCTGCAGTATGCACTCGCCAAAAAATTGGTGTTCTCAAAGTTGCAGGAGCGCACCGGTGGCAACCTGCGCTTCTTTGTCTCGGGCGGTGCACCGCTGTCGCCGGAGATCGCGAAGTTCTTCTATTCGGCGGGGCTCGTGATTCTCGAGGGATACGGGCTCACGGAAACCTCACCGGTGATTTCGACGAACACCTTCGAGCACTACCGGCTGGGCAGCGTGGGCAGGCCGATCGCCGGTGTCGAGGTGATGATCGCCGCCGACGGGGAGATCCTCTCGCGCGGGCCGCACATCATGCGCGGCTACTACAACAACGCCGACGCGACGCGGGAAGCGATCGACGCCGAGGGGTGGTTTCACACGGGTGACATCGGGGAATTGCGGGACGGTTTCCTGTACATCACCGATCGCAAGAAAGACATCATCGTCACGGCCGGCGGGAAGAACATCGCGCCGCAGCCGATCGAGAACCGTCTGAAGACCAACAAGTATGTGTCGCAGGCCGTCATGATCGGCGACAAGCGCAAGTTCTCGGTGGTGCTGGTGGTCCCGAACTGGGATCAGCTCGAAGGGTGGGCCTCGAGACATGGGATCGTCTGGACGTCACGCGCCGAACTGCTGGCGATGCCCGCGATCTACGCCAAGATGGAGAAAGAAGTGAAGGGGCAGCTGTCCGGGCTCGCGAGTTACGAGACGCCGAAAAAGATCGCCCTGATCGAAGAGGACTTCAGCGTGGAGCGCGGTGAACTCACGCCGACGCTCAAGGTGAAGCGGCGGGTGATCGACCAGACGTACAAGCCGCTCGTCGACAGCCTGTACACCGACGGCGACTGATCTCACCCCTGATCGACCCC
>JARIEX010000189.1 GCA_031127095.1 Gemmatimonadota bacterium
TCATCAACGACCCACCGGCGCCGCCGAACTCGTCGGGGAGCTCGATGCCCATGAGCCCGAGTTCCACGAACTTCGCCGTGAGCGCGGGATCGATCTTGCCGGCCTCTTCCATGGCCCGCACGCGCGGTCGCACCTCCGATTCGGCCAGATCGGCCACGGCGGCGCGGAACAGCGCCTCCTCTTCGGAGAGCATCGTCAGGGGCGGGCGCGGGAGGTCGGGGAGGGAGGAAGCAGTCATCGCGGTCGGGGTGTGGGGGAGTGGTCCCGTTTGATTTAAGGTTTCGTGTGGCGAATGAGAAGCGGTCGGGCGTGACGGCATCGCGGTCGATTCGTCGGGATGCGTTGGCACTCCGCTTGCGGTGATGCATGGCAGTGAAACAGAACCGTCGCAATGGATCACGGGATATGCCATGAATGAACAAGCACAGCCGCGGCCCACCGCGTTACGACGGGACGCCGCACGGTGGACGAGGCGTGTCACGGCCGTGACGGTATGCTGGTACGGGGCCGCCGGTGGGACCGCCTGCAGTTCGCCGGCCGTGGCCGACGGCGCGTCGGACCGCTCACCCGTGGGCTGGCCTGCGTACGCGGGTGATGCGGGATCGCAACGCTACTCGCCGCTGGCGGACCTCACGCCGGACAACGTGGCGGCGCTGGCACCCGCGTGGCGCTGGGCTACCGGTGAGGTTGATCATCTCGCTGCGGAAACCGGCGAGCGCGTGCACCCGGGGAAATTCGAAGCCACACCGTTGGCGTTCGGCGATACGCTGTACCTGAGCACGCCATTCAACCGGGTTGTCGCGTTGGACGGGCGCACGGGTCGCGCGTTGTGGACCTTTGATCCCGGTGCGACGCGCCAAGGGCTCATCGCCGACGACCGGGCGGGGTTCGTGCACCGTGGTGTGGCCTCATGGAACGGCGACGGCCAGCGTCGCATCCTGATCGCCTCGCGGTGGACGCTGCACGCCCTTGATGCCCGCACCGGACAGCCGGTGCCGTCGTTCGGCACCAACGGCGCCGTCGACCTCGCCGCTGGTCTGCGCTGGGCGGTGAACCGGCAGCAGCTGGGCAGCACGTCACCGCCTGTGGTGTGGAACGACGTCGTGATCGTGGGGAGTGCGGTCGGTGATCGCATCATCCATGATCAGGATCCGCCGGGGGACGTGCAGGCGTTCGACGCGCGCACGGGAGCACGGCGGTGGCGCTGGGCGCCGGTACCGTCGTCGGGCGCGGCCCGCGACACGTGGGAGGATGGGTCGGCCTCGCGCACCGGTCACGCCAATGTGTGGGCGCCGTTCTCCGTCGATGCCGACAGCGGGCTGGTCTATCTCCCCGTCAGTGCCGCGAGCAACGACTACTACGGCGGTCGGCGGCTGGGCGACAATCTCTACACGCAATCGCTGGTCTGTCTCGATGCCGCCACCGGCACGCTGCGGTGGGCGCGCCAGTTGGTGCATCACGATCTCTGGGATTACGACCCCGCATCACCGCCGGCTCTGGTATCGGTTACGGTGGGTGGCCGTCCGGTCGATGCCGTGCTGCTGGCGGGCAAGACCGGTTACCTGTACGCGTTCGATCGCTACACCGGTGAGCCCGTGTGGCCGATGATCGAACGTGCCGCCGCCGCGAGCGATGTCCCCGGCGAGCGCGCTGCCGCCACGCAGCCCTACCCGTCATGGCCGCGTCCGTTCGCGCGGCAAGGATTCGGGGCCGGCGATCTCGTGGCCTTCACCCCCGCCATCCGCGCGCAGGCCGCCGAGCGGCTGGCGACGGTGCGACACGGTGCCCTGTTCGCACCGCCCTCCACCACGGGCACGATCCAGATGCCCGGCTGGATCGGTGGGGCGGGGTGGGGGAGCACGGCCATCGATCCCGTGCGGCAGATCGCCTTCATCAAGGCCACCAACCTGCCGGTGCTGGCGCGCGTGGTCCCCAGCGGCGACGCGCGGGGCTACGTCACCGACACGGCCGTCGCGGATCCGGGGCGGGCGCTGACCATTGCGCTCCCCGATCCGCGCTGGTGGTGGCCCCGGCAGGCGTCCCCGCTGTCGCTGCCGATCAGCGCACCGCCCTACGGCACCCTCACCGCGGTGGACCTCTCCACCGGCGCGCACCGCTGGCAGATCGCGCTGGGAGACACGCCCGCCATCCGCCGTCATCCCGCGCTCCGCGCGCTCGATCTGCCCCCACTGGGGGTGGCGGGTGCGCCGGGCGGCGTGGCCACGGCCGGCGGTTTGCTGTTCATTACCGGCGGGGGCGCCGAGTTGTTCGCCATCGACGCCGCCTCTGGCGCCGTGCGCTGGTCGTCGCCGCTGGGGCAAATGGGCTACAGCAATCCCATGGTGTTCCGGGCCACCGATGGCCGCACGTACGTGGTTGTGGCCACCGGGGAGGGGGCAGGGGCGGCGCTGCAGGCCTTCGCCCTGCCCAGCACTTTCCGCTCGCCGTGATCAGGACCTTCCTCATGTCATTGCACAACACTCGGCCCACGCGGGCGCGTCGTCTGGCGGCAGTGGGTCTGCTGGTGATCGGCGCCGTGCTGGTGGGCGGCGCCGGCGCCGTGGTCGGCCGCCGGTGGCCCATCGAGCGATTGGAACGCCTGTTCCGTGGGGCGCGCGAGCCGGCCACCCCGGGCTGGACGGTCGTGGCGCGCACGGATCTGCCGCGGTACGAAATGCTCCGCGTGCTCGTGGGGCGCCAACTGTTCCTGTTCGGCGGGTTCCGCAACGCGCAGCCGCAGGTCACCGATCGGGTGGAGGCGCTCGACCTTGTGTCGGGGACGTGGACGGTCAAGCGCCCGATGCCGGTGGCCGTGACGCACACCACCGCGGTGTTGATCGGTGACACGGTCTGGATCGCGGGGGGATTCGAGGGCGATCACCCCGGACCGGCCACGGCGCGGGTGTGGCGTTACGCCGTATCGTCCGATCGCTGGAGTGAGGGGCCGGCGCTGCCGGCGGCGCGCGGCGGCGGTGCGCTCGTCGCGCGCGGGGACACGCTGCACCTGCTGGGCGGCTACCTGCCGGACCGCCGCACCGATTCGCCCGATCACTGGATGCTGCGGCCGGGGCAACAGCGGTGGGAGCGCCGCGCGGATCTCCCGCTGCCGCGCGGCCACCTGGCAATGGTGGCGCTCGACGGTGCCTTGTATGCCATTGGTGGCACGCGCGGCCACGACCCGCTGCCCCTCGATATCGCCGCGATGGAGCGATACGACGCGGCGCGCGACGAATGGATGTCGGTCACGGATATCCCGAAAGCACTCTCGCACGCCGAACCCTCGTCGTTTACCTACGACGGGCAGCTCATCGTGGCCGGCGGCCGTTCGTTTCCAACCGGGCGCGAGAACCTCGACGACGTCTACGCCTTCGCCCCGCGCAGCGGACAGTGGACGCATCTGGGGCGCCTTCCCGTCCCGATGCTGGGCGGGGTGGCCATCGGGTGGCGCGACCGGATCGTGGCGGGGCTGGGCGCACCGCGCTTCAACTGGCCCGAAACGCCGACGCTCTGGACGGCACCGTTGCGCGATGCGTGGTGGCCGTCCGCACCAATGCCGATCGCGCTTGGTGAGGTGGCGGCGGGTGTCCTCGGTCGCGGATTGTACGTGGTGGGCGAGGGGTCGCCGCACACGCTGCGCTTCGACATCGCGCGCGGCGACTGGAGCATTGTCCCCGATGGCGCGCGTCCCGCGCGCGGGCATCATCACGCGGCTGAAGTAATCGACGGGCGCTGGTATCTCTTCGGCGGGCTTGGCGGCTTCAGCGAAGGGCGCGTCCAGATCTTCGATCCCGCCACGCGCGCGTGGACGCTCGGTCCCGAGATGCCTTTCGCCGCCGGCGCGAGTGCCTCGGCGGTGATTGGCGGATCGGCGTATGTGGCCGGTGGGATCGTGGACGGGCACACGACGACGCGTATGGCGGCGCTCGATCTGGCCAGCATGACCTGGCGCGCGCGCGCCCCGATGCCCCGTGCCCGCAACCACGCCGCCTCGGCCACCGACGGGACGCGCCTGTACGTGTTCGGCGGCCGAGGGCCCGGGAGCGGCGACGGTAATGAGGTGGCCGACGGCTACGGCGACGTGCAGATCTACGATCCCGCCACCGACCGCTGGACCGTGAGCGACGGGACGCCGGGGAGTCCGTTGCCGTTGCCGCAGCCGCGTGGCGGCACCGGCAAGGCCGTGTTCGTGAACGGCGAGTTCTGGGTGCTCGGGGGCGAGACACTGGCCGGTCCCGGAGCCACGGCCAATGGCGTGTACGCGCGGGTGGATATCTACGACGCCACGCGCAACCGCTGGCGGGCCGGCCCGCCGCTCCTCACCGCCCGCCACGGGGCATTTCCCGTGGTGCACGAGGGGCGTCTGCTGGTGGCCGGCGGTGGCGAGTCGGCCGGTTACGCGGCGACGTCGTCGTTCGAGGTGCTGTGGGCGAGGTAGGGGAAGGCGAGGGCATCGGTTTCTCCGATTGGCTCCGCGCGCGCACCATCTCGTAGTTTCCACAGCGCGGCGCGGGCGCGGTAGGACGACAACAGCCTCTGGAATTGCGCAAGCAGCAGCAGGCACGTCCAGGCGCCGCGCCAGTTCCCCGCGCGCAGTTGCTCGCGCATGGTGCCGCGCAGCCGCACGCGGTAGTACCACGCAATCTGCGCAGCGGCGCGCCGCAGGGCGGCCGCGTACCGTGGCGTGCCGTAGGCGCGGGCGTGCCACCGGAATGTGGCGAGGGCCTGCGCGGCGATGCGTGGTACGTTCGCGGAGACGGCGGTGGGATGCACCCGGTAGCGCAGCACGTGCGCGGGGATACCAGCCAGTGGGCCGGCGGCCGCCACGCGCAGCCAGAGTTCGAAGTCTTCGGTGGGAACGTGCGCCGGATCGAATCCGCCCAGATGCCGCAGCGCCTCGGCGCGCAGCAGCACGGCGCCGGGCGTTGTGATGGACTGCCGCAGCAGGCGTAGCGGTGAGAGCATTTCACCACCGGCGCGGTAGCTGTCGGCGCGCTGTTCGCCCGCCTCGTCGAATTTCGTGATGGCGCCGGCGACGCCGATCCACGCGGGGTGCGCCTGCAGCTCCTCGCGCAGCGCCGCCACACCTCCGTCTACTAACAGGTCGTCGTCGTCCAGAAAGAGCACGACGCTGCCACGCGCCTCCTGCAGGCCGACATTGCGGGCGTGCGCGACACCGGCCTGCGTCAGCACGATCAGGCGGGCCGGCGCACGGACGAGGGCATGCAGCTCCTGCAGGTATTCCGGGGTGACCCCGTTCGCGACCACCAGCAGTTCGTCCCGCGGGCCCAGGCTGCGCGCCGCCGAGTCGAGCGCCGCCGGCAGGTAGCCCCGCGCGGAGAACGTGGGAATGATGATCGTGAGCGTCGGAGGCAGCGTCACCGACCCACCGGTCCCACTGGAGCCGCGCGGTGCCGTGACGCGAACCGCTGCGGTACCGTCATATTCATTGGTGAGTTCACTTGGCAGGTTTCACGTTCGCTCCGGTACAGTGCCATGTCTCAGCGTGCGAACCAATGGTGGGAGGTGCGGCGGGTCGCGTCGATGCTGCGCGCCCTGTCATGGCCGGCGCGGGCCGCCGCGATCGGCCGCCTGCTGGAGTGGCCGGGGCGCCGAGGCCGGCGGGTGCGTGAGGCGCTGGCGGCACAGCCGGCGCGGCTGATCATCGTGTGTCACGGCAACATCATGCGGAGCGCCTTCGCGGTGGCGTATCTGCGGCAGCAGGCGCCTGAGCTCGCCGAGCGCATCGTGGGGGCGGGGACGCACGCCACCGTCGGCCGTGCGGCACAGGACTCCGCGCTGCGGGTGGCCCCGGAATTCGGGGTGTCGCTGGCGGACCATGGTGCGCAGCCACTGGAGGCCGTGGGGCTGACCGCGCAGGACGTGGTGGTGTGCATGGACCGGGCCAACGAGGCCAATGTGATGGCCCGGTGGGCGGCGCTGGCGCCGCGCGTGTTCCTGATCGGCGACCTCGGCGAGGTGCCGTCAGGATCCGGGCGGGACGTGGCCGACCCCTATGCCCGCGGCGACGAGG
>JARIEX010000190.1 GCA_031127095.1 Gemmatimonadota bacterium
GCCACTGCCGCCCACCGCAAAGGCGGTTCCGCCGCTCGCCCAGACGCTGGTGAGCGTTTCCGTGGCACCCGTGCTGCCCACGGTCCAGTTGCTGCCATTCCAGCGGAGCGCCGTGCCGTTGGCGCCCACGGCGAACGCGCTGGTGCTGCTCTCCACGAAAATGCCGTTCAGTCGATTGGTGGTGCCCGAGGTGACTGCGTTCCAATTCGTGCCGTCGAAGCGCACGATCACGCCGTTGGTGCCAACGGCCATCGATGTCGCCGCCGTCGTGCCGTGCACGGCCACGAACTGCGTGCCGAACTGGGCGCCGCGCGCGGAGAGCGACCACCCCCCTCCGTTCCAGCGGAACAGGTCGCCCAGGACGTTCACCGCGAAGCCCGTGGAGGCGTTGATGCCGCTGATGGACACGACATCTTCATACAACGCGCCGCCCAGCCGCGTGGCCGCCCAGCTGTTCGCGAGACCACTCACGACGGTGACCGCACTGGTGTCACGCCGGGTGGTGTCGGCCACCGCCATCGTGATGATGCTCGCGGAGCCGCTCGCGATGGCCGTCACCAACCCCGCCGCGCTGACACTGGCGACGGCATTGTTGCTCGACCGATAGGAGACATCCGTGGACACGCCGGCGTCGGCCACCACCGTGGGCACCAGCTGGACGGTCTGCCCGGCCAGCACGACCGATGCGGTCGGTGTAACGGTGACGGAGCGCACACTCGGCGCCACGGTGATCGAGGCCGTGGCACGCCGCGTGGTATCGGCCACGGCCACGGCGGTGACGGTTGTCGTCCCCAGTGCGATACCGGTGACCACGCCCCCCGAGGAGACCGTTGCCACGGCCGCGTTGCTGCTGCGCCACGTGACGGCGGTGGATGCCCCGTTCTCCAGCGCCACCGTGGCCACCAGCGTGCGGGTCCCGCCGATACTGACGGTCGCGGTCGTGGGGGAGAGACTCACGGCCGCCGCGCGCACCGTCACGAGTGCGGTGCCGCGCTTGGTGCTGTCGGTGGCGGAGAGCACGGTGATGGTGGCCGTACCGGGCGCGATCGCGCTCACGAGCCCGGCGTTCGAGACCGTGGCCACGGCGGCACTGCTGCTCCGCCAGAGCACGGTCTGTGACGCCCCCGGATCGCCGGTCACGGTCACCGCGAACTGCCGCGTGTCGCCGGTGAACATCGTGGCCGTGCCGGGGGTGACGTCCACGGCGCGCACCGTCGGTGCCACCGTGATCGACGCGGTCGCACGCCGGGTCGTGTCGGCCACCGAGACGGCGGTGACATCGGTCGTGCCGAGTGCGACCCCGGTGACCACACCGCCGGTGGAGACCGTCGCCACGGCGGGATTGCTGCTGCGCCACGTCACGGCCGTGGAGAGCCCGTTGTCGGCCGTCACGGTTGCTGCGAGGGTGCGGGTACCGCCGATGGCGATGGTGGCGGCGGTGGGTGAGACGCTCACGGCCACCGTGCGCACGGTCAACACCGCGCTGCCGCGCTTGGTCGTGTCCGCGGCGGAAAGCGCGGTGATGGTCGCGGTGCCGGACGCGATGCCGCTCACGAGCCCCGTGCTCGACACGGTCGCCACGGTGGCATTGCTGCTCCGCCAGAGCACCGCCTGCGACGCGCCCGGATCAGCGGTCACGGTCACGCCGAGCTGGCGCGTGTCGCCTGCGAAGATCGTGGCCGTACCCGGCGTCACGTCCACGGCGCGTACGGCGGGGGCGACCGTCACCGCGGCGGTGCCGCGGCGCGTGGTATCGGCGACCGACACGGCCGTGATGACGGTGTTGCCGACGGACACGCCCGTGACCACGCCGGTGGCGGAGACCGTCGCCACGGCGCTGTTCGCGGTGCGCCACGTGAGTGCCGTGCTGACACCCGGTTCGAGCGTCACGGTGGCGACCAGCGCACGCGCGTCGCCGGTCGCTAACGTGAGCGTGGAAGGCGTGAGCGTGATCGTGCCGGCCGAGGTCACCGTGACCGGCGCGCTCGCGGTCACGCGTGGATCGCCCACGGCGGTGGCGCGCACGACGGTGGAACCGGGCGTCACGCCGGTCACGACACCCTGCGCATTCACGGACGCGACCGACGGATTATCCGTGATCCATCGCAGTTCACGCAGCGCGCCCGCGTCGGCATCCACGGTGGCCGTCAGTGGCTGCTGCCCGCCGGCGATCAACGTCACCGCCGGCGGCGTGAGCGTGATCGAGCGGATCGCGAGCACCGTGACGCTGATTTCGAGCGACAGATCACCGGTCCGCGCGCGAACCGTGGCTTTGCCCGGTGCGCGCGCCGTGACGACGGCGGTGGTGCCGCTGCCGGCCACGTCCACGATGGCGGGATCGGAGCTGGTCCAGCTCACGGCAACGCCGGACAGCGTGATGCCCTTGGCGTCACGCGCCACCACCGTAATGGTTTGGGACGCGCCGATCGCGGCGAGATCCAGCGTGCCGACGGAGCTTTCAAATCGCGTGGGTGTGCCGCCGCTCCCACCGGTCCCACCGCCTCCCGTCCCGGTACTGCCGCCGTCGGCGGGCGCCGCACATCCCTGGACCCCGACGGCGAACATGCCGAGCAGCAGGGGGGCGAACCAGCGGAAAGCCGTACGGCGAAGCGCCGCCGGACGCGCTACGGGTGAGCCACGGAGGAACGGCATTGCTGGCATGGGAACGGCACGCATCGGCACAGGGCGAAGCGCGCGACCCAGTGGTGCCGGGGGCATTCCCGACGTGCCATGGCCGCGCGAGAGATCTGGTGAATCATACCCCGGATGAGCCACACGTGCCCGGGAGGCTTATCTGCCGTGGCCCACCATGGCTTAGCGCGACGACCGCCGCTTGCGCGCGGCGCCGCTGGGCAGCGCACCACGCCGCACGGTGGCCCGCGCCGACGGCTCGAGCGTCCCGACGATCGGGGCGTCGCCGGCGGTTCCACTGGCGCGCAGGGCGCTGGTCGCGCCTGCCACGATGGTGCCGTTGAGCCCCACCGCAAAGGCACCGCCCGTCGCGTTCGGGGCGCCCGACACGCTCCAGAGCAGGTCGGTGGTGCCCGTGGGAATCGACGACCACGTGCTGCCGTCGTAGCGCAGCAGGGTGCCCAGATCTCCCGTGGCGTAGAGGTCGAACGCACTCGCCCCCCACAGCGCCGTCAGTCCCGGCGTGGCGCCCACCGTCAAAGTGCTCCACGCCGACCCGTTGTAGCGGAATGCCACGCCGGTGGTGCCGGCCACGTTCGCGCCCACCGCGAGCACGTTCGTCCCACCGGTGAGCCACACGCCGGTCATGGTCCCCGAGAGCAACGGGAGCGCCGTGGGCGTAGCGCCGCTCACGCGGAGCACGGTCCCGCCCTCGCCGGCGGCATAGACATCGTTGGCCGAGGCGCCGAACACCGACCACAGTGGCGCGCCACCGACTACGGCCACGCGCCACACCGATCCGTTGAATTGCAGCACTTCGCCGGCCTTGGTGGTTGCGTACACGTTGCTGCTGTTCACGCCCCAGAGCGCGGACACCGTGCTGCTCGAGGGGAACGTCATCGCGGTCCACGTCGAGCCGTTCCAGCGCAGCATCGTCCCCTGTTCACCGCCAATGAAGCCGTCGCCGGCGGCGGTCCCCCACACGGTGGTGAGGGTGGCCTGCGTCGGGGAGGCCAGCTTGGTCCAGCTGCTGCCGTTCCAGCGATAGATGAAGCCGAACTCGCCTACGGCGAACGCGTTGCTGGCCGCCGTGGTCCACACATCGAGCAGGTCGGGGACGAGGTTGTTGGTGCTCCACGTGGCGCCCCCGCCGTCGGCGCTGCGCATCACCGCGCCGCGGGCGCCGCTAGCCCACGCGGTGCCCGTGGCATCGACGCTGATGCCGTACATCTGCGGCGCGTACGGCGTGTTCACGACCGTCGCGATTCCCGCGTCCACCTGACCCACGCCGCCATCTCCCACGAAATAGCGTCGGCCACCGTTCGCCGCGGAACCGCTGATCTGGTAGAGTGAGCCAGTGAAGCCGCCCACGCCCAGCGTACTCCACACGGTGCCGTTCCAGCGCAGCAGCGTGCCGTTGGAGCCGACCACCACCACATCGGTGGCGCTGAGCCCGTGCACGCCGTACAGCGTTTCGCCGCTCGGGACCGTGACGCGCGCCCATGCGCCGGCGGTGCGCCGCAGCACCTCGCCGTCCGATCCCACGGCATAGGCCACGTTGTCGCCGGCCCATACCCCCTGCAGCGTCCGCGTGGAGCCGCTGGTCTCAGTGCTCCACGTGTTGGTCGCCAGCCGCAGAATGGTCCCGTTGACGCCGACCGCCCAGGCCGTGGTCGCACTCTCGACCCACACGGCGTTGAGGGCCCGCGTGGTCCCCGAGGTCATCGTGCTCCACGCGGTGCCGTTCCAGCGCGCAATCGCGCCGTTGAGCCCCACCGCGATCACGTTGGTGGCGGACGACGCATGCACCGCGAGATAGTCGGCGGTGCTGCCCAGCGAGAGCGCCCACGCGGTGCCGTTCCACCGGTAGATGTCGCCGGCCACGTCCACCGCGAAGGCTTCGCTGGGGCCGACGGCCACGATCGACGGGACGTCGTCACGGAGCGACGCGCCGAGGCGGGAGGCACTCCACGCCGTGGCCAGCCGCGGCACGACGCTCACCGTGACGGTGTCGCGCTTCGTCGGGTCCGCCGTGGAGGTGGCGGTGATGAGCGCGCTGCCGAGCGACACACCGGACACAACACCTTGCGCCGTGATCGACACGACCGAGCTCGCCCCCGAACTCCATGCCACGCCGGTGCCGATGCCGGGATCGGCGCTCACGATGCCCGTGAGCGCGAGACTGGTGCCGGGGTTGAGCCCGACGTTGCGCTGCGTGATGCTCACGCTGGTCGTGCGCGGCGTCACGGTGATCACGCTGGTGGCGCGGCGCGTGGTATCGACGGTGGAGAGCACGGTGATCGTACTCGTGCCGAAGCCGACGGCGGTGACCACGCCGCTGGCATTCACGGTGGCGGCGGCGGGATTGCTCGAGCGCCACGCGACGGTTTGGGCGAGGCCGGCATCGGCCGTGACCGTGACCGTGAGGGGTTGCGTCATCCCGATGAACAGCGCCGCGGTGGGCGGGGTGACCGTGACGGCACGGATGGCCGGCACCACGCTCACGGCGACGGTGGCACGCACCGTGGTGTCCGCGACTGCCACGGCGGTGATCGTCGCCACGCCCGGTGCCACGCCGGCCACCACACCCGTCGCGGACACGGTCGCGATGGCGGCGGCCGTGGTGCGCCACGAGATCGTGGTGGCCTGCCCGGGATCGAGGCGTACCGTGGCGAGCACGGTCTGTGTCTGGCCGGCGCCAAGCGTGAGCGTGGTCGGCGTCACGGTCATCCCGCGCACCGATTGGACGGTAATCGTCGCTGTCCCGCTCACCTTCGCATCCGCCGTGGCGGTGGCGCGAATGGTAGCGGTGCCGACCGCGATCGCGGTCACCGTCCCGGTGCTGCTCACCGTCGCGACGGCGGGCGCCTCACTGGTCCATGACACGCCGGTCCCGGCCCCGTTCGCCGCATCCACCACGGCGCTCAAGGGCTGCGCCTCGCCGATACGGATGGTGGTTGCGACGGGCGTGACCGCCACGCTGCGCACGGTCGGCGGAGCGGTCACCACCGGCGGGCCGGCGCTGTCCCCGCCGCCGCAGGCGGTCACGGCGACGGCGGTCACGGCGACGGCGATGGCGGCCCGCAACCAGCGCACGCGGACCACGGAGCGGAACACGGCGAACGACCGACGGGTGGAGAGCATGATGGTGTGGGACAGCGGCCGGGGGAGACGCGGGCACCCCAAACAGCGGGGCACCCGCAGGCGGTTAGACCGACGGAACGGTGACGGTGCTGAATTCCTGCGTTGTCCGCGGCGCGGTCATCGCCGCCGGGTTGAGAATCTCGTCGAGCTGTTCGCGCGTGAGCAGCCCGCGCTCCAGCACGAGATCGAACACGCCACGGCCGCTTGCGAG
>JARIEX010000043.1 GCA_031127095.1 Gemmatimonadota bacterium
TGGGGACCATCCCCACACTTCACCCACCCGCGCTGGGCGGGCGAAAGTCACGAAGGCTGTACTACCTAGATCAGCAACCTACGCCCCACCACCGGCAAGGTCAAGATGACACCAGCGCAATGACGCCCAGTTGCCGTCCGGCATCGCCGCCTCGGTGGCTGAAGTACCGCTCCGGATGGCAGCGGGTACACCCCTCGCTACAGGAGATCTGGGCAACCCCTCTGGCTTCCGCCTGCGACCGAAGCACGGCCCGGACGTCCAATTGCCCCTTGGCGTCCCCGACCGCGCTGATCGAGGAACCATACACCGCGGCGAGGACCTCGGGTCCCACCTCGTAACAGGCGCCACAGATGGCGGGCCCCAGATGCACCACACACTCGGCCGCGGGGAAGCCCAGTGACGCGAGCGCCTCCAGCCCGACGTCAAGAATGCGGGCCGCCGTCCCGCGCCAGCCCGCATGGAGGGCGGCGATGGCCCCGCGCGGATGGGCAATGAAGACCGGCGTGCAGTCCGCCACCGTCACGGCCAGCGCCGTCCCCGGCACCGTGGAGATGTGCCCGTCGACGCCGCGCAGGCGCAGCCAGCCGTGCCAACCGCCGCCGTGCGTGGCGACGGTCGCGCCGTGAATCTGCGAGGCGGTGGCCAGCCGGACGACGCCGTGTTCCTCCAGCGCCTCCTGCAAGCGCGTCCACCGATCCGTGACGGCCACCACCGGGTCGTCGGACATCAACCCGAACGACCCATCCAACCGCGTGGTGGTCCAGGCGGCGATGCCCGCCGGCATCCCCGGCATGGCTTCCGCGGCGAGGAGGGGGAGGCCGTTCATCATCGACGTGCTCAGCGCGCGCTGAGTTCGACGCGGCGAATGGTGGCGCCCAACGCGCCCAACCGCTGCTCGATCCGTTCGTAGCCGCGCTCAATCTGCTGCGCGTTGTTGATCACGCTGGTGCCATCGGCACAGAGTGCGGCCAGCAACATGGCCATCCCGGCGCGAATGTCCGGGGACTCCACGGTGCTGCCACGCAGGCGCGTGGGGCCTGACACGATGGCGCGGTGCGGGTCACAGAGCACGATCCGGGCGCCCATACTCACGAGCTTGTCCGTGAAGTACAGGCGCGACTCGAACATTTTTTCGTGCATGAGGATCATGCCCTCGCACTGCGTCGCGGTTACGATGGCGATGGACATGACATCGGCCGGGAAGGCCGGCCAGGGTTGATCTTCGAGCTTGGGCACGTGGCCCCCGAGATCACTTTGGATCACGCGCGACTGCTCGGCGGGGACGATGAGGTCGTCGCCCTCGATCACGCAGGAGATGCCCAACCGTTCGAAGCCCATCAGCGTGCTGCGCAGATGCTCGACGCCCGCCCGTTCGATGCGCAAGGTGGAGCGGGTGACGGCGGCCAGTCCGATGAACGAGCCGACCTCGATGTGATCCGGGCCGATCTCGTGGGTGGCCCCGCCGAGTGTCATGCCGCCTTCGATGGTGTACACGTTCGAACCGATGCCTTCGATACGTGCCCCGAGCGCCACGAGAAAGCGCGCGAGATCCTGCACATGCGGCTCGCTGGCGGCGTTCCGGAGCACGGTGCGCCCCGTGGCGGCCACGGCGGCCATGAGGGCGTTCTCGGTGGCGGTGACACTGGGCTCGTCGAGAAAGACGTCGGCGCCGGTGAGCCGAGCCGCCGTGAACCGGAAGCGCTCGCCGAGTTCGTACTCTGCACCGAGGGCCTGCAGCACATGGAAATGCGTGTCGAGGCGCCGGCGCCCGATGACGTCGCCACCGGGGGGTGACAGCGTGACTGTGCCACAGCGCGCGAGCAACGGTGCGGCCAGCAGGATCGAGGCACGAATCCGTGCGCACATGCCGGGATCGAGATCGGCGGCCTGAACCGTTTTCGCGTGCACCCTCAGGGAATTCGGTCCGTTCCATTCGCACTCAGCGCCCGTGGTGCGCACCAATTCGACCAGCGTTTCGATATCACGAATGCGCGGCACGTTGTGCAACTGCACCGGCTGATCGGTCAGGAGCGTGGCGGCCACAATCGGGAGCGCGGCGTTCTTGTTGCCGGCTGGACGGATGGACCCACTGAGGCGCTGGCCTCCTTCAACGACGAACTGGACGGCAGACATGCACGGGGGGTTAGGCGCGGCAATTGGACTGAGCGGTCGATGACCGGAAGGATAGCAGCCACAGGACAGCCACGCACACCCCGCCGTGGACCGCGCGGGAGGCGCGCGCGAGGACTTCGCCGCGCCCCTTCCCGCCCCCGCCGGAAACCCTTAGATCACACCGTATGCCCTTCCCGAGCACGTTCTCTGCGGGCCTGCTGAACGCCGCCGCGGTCCTTCCGGACACCATCATCGCCCGCATGCTCCCCGAGCGCGGCGTGCTGGAGTGGACAAGCGGCATTCTCCAGATTGTGGTGCTGCTACTGGGTGTCGGGGTGCTGGTCGCGTTGACGTTACTGATCCTGTCGATGCGCAGCGGCGTGCGGGCGTTGAACGCGACCGTGGATCGGATCGCCGCCGACACCAAGCCACTGCTGAATAATGCGGCGGCGATCGTGGGCGATGCCCGCGAAGTGGTGGCGATGATCCGGACGGACGTCGAGCGGGCGTCGGAGGCGGCGGACGCAATCGGTGAGCAATTGCTGCACGCGGCCGATGTGACCGCGCAGCGGGTGGATGACGTGAACGCGGTGCTCGATGTGCTCCAGCACGAACTGGAACACACGGCCGTGTCGGCCGTCGCCTCCCTTCGGGGTGTGCGCGCCGGAGCAAGTGCCCTGTCGTCCACGCGACGCCGCCCGCGGGCGACCCAACCATCCGCCCCACTGGATGCCGACGACGCCGACTGATCACGCCGCCGATGCCGGGCCACCGGCGTGGGCGGTGGGGGTGATCGCGATCGTCGTGGCGCTGACGTGTTTCCCGCGCGACGCCTGGGCCTGGACGCCGGGGACGCACGTGTTCCTTGGCGATGCCCTGCTCCGTCACCTCGCGTTACTGCCGACGGCCATGGCCGAGTTGCTGGCCGCGTACCCCGCCGATTTTCTGTACGGCTCGATCGCCGCCGACACGAGCATTGCGAAGAAGTACGCGGAGGTCGGCCGGCACTGTCACTCGTGGCGCGTGGGGCTCGAGATTCACGCGGACGCCGAGAGTGACGCGTTGCGCGCGTTTGGCCTGGGCTATCTGGCCCACCTCGCCGCAGACGTGGTGGCGCACAATTTTTTCGTGCCGCGGCAGCTGGCGGTGACCTCCAGCACGACGGCCCTCGGGCACAGTTACTGGGAGAGCCGGATCGACACGCACCTGGGTGATCCGTGGCCGCGCCGGGCGCGCGAGCTGCTGTCATTGGATCACTCGGCGGCCGATGCGCATCTGGACCGTATTCTGAGTCCGACCTTATTCGGGACGCCGACCAATCGGCGCATCTTCCGCGGCATGGTGTATGTGACCGACACCGATTCGTGGCAGCGGATCTTTCAACTGGTGTCCGAAAACAGCCGCTGGGATCTGAGCGACGCCGAGGTGGGTCGGTACATGGCGCGCTCGTTCGATTTTATCGTAGACTTGCTGAACCGCTGGGACAGCAGCGAGGCCGTGCGCTACGACCCCTCGGGCGATGCCTCGTTACGCGAGGCAAAAAAAGTCCGCCGGCAGGCGCGTCGCGAAGGGGGCGACGTACGTGCCGCGCTGGAAGCCGATCGCATGTTCGGCATGCCGGCGTCGGAACTCCGGCATGCCGCTCTGCTGTCGACGCCGCTGTTTACCCCGCGCGAGCGGCCAGCAACTGATTGACTTTTTTCGGGTCAGCGGCGCCCTTGGACTTCTTCATCACCTGACCGACCAGCACGCCCTGCAGCTTCCGCTCACCGGCGAGGAACCGCGCCGCCTCGACCGGCGACTCCGCGAAGACCTCGTCGATCCACGAGACGAGCGCCGCATCATCGCTGACCTGTAGCAGCCCTTCCCGGGTGGCCAGCGCCAGCGGTGCGGTGTCTTCCGACTCCATGAGGACAAACAGCTGACGCGCTGCCGTGTTGGAAATGTCGCCGCGTGCCTCGAGCTGAATGAGCGCGCCCAGTCGCTCCGGACCGACCGGGTGCTCCACCAGCGGGCGCCCTGAGGTGTTCACGGCGGCCAAGACAGGACCGAGCATCCAGTTGGCCGCACGACGCGCATCACCGGCCTGCCTCGCCACGTCTTCGTAGCAGGCGGCGAGCGTGCGATCGGCGATGAGTTGCTCGATGTCGGCCGCCCCCAGTCCGTACTGCGCGGCAAAGCGCCGCCGCTTCGCGGCCGGCAGTTCAGGGAGGGTAGCGCGCTCCGCCTCGATGAACTCGGGCGTGAGGCGCAGCGGCGGCAGATCGGGCTCGGGGAAGTAGCGGTAATCGTGACTGCCTTCCTTGCTGCGCGCGGCGCGGACCTGATTCTTCTTTTCGTCGTAGAGCAGCGTCTGTTGCTCCACGCGACCGCCGGCTTCGAGCAGCGCCCGCTGGCGGGCGAATTCGACCTCGATGGCCCGCTCGGCGGAGGAGAACGAATTCAGATTCTTGACCTCCGTCTTGGTGCCCAGCGTCGACTGCCCGCGCGGCCGAATGGAGATGTTGACGTCGACGCGCAACGACCCTTCTTCCATGTTCGCGTCGGACACCTCGGTGTACTCGAGAATCTGCTTCAGGCGCCGGAGGTAACTGAGGGCGTCGGCTGCCGAGTGGATTTCCGGCTCGGAGACGATCTCGACGAGCGGAGTGCCGGCCCGATTCAGATCGATGGCCGTGGCATCGCGGAAGCGGTCATGCACGGACTTGCCGGCATCCTCCTCCATGTGCACGCGATGCACGCGAATGGCGCGCGGCGGCTCGCTGGTCTCATCGACCACGATGGCACCCGCGGTGGCGATCGGCTGATCGAACTGCGAGATCTGGTAGCCTTTGGGGAGGTCGGGATAGAAGTAATTCTTGCGGGCGAAGACGGACGTGCCATGCACCGTGCATCCGATCGCGAGCGAGGCCCGCGTGGCCAACTGCACGGCACGTGCATTGAGGACCGGGAGCGCGCCCGGCAGCCCCAGGCACACCGGGCAGGTGTTGGCGTTGGGTGGCGCACCGAACGAGGTGGCACAGCCGCAGAAGATCTTGCTGTGGGTTTTGAGCTGGCAATGCACTTCGAGGCCGATCACCAGTTCCCAGTCGATGGCGCGCGGAGCGCCGGGCGTGGCGTCGGTCACGAGCGCACCTCCAGCCCCAGTGCCTGCTCAAGCGCCGCCGCGACACGGAACATGGTGGCCTCATCAAAGCGCGCCGCCATGCACTGTCCACCGACGGGCATCCCATCGACCATCCCGATGGGCTGCGACATCGCGGGGATGCCAGCGAGGTTCGCGGTGACGGTGTAGATGTCGCTGAGGTACATGTCGTACGGATTGGACACTTCACCGATCCGGAAGGCAGGAGTGGGTGCGGTGGGAGTGAACAGCACATGCACGCCGCTGGCGAAGACGCGGTCGAAGTCCCGGGTGATCAGTGTCCGCACGGCCTGCGCGCGCCGGTAGTAGGCGTCGTAATAGCCGGCGCTGAGCACATACGTGCCGAGCAGGATGCGACGCGTGACTTCGGCTCCGAATCCGCCGGAGCGGGTGCGCTCGTACATCTCACTCAGCGTTGCCGCCGCCGCGCGCGTGCCGTAGCGCACGCCATCGTAGCGCGAGAGGTTGCTGGAGGCCTCGGCCGGCGCGAGCACGTAGTACACGGGAATCGCGAGCGCCGTGTGCGGCAGGGAGACATCGCGCACCTCGGCGCCGAGGGCACGCAACCGTTCGAGCGATTGATCACAGTGCGCGCGGATGCGGGGATCGAGGGCCTCGGTGAAGTACTCCACGGGACGTCCCACCACGAGGCCGGCGAGCGGCTGCGCGGCCGTGGGCCGCGCGGCGGCGCGATGGAACGCGGGGACCGGTTGCGCGGCGCTGGTCGCGTCGTAGGGATCGTGGCCGGCGATGAGTTCGAGCCCGAGCGCGGCGTCGGACACATTGCGCGCAAAGACTCCCACGTGATCGAGTGACGACGCATAGGCCACCAACCCGAACCGACTGACCCGCCCGTAGGTGGGCTTCACCCCGACGATGCCGCAGAAGGCGGCCGGCTGGCGTACCGAGCCGCCGGTTTCGGACCCGAGCGCGAGCGGAACGACACCCGCGGCGACCGCGACGGCCGATCCACCCGACGAACCACCCGGCACGCGGGTGGGATCGAGGGGATTGCGGGTGGGGCCGAAGGCGCTGTTTTCCGTGGACGAGCCCATCGCGAATTCGTCCATGTTGGTTTTGCCGAGCACGATGGCGCCGGCGTCGCGCAGCCTGCGCACCGCCGTGGCCTCGTACGGGCTGATGTAGCCTTCGAGGACGCGGGAGCCGCAGGTGGTGGGCAGCGTGAGGGTGGCCAGGTTGTCCTTGATGGCCACCGGTACACCCGAGAGCGGGCCCGGGGCGATGTCGTCCAACGCAGCGGCATCGGCGGCCAGGGAGCCCTCACGGTCGATCGAAAGAAAAGCGTTGAGCCCGTCGGGACCGGCGTGCACCGCATCGTATTGCGCCCACGCATCCGCGACTCGATGCGCCTGCAAGGATTCGCGGCTCATGCGTCGTCTCCGGCATCGGGCGCCCCGACCGCGGAGGCACCGGCGTCGCCATGGGTGGCCAGTCGCGGTACGAGAAAAAATCCGTCGCGCGTGGACGGCCCGAACGCTTCGCGGCGGCGTTGCAGGGGAACCGGTGGGTCGGTGTCGGCGCGCAGCGCCATGCCCGGGACCTCCTCGGCGCTCATATCGGCAGGGATGGCGGCCTGCTGCAGTTCGTCGATGTGCAGGAGAATGCCGTTGAGTTCATCGACGAGCGCGGGGAGGCGCGCGTCGTCGATCACCAGTCGCGCCAGGTGCGCGACGTGCCGCACGTCATCGTTGGAAACGGACACCTACTCCCACCCGCGTTCGAGTTTGGCCTGCGCCAACACCAAAGTTTTCCGGCCGATCTCTTCGTCTTCAAAGTCGATCCGTACTTTCAGATCGCGCCCACTGCCGGTGAGCTCTGCGATGGTGCCCGACCCGAACCTGGCGTGCCGGACCTTTTCGCCCACGGCGAACAGGGGCGCATCCTGCGACTCATCTTCCGGCTCGGGCGGCCGCTCGCGGCGTGCGGGATTGCTGTACGCACCGGGCTTGGCGAAGGACGACCCACCGCTGCCATACGACGCACTGCCGTACGGTGACGCCGCACGTCCGGACGCGCCGCCGCTACCGCTACCGTTGAAGCTGCTGCGCCCCCAGGAATCGTCGCCGCCGCCGCTGTTCCGACCGTATTGCCCGCCGCCAACCGACCCGAACCCGCCGCGCCCTTCGGACTTGGCCCGCGCTGTTTTCTGGCGCTCGGCGAGCGAGATAGTGATCTGCCGCAGGAAGCGTGACGGCATGGCGATCATCATCTCGCCATTCCGCCGACGCTGTTCGGCGCAGGTGAGATAGAGTTTGGACTCCGCGCGCGTGATGCCCACGTAGAACAACCGACGCTCTTCCTCGAGCTGAGACGGATCCTCAGCGGCCCGCGCGAGCGGAAACAGCCCGTCTTCGAGGCCTGTGACGAACACCAGCGGGAATTCGAGCCCCTTGGCATTGTGCATCGTCATGCAGGTCACGGCATCGGCGGAGGGATCGAGCTTGTCGATGCCGGCCACGAGTGTGGACGTTTGCAGGAAATGATCGAGCGGCGTGAGGCCGACCTCGCCGCCTTCGTCGGCCACCACTTCCGCGGCGCCCGCAATGAGTTCGCGCACGTTCTCGATGCGCTCGAGTCCTTCCGGCCCCTCGGCGCGCAGGTGATCGGCATAGCGGATGGACGCCGCGAGATCGCGCAGCAATTCGTCGACGGCGGCATCGACGGCGGCGGTGCGCAACCGCTGCACGAGCGACACGAAATCCGTAAGCGCCGTGCGCGCGGCCGGGCGGAGTTCAGCGAGGACATCGGTGCGCGACGCGATGGCGAGCAGCGGCACGCCCTCGCGCTGCGCCCGCTCGACGAGGGCGGCGATGGTGGCGTCACCGAGCCCGCGCTTGGGGACGTTAACGGCGCGCCGGAAGGCTTCGTCGTCGGCCGGATTGGCGACGAGCTTGAGGTACGCCATGATGTCGCGGATTTCGCGCCGGTCGTAGAAGCGGACCGCGCCGACGAGCCGATACGGCATGCCGCGGCGCCGGAAGGCGTCTTCGATCGCGCGGCTCTGCGCGTTGGTGCGATACAGGACCGCACAGTCGCGGCGGGCGAGATCGGAGCGCGACATCCGCGCCGTGATGGTTTCGGCGATGAAGTCGGCTTCGTCGCGCTCGTCCAGCGTTTCGACGAGCGTGACGGTTTCACCGGCCGGCCGTGTGGCGCGCAACGTTTTGCCGCGGCGCTCCGCATTCTCCGCGATGACGGCGTTGGCCAGTGCCAGAATGTTGGGCGTGGAGCGATAGTTCTCCTCGAGCCGAACTACGCGCGCGCCGGGGAAGGCGCGCTCGAAGTCGAGGATGTTGCGGATATCGGCGCCGCGCCAGCCGTAGATGGACTGATCGTCGTCGCCGACGACCATGACGTTGCGGAAGCCACCACCGATGAGCTGGACGAAGCGGAACTGCGCGGCGTTGGTGTCCTGATACTCGTCAACGAGGACGTACTTGAAGCGACGCTGGTAGTGCGCGCGCAGGGCCTCGTCCTGCTCGAGCGCACGCACCGGCAGGACAAGCAGATCGTCGAAGGTGACCGCGTTTGCCTGCTGGAGCGCATGTTCGAGATCGGTGTATACGCCGGCCACAGCGGTCGTGAAGGTGTCGCGGGCCGTGCGCGCGTATTCGCTTGGTGAGACGAGCGCATTCTTGGCGCTCGAGATCGCACTGAGGATCGCCTTCGGCGCGAACTGCGTGGGGCTGAGCTTACGGCGCTCCATGACGCGCTTGACGGCACCGAGCGTGTCGTCTTCGTCGTAGATCGTGAAGTTCTGCTCGCGCCCCACGATGGGAGCGACGCCGCGCAACATGCGGGCGCCGAGCGCATGGAAGGTGCCACACCACATGCCCTTCGGTTCGTGCCCGAGGAACTTGGCGATGCGCGCCCGCATCTCGCCGGCCGCCTTGTTCGTGAACGTGACCGACAGGATCTCGTGCGGCTGCACGCCGCGGGCGCCAATGAGCCGGGCGATGCGCGTGGTGAGCACGCGCGTCTTGCCCGAGCCGGCGCCGGCCAGCACGAGGGCCGGCCCGTCGTCGTGGAACACGGCTTCACGCTGGCCGGGGTTGAGGCCGCGCGTAATGGCCTCGAGATCCAGTGCGGGCGCCACCGGCACCGCGTCAAATAAAGAACCGCTCCAACCCGTCGTCGTCATGCGCTCAAGATAACGTCGAACGCCGCTCCACGGTCGGTGTCGGCGAGCACGAGCTTCCCGTCGTGGTTTTCCTGCACGATGCGCCGCGCCAGCGAGAGGCCGATGCCCCAGCCACGATCCTTCGTGGTGAAGCCGGCGTCAAAAATGCGCTTGCGGAGCTTGCGCGGAATGCCCGGCCCGTCGTCCTGCACGCGGATGCGCACACCGCCGCCTTCCGGCATGGGCATGGCGGACACCACGACCTCGCCGTCACGTCCGGCCAGCGCGTCCATGGCGTTCTTGATGAGCACCTCGAGCACCCATTCGAGTAGCACCTGATCACCGCGCACCATGAGGGGCCCCTCCGGGTGTTCGCTGCGCACGCGGACCGTGCGCGCGAGCGTTGGGGCGCGGGCGGCGAAATACGACGCGAGACGATCGGCGAGTGCGGCGCAGTCCACCTGCTCGTCGCGCGGCGGTCGGCCGATGCGCTCGAACCGGTGCGAGACGCGTTCGAGCCGCTGCAGATCCTGCCCCATCGCCACGACGGCGCGCGCGATGGTCGGGGTGGTGTCCATTTCCTTCAGCAGTTCGATCCATCCTGCCATGGCCGAGAGGGGCGTCCCAAGCTGGTGCGCCGCCTCACGCGCCATACCGGCCCACACTTTTTCCCGTTCGGCGCGCCCGCGTTCGATGAGCGCATACACCCCGAAGGCGACCAGCAGTCCGATGCCGATGGCCTGCAGGATGGGAATGATCTGCAGTCCACGCACGATCGGGCTGTCGCCGTAGTGCACCCCGCCGACACCGGGCTCCATGATGGGCACGTTGCGGCGATCGAGCTCGCCCACGAACGCCCTCGTGCGGGCGCCGTCGAGCGGCTCGTCGAACGGCAGATTGGCGGCGGCGGAAATCCGCCCGTCGGGATCGGTGATGATGAGCGGCAGTCCCGATTCACGGATCTGCTGCGACAGCTCGAGCAGCGTGACCGTGGGATCCTGCGTGGCACTGGTGTCCTGCAGCGCGCGGAAGACGCGCGAGTACATCTGCCCCTGCGAAGCGGCCGCCGCCCGCAGCTGGGTGACAACGTGCTGTGTGTACAGCACGTACCACGTGAGCAGCGCCAGCACGCCAAGCACCATGACAACGACCGGCCACTTGCGGCGACGCATGGGCGGCCGTGCTCAGCGCAGTTCGGTGCGACCGAGGTACGGCTGGAGCGCCTCGGGAATCCGGACCGAACCGTCCGGCTGCTGATGGTGTTCGAGCAGGCTCGCAATCACGCGCGAGAACGCGAGCGCGGAGCCGTTGAGCGTGTGCACGAGCTTGGGCTTTTCGCCCGGCGCGGGACGAAAGCGAATGTTCGCGCGACGCGCCTGAAAGTCGGTGAAGAGACTGCAGCTCGAGACCTCAAGCCATTTCCCGACGCCGGGCGCGAAGACTTCGAGATCATACGTTTTCGCGCTGGAAAAGCCCGTGTCGCCGGCAGCGAGCAGCAGCACGCGATACGGGAGTTCGAGCCGCTTGAGAATCGTCTCGGCCTGACTCGTGAGCAACTCCAGCTCTTCTAGCGAGGTCTCGGGATTGGCGTAGCGCACCAACTCGACCTTGTCGAACTCGTGTACCCGCAGCAGCCCGCGCGTGTCCTTGCCGGCGGCGCCGGCCTCGCGACGGAAGCAGGCGCTGAAGGCACAGAAGCGCTTGGGCAGCTCGCTCGCGTCGAGAATCTCGTCGCGATAGAGATTCGTGACGGGGACTTCGGCCGTGGGGATGAGGAAGAGCTCGTCGGCGGTGACGGCGTAGGCGTCTTCCTCGAACTTGGGGAAGTTGCCCGTACCCGTCATGGACGCCCGGTTCACGACGAGCGGCACCCACGTTTCCTCGTAGCCGTGCTCCTCGGTGTGGATGTCGAGCATCATGTTCATGAGCGCGCGCACGAGCCGGGCGCCGCGACCACGATACACGATGAAGCCCGAGCCGCTGATCTTGGCGCCACGGGCGAGGTCGATCATGCCGAACTCTTCGCCCTTCTCCCAGTGCGGTACGATTGCGGCATCCGGTTCGCGCGGGGTGCCCCACGTACGGACCACGGTGTTGGCGGACTCGTCGCCTTCGGGAACGTCGGGGAGCGTGATATTCGGCAGATCGTAGAGCATCTGCTGGACGGCCGCGTCGGTCTCGGCCCGGCGCTGCTCGAGCACGGCGATTTCCTCGCCGATGGCCCGCCCTTCGGCCATCAGTTCAGTGGCGTCCTCGCCCGCCTTGCGGCGCTGCCCGACGTCCTGCGTGACCTTGTTGCGGCGCGCCTGCCGGGCTTCGAGCTCGGTGATGGCCGTCCGGCGGTCGCGCTCGAGGGCTTCGGCGCGATCGAGCATGGGGGCGAGCTCGGCGAGCTTGCCGCGCCGACGCATGCCGTCGCGGAGATGGTCGAGCTGGTCGCGCAACAACCGGATATCATGCATACGGAAATCAGTTCTTCGGGATACCGACGGTGAGCGCGCGGAAGCCGCAGTTGCGGTTCACGAGCGAGCCGACGACGATGCGCCGCTGCGCGACCAGAATGCTGTCGACCACCAGCTTGGCGTAGTAGGGCTCACCGTATACGCACCCCGAGCCGGGGAGCTGCAGCACGACGGTCTCCCCCACCCCCACGACCAGCATGGAGTCAAGCACGTAGCCCTTTTCGGGGGCGCGCTCGAGCACGCTGAAGGCGGTGCTGGAACGCAGCATGCCGACCGACGGCGCGCCACCCGGCGGAAGGGGTACGACGGTCCGGACGGGGAGCAGCTTCACCTTGTTGTCGGCGGTGAGGTCGAAGGCGACGTCGAAGTTGACGCTGCCGTTCGAGAGCAGCTGCGGGCGGGCCAGCAATTCCGCGGTGAACTGATACGCGGCCGGCAGCACCGACGAGGTGCCGCTGAGCGCGTAGACGCTGAAGGTGCGGGACGAGTTCTCGAAGGCGGCCGCCGACAACAGGCTGTTCGTGTCGCTGCAGGCGGCGACGGCGACGGCTGTGACAGTGAGTGCCGAAAACGACATGGCGCGCCGAGCGACTCGAGGCGCGCCGAAGATGCGTGCGAGCAGTGGGACTCCCCTGGTGGTGGTACGGATGTGGAGGTTACCGCCCCACTGGTGTCCCGGCAAGCGGTGGCGCGCGCGATTCGCGGCCCGGTGGCCTGAGCCGGCCATCGATCGTCTTCGCTTGACTTCCCTCCTGTCCAGAACGAGCGTACGCCTATGGCCACCATTCGTGATCTTGTCAGTGCACTGCGCCGCCGCGACGGAGTGGATGCCGCCGTTGTGCTGGGCCGCGACGGCCTCCTGATCGACGGCGCCACCGAGAAGCCCTTTGACGCCGAAGGGCTGGCCGCGTATGTGCCGCCGATGGCGCTGGCGGCGGCGGAAATGGCGCTGGCGGCCGGACGCGGCGAGGTCGGGATGATGGTGCTGGACTGCAGTGCGGGCGCAGTGGTGGTGACCTCGCTGTCCCCTGATGCCTACCTGCTTGTGCTGCTCCGTCCCGCCGCCGACCTGGGCGCGCTGCTGTACGACCTGCGCCGGCACCGGGCGCAGATCGCGTCAATCGTCTGAGCCGCGCGACCGTGGCCCCGCAGCGGTCGGCGCCGCTGTCCGCCCCGCCGCCGGACCCGGCGGTCGGCGTGACCGTGTTGGTGGTGGACGACGAGCCGCACATCGGGCGCATCATCCAAACCCGGCTGGAACAGGCGGGCTTCCGCGTGCTGCTGGCCGAGCACGGGTCGGAGGCGCTGTCGCAGCTCGAGGCCAATCCGGCGGTGGCGCTGGTTGTGCTGGATCTGATGCTGCCGGGGATGTCCGGCACCGACATCCTGCGCAGCCTGCGGGGCGACGGGCGGTGGCGTCACCTGCCCTGCATCGTCCTCACGGCAGCGGGTCAGGATGCGCAGCTGCGCGAAGCCGAATCCCTCGGCGTGTCCGAGATCATGACCAAGCCCTTCAGTCCGCGACGGCTTCTGGAGCGTGTGCGCGGCTTCACCGGAACCCTGTTACCGCCGGTTATTTCATGAATTGTTGGAATGTGGTGCTAGCCGGTGGTGTGGGCTCGCGATTCTGGCCGTTGTCGACGCCGGAGCGTCCCAAGCAGCTGCTGCCGCTGGTGAGCGATGCGCCGATGCTGCGCGACACGTTGGACCGCATGCGGCCGCTGGCCCCGATGTCGCAAACGCTCGTGCTCACGAATGCGTCGCTACGCGAGGCCGTGCTGGCGCTCGCGCCTGATTTGCCGCCCGAGAACGTGATCGCCGAGCCGCGGCCGGCGGGGACGTGTGCGGCGCTGGCGTGGGCCTCGCGCGTGATTGCCGATCGTGCGGGGAACGACGCGGTGATGATCTGCGTGCACGCCGACTGGTCGATCGGGGACGTGCCGGGATTTCAGGAGACGCTGCTGGCGGCAGCGCGGGTGGCGGTGGAGGAGCGGGCACTGGTGACCGTGGGGGTGGTGCCGTCCCGTCCCGATCCCGGATTCGGGTACATCCAGCCCGGCGAGGAGGTCCGCGCCGGGGTACGCCATGTGGCGCGGTTCGTGGAAAAGCCCGACCGCGCGCGTGCGGCGCAGATGGTGGACGACGGATTCCTGTGGAACTCGGGGATTTTCGCGTGGCGCGTGGGGGACCTGCTGGAGGAGATCCGTACGCACACGCCGGAGGTGCAGCCGGCGCTGGAGGCCGCGGGGGATGACCTCACGGCGTTCTTCGCGGCGGTGACACCGGTGGCGATCGATGTGGGCGTGCTGGAGCGCAGCCAGCGCGTGCTCGTGCTGGCCGGCGCCTTCGGGTGGGACGACGTAGGGACGTGGGCGGCGCTGCATCGGGTGCGCGCGCGCGACGCGCAGGACAACGCCGTGCTGGGTCCGGTGTTTGCGCTGCAGGCGTCGCGCAACGTGGTGCATGCGGAGGGCACGCAGGTGGTGCTGTACGGCGTGGACGATCTCGTGGTGGTCGCGCGCGAGGGGCTGGTGATGGTGACGACGCGCGAGAAGGCGGCCGACCTGAAGACGCTGCTCGATGCACTGCCGGCCGAGGTGCGCGGCTCGTGATCGTGCTGGTGGACGACCATGCGGCGCGGCGCTTCGAACCGTTCGCGACGAGCCGGCCGTTCAGTGAGATGCGCGCGGGGGCGCTGCTGACCCGTGAGCGCTGGGCGCGGGTGCTCGGCGCCGGGGCGGTGGGGTTCGTGGCGGCGCCCCATCTGGACGGCTTCGCCGAATTCGAGGCGCCGCCGTGCGTGAATGGGGGGGCGTTGGCGTCGGGGACGTGGATCGTGAACAGCCGCGCCCTGCCCTTCCTGTCGGCCGACGCGCCGACGGTGACCGGTGCGGCGTGGACTATTACGGTGGAGGGCCGAGTCGCGGCGCGACGGCTACCCGTGGCCATGCCGGCGGCCACCGACGAGGCGATCTTGGCGGCGCTGGCCGACGACGCTGACCCGCCGCACGATGGCGGGGCCGCAACGGCGGGCGGCACGATCGCGCTGGGCGGGGTGTGGATCGACGAGGTATGGGATCTGATCCGCACGTTGCCGAGCGTACTGCTGGCCGACATCCCGGCGATCGCGGCCCGCCTGTCCACTACGATCATCACAGCCGCGGCGCCGCCGGGCCCCGGCGTGGCGTCGCCGTATGTGACCGGAGCGCACTCGTTGTACGTGGAGGCGGGCGCGTTTATCGAGCCGATGAGCGTATTCGATACGAGCGCGGGGCCGGTGCTGGTGCGGCGGGGCTCGCAGGTGCAGGCCTTCACGCGCGTGATCGGCCCCTGCTACATCGGGTGCGACAGCGTGGTCACGACCGACCGGATTGCGTGCTCCTCGATCGGCGACCAGTGCCGGGTGCACGGTGAGCTGTCGACGACGATTCTCGTGGGGCATGCCAACAAGGGGCACGACGGCTTCGTGGGGCACTCGGTGCTGGGGTGCTGGGTGAACCTGGGCGCCGGGACGATCACGAGTAATCTGAAGAACACGTACGGCACCGTGGCGTTGTGGACGCCGGACGGGGTGCGTGACACCGGGCTCCAGTTTCTGGGCACGCTGTTCGGCGATCATGTGAAGACCGGGATCGGGTTGCGCCTGACCACCGGGTGCGTGCTGGGCGCGGGTGCGAACGTGTTCGATGCCATGCCACCCAAGGTGGTGCCCCCATTCGCGTGGGGTGGGCGGGCCCCGTACGACGCCTTTGACGGCGGGAAGTTTGTGCAGACGGCCACCCGCATGATGGCGCGGCGTGCGGTGACGCTGAGCGAGAGTGCCGGCCGCTGGTGGCGGGAGATTTACCGGACCAGTGAGGCCGACGCCCGCTGGCCACGACGCTGACCGCGACGCTGCTGCGCGCGCCGAGGGCGGCGTGCTGCGGGTAACGGTGCTGGGGAGTGGAAGCCGCGGGAACGCGATCCTGGTGGACGGCACCGAGGGGGCCCTGCTCGTTGATGCAGGGTTCGGGGTGCGCTCGCTGACAAAGCGTCTGGCGCTCGCGGGGCGGCGACCCGAAGAGATCGGGGCGCTGCTGCTGACGCACGAGCACACCGATCATGCGAGTGGGGCGGCCGCGGCGCGGGCCCGGTGGGGATGGCCGGGGTATGCGTCGGCCGGGACCATCGAGGGGCTCGGCCAGAGCGACGGCGCCCCGCCGACCGCGTGGCAATCGTTCGTGGACGGTGGGGCGACCGCCGTGGGCGGCTTCGTCGTCGAGACGACCGCGGTGCCGCACGACGCGCGCGACTGCCGCGCGCTGGTGGTGACGGATGTGCGCAGTGGCGCGCGAGTGGGGATCGCGATGGATGTGGGGCGCGTACCGGAGACGCTGCCGGTGGCGTTCGAGCGTCTCGACCTGCTGGTGGTGGAATCGAACCACGACGAACAGATGCTGGCTCGCGGCCCCTATCCCTGGTCGCTGAAGCAGCGGATCAGCGGGGGGCTGGGGCACCTGTCGAACGGGGCGGCGGCGGCGTTCGCGAGCGGGTGCGTGCACGCCGGGCTGCGCGGGGTGCTGCTCGCCCACTTGAGCGAAACCAACAATGCCCCGGCGATGGCGATCGCCCGGACGCGCGAGGCCCTCCACCGCGCCGGGTGGATGCGGGCGGCGTTATACGCGGCGTCGCAGGGGGTGCCGTTGGCTCCGGTGGCAGCGACCGGTGAATCCGGATGGCGGGCGCCGAGCGCGCAGTTGGGGCTGGGGCTCTAGCCGGCGGCGTGCGGCCGGTTGCCGGGCGGTTGGCCGACGGTTGGCCGACGGTTGGTGCGCCGCTAGCGGCGGCGCACGGCCCGGAAGCTGCCGGTGGCGCCAATGGCGGCGTCGGTCCCGGCGAGTTCGAACCAGCTGCCCGCGATCGTGTCCGCGACGAGGCGGGCGACGTGGCGACGCAGGAGGACCCCGAGCGTGAGGTCGAACTCCACGACCGCCCCTTGGGTGAAGCGTCCCGCGAGCGGACCGGTAAGGCGCCGCTGGGCAGCGCCGCCCGCGCCCTCTACAAGGTCGGCGCTGCCAATAAAGCTGACGGTGGAGCGGCTGACAACGTCCACGGCCCCCGTGAGCTGCAGCGGGGCGCCTGATTGGAGGCCAGTGTAGCTCCACGTGCCGGCGATGGGCACGGTGCCCGCCGGTTCCGGGTCGGTGGAGGCGGCGCCACCGGCGACGCAGCCGGCGACCGCCGCGGTGGCAGCGGTGAGCAGGGCGACGATGAGCGAACGACGGGGGTTGGGCACGTGCCAGAGACGGCCCAGCGGGGGGATCGGCAACGGACCTGTGCACATGAACGTGGGTTCATGTCCACACAGTGTGTTATGCGTGCCACAGAAACAAGAATCGTGCCATGATGAATTCTTCATGTAGCAAAAACAGCTAACTGTCACCCTGACAACGCGTTATGAACATTAATGATCTATCATGTTGAACGACCTCGACCGTATGGCAAGCTTCTCGCACTAGTGGCATGCAACAAGTCCAACGCCGGACTTGATCCGATTTTCATCCAAATTTCGACGGAGTCGCTCGACCATGCGTATTTCAAAGATCGCCCTTGTCTCTGCCGCGATGGTACTGTCCGCCGGCTCCCTGCAGGCGCAGGTGAACTGCAATGAAGCCACGCAGGCGGGCATGCAGTGTCAGACCACGACCGACCTCTCGGCGACGGTGCCGTACCTGGCCGTGATCAACAAGAACATCACGTCGGCGACCCTGCCGGCCGCGACGGTGACCAACATGGACGGCTACTCCGCGGCCGTGGCCGGCCCGACGCTCAACATCAAAGCCAATTTCGTGTGGACGCTGACGGCGTCGATGGGCGGCTTCGCGCCGCTCGCCGCTCAGGGCGTGAACTACACGAAGGCGAACGCCGATCTCGAAATCTCGAACGCGGCGTCGGGCGACAGCTGGATGACGTTCGCCTCCAGCCGGGCGCTGGCGTCGAGCCAGACGGCCACGGCGACGCAGGATGTGGTGACGCGCTACCGCGTGGCTTACTCCTGGGCGAAGGACCTCCCGGGTTCGTACAGCGCCACGGTGACGTACACGCTGACGGCTCCGTAATGACGGCCGGTTCGGGGGGCGCTTACGCGCCCCCCGCCGATGGTCCCGTTCACGCGTATTCGTCAACCTCCGTTCCCGGTTTCCTACCATGACGCGCTTTGCCCAGGTAGTACTCGCCGTGACCACGCTGCTCAGCGCGGTGTCGGTGCAGGCCCAGACCAACTGTGGTGGACAGAGCACGAACACCGCCTTCAACACCGCTGGCTGCTCGGTGAATCACTCGGTATCGGCGACCGTGCCGTACCTGGCCAGCATCAGCACCAGCAGCCTTGCAGCCATCACGATTGCCGCACCGACCGTTGCCGCGATGGGCGGCTACACCGAAGCGGCCGCAGGACCGGCCATTACGGTGGCCAGCAACTTCACTTACACGCTGACCGCCTCGTCCTCGGCGTTTGCCGCGGTGGGTTCGTACACCAAGGACAAGGGTGACCTCGAGATCGGCACCAACACGTCGAACGTGGCGCCGGGTTCGTTCACCTCGATGGGCAGCAACGTGGTGATGTCCAGTTCTGCCGCGGCCACCGCCGCGAGCACCACGCTCTACACGTTTTTCCGCATGAAGCTGCTGTGGACCACGGACGCGCCGGGGACGTATTCGGCCACCGTGACGTACACACTCACGGCGCCCTGACTGCGGCTGCCGCACCAGTGGACACGAGTCGCCCGGGTGACGGTTCCCCGCGCGACTCGTCTCTGTAGGTCGACGCACCGCCCTGCGCGTGCGCCTCTGACTTTGCCGCCTGTTTCATGCCGGCTCACTCATTTTTCAGGTCCCCGTGATCTCCCGTTGCTCCCCGCCCCGTTCGCGGTCACGACTCCTCTGCCGCCTGCGCGCGGCCGCGACGCATGGCGCCGCGGGGATGCTGTTGTGCCTGTCGCTGTCGCACCGCGCGGCGGCGCAGTCGTGCAACAGCTCGAGTGAGAGCGCGACCGGGAGCTGCAGCTTCAACGCGGCGCTGTCGGCGATCATTCCGTACATGGCGCAGCTGACCAGCAGTGCGTCGGCGACCAGCCTCGGCACGCTGGACCGGACCACGTTGGCCGCCGGGTCCTTGGTGACGTCAGGACCGACCGTAACAGCCGTGGCCAATTTCGCGTGGTCGGTGTCGATCAAGGCCGGCGCGACCGTCTGGAGCTTTACGGGGGCGAGCACCGACCCGCAGAAGCCGGCGGCGGATCTCCGCTGGCGCGTGGGGACCGGTACCTACGCGGCGCTGACCACCGCCGGTGCGCAGGTGACCTCCGGCGCCGCGGGGAGTTCGTCGTCCGTCAGCCTGTCGTTTTCTACCCTGTGGCCGTGGGCGTCATCGCCGCCCGGTGACTACAGCTTGCCCGTGACTCTCACTCTGACCGCACCGTAATGAACCCGTCGTTCCCCACGCCTCGCCGCCTCGTGCCGTGGTCGCGGATCGCGCTGCTGGCGAGTGCCTTGACCCTCGTGTCGGCACCCGCGCGGGCGCAGTTGGCGATCGACCGCGGCGAAATGGAGCTGCGCGCCACTGGCGACGCGCAGGCGCGCACGGGCGTGCTCATTGTGCGCAACGACAGCAAGCTCCGCGTGCAGGGGGTGGTGGTCCTGGAAGACTGGGACCGCGCGCCGGACGGCGCCAACCGCTTTCACACCACCGGCACCCTGCCGCATTCCTGCGCCCCCGACCTGCGCGTCTTCCCGGCCACCATGAGTCTGGCCCCGGGCGAGTCGCAGTCGATTCGCGTGGAGTACACCGGCACCGAGCGCGCGGCCGAATGCACGTCGTTGGTGGTGGTGGAGGAGGCGCGTGGATCGGCGGCCCGCAACAGCGGCGTAACGATCAACACGCGCATGGGGCTCAAGGTGTACGTGACCCCGTCGAGCAGCGAACCCGGTGGCGAGGTGACCGACCTGACGGTGGCCCCTCCCGCCGCGGCCGGCGGCGCCTCCACGCTCACGGTGACCTACCGGAACGACGGCAACAAGCATGTGATGGCCAAGGGCCGACTGGAGATCCGGCGCGAGGACAACAGCGTCGTGACCACGGTGGACCTGCCGTCGGTGTACGCGCTGCCTGGCGCGGTGATGCAGACCAAGGCGCCCCTGCCCTCGCTCCCTGTCGGCAAGTATCTGCTGCTCGCGATCTATGATTTCGGCGGCAGTGAATTGGCGGCGGGGCAGCTGGAGCACGAGGTCCGTCCCTAGTGCGTGGCGTGCGCGGGGCGCTCGCCGCCGTGCTGATGCTGAGCGCCGCGGCCTCGATGCCACCGGCGTCGGCCGGCGCACAAACTGTGACGGTAGCGCTGTCGCCGACGCTGGCGGACACCGTCGCGGCGGTCGCCAACCTGACGGGGTCGGCGAGCACCTTTTACCACACCCTGGCGGTGAGCATCACCGGATGCGGTAACGGGTTCGGCAGCGCGTGTCGTGTGTATATGTCGGCGTCCCCGGCCTCGTCCTCGCTGGTCACCAACCTGCGCTGGGGCACCACGCAGGCGGGGTGCACGAAAACGGTGCAAAGCGGTACGACACCCACGACGACGAATTCTGCCGCCGCGATTTTTTCGAAGGGCGAATCCAACACGGTGCCGAACGGCAGCACGACGATTTACCTGTGTTCCGACGCCACACTGTCGTGGACCGTTGCGCCGCAGCGGTTCGCCCCGAATTTCTATTTCACCGTGATCCGTCAGTAATCCGATGACTGCCGAATCACGCGCCCTGCTGCGCGTCCTCGTCTGCGCGGGACTCTGCGCGACACCCGCTGGGCTCGGGGCCCAAACGCGTCCCGCCGCACGACTGGCCGAGACGCCGCGCAGCGCGTCGGACAGCAACCGCGTGCCCGGCCCCGATGGCGAAATGACGCGCGCCGCAGCCGTGCGGACATCGGCTGCGCCCGGCGGCATCGTGGTGGTGCGCGTGCCGGTGCCGGGCGAAATCCGCGCGCAGCTGCAGCGCGAGACCCTGAACGGTTTCTATGTGGTGAAGTCGGCTGGGGCCGTGCGGCTGTTGGGTACGCCAAGCGGCACGGTGGATGCGACGCGCGACGCGGTGGTGGTGTCGCTCAATCTGGGGCGCCGGCAGCCGGCCGGCGTGTCGTCGGTGGCGAGCATCGAGTTCCGCGCCGGCGCCGTGGCGATCGAAGTGCCGCTGGAAGTGAATGTGTCCACAGTGGGCAACGTGTCGCTGCAGCTGGCCGACCGCGAGACCGTGGCCCCGCAAGGGCGGTGGAGCATGCTGCGGTTGCGCGTCGTGAACGCGGGCAACGGCGCGGAGACCGTGGAGGTCAGTGCCCTGCCCGGTAGCGGGTGGCGCATCGAACCGGGCGCCAGCGTGACGATTCCGTCGGGCGGCGTGGCGGACGCCAGCCTCCGATTCTGGGTCCCTCCCCGCGCCGCGACGGGGCTCACGCTGCTGCGCGTGGTGGCGCGCCGTGGTCGCGAGGTGGTGGCGGAAGGTCAAGCCCGCGTGGACGTGAAGAGCGCGCAGCGGGAACGCAGCGACGGGCTGGTGGTCGAGCTCTCAACGACGGGCGTTTCGACCGGGTCGGCCACGCCGGCCGTGGGCTATGGGATGTCGGTGTCGGGGAACCTGACGGATTCCACGCAGTTCGACGCCCGTGTGTCGCTGGGGAACAGCGACGATCCGAGCGCGACCTTTGCCTTGGCGCGTGCCGGCCTCCTGACGTTACCGCCGAGCGTGAGCATCACCTCGCCGCGTTTTGCCGTGTCCGGCGGCGTGCTGAACGCCGTGTTGCACGATCCGGGTGGCGCCTATGCCTCCGGACTTGGCGGCACGGCGCAGCTGCGTTTGGGCTCGTGGCAACTGGGTGGTTTCGGGGGGCGCCCCTTCGGGGTGTCGCGTTCCGGCATGCTCGCGGCCGGTGATGGGCGGCTGGCCGGGAGCTCACTGGATCGTGCGGCGCGTGGTGGGCGGCTGGGCGTGGAAGCGCTGCAGCTGGAGGACCGGCAGCTCGGCCGGGCGTTGCAGTCGCTGACGCTGCACGGGAGCAATCTGCATGTGGCCGGCGGCGAACTCACGGTGTCGGTGGCGGCCCGTCGCTTTGCGGATACGCTCGGCGTGCTGCCGATGTCGGGGGCTTCGCGTGGCGCCACGTCGCCGGCCCCGTTGACCTACGACCGGTCGATACGGCTGGGCGCATCCACGGTGTATCGACTGCAGCGACCGAACACCTCGTTCGATCTGCGTGTGTTGCACGCGCCGGGCGGCAGTCAGTCGTTCTCGCGCTCGGGGAACGACATCAGCGGCAACATGTCGCGGCGGCTGGGCCGGCACGTGAGCGTGGGCGGCGGTGGCTGGTACTTGGGGGACCGCGGTGCCCTGATCGGCGAAATGGATGCCGGCGGGTGGTTTTTCTCGCCGTCCGTGTCGACGGCGTCGGGGAATGCCCGGCTTGGGCTTGAGGGGCGCGGGTCGCAATTCACCGCGCGTACCGGCACGGTGGCGTATCGCAACGACGAAGCGCTGGGCGGGGTGAATGTGGAGTTGCGCCGCAGCCGGCTGTTTGCGCGCGCGCGCCTGTCGGGTGGGTCGGCGGTGCGCACGATCGGCATCGACTCGCTGACCGCGACGCCGATGCGCGGGACCCGCAGCGAGCAGTTGGGGACGGTGGGGCTGGCCGGATCGCGCGGCACCCTCGAGATGTCATGGACCTCCACGAGCTCCGGGAGCTCCACGCAGTTGATGCCGCCGCAGCAGGCGCTGTCGCTGCGGGCCGACGGGATCCGGCTGCTCACGCTTGGCGGGCAGGACGTCACGTTCACCGCCGAGGGGCAGCGGTTGGGCAGCGGCGCGGCGTATCCCTCCACATGGACCCTGCACACCGGTCTTGTGGTGCCGGTGCCCGGCGGCATGACCCTCACGGCGTCCGCCGACCGGAATCCGTACGTGATGCTGGCGGGGCGCGGCGGCTCTCCCATGGTGTACTCCTTACAGGTGGATCAGCGGCTCCATACCCCTCGGATTTCGTCGGAGCGCGCGCGGCGCCGGACGCTGTTCGTGGACGACGACGGCAATGGCAAACTGGATCGCGGCGAAGAGAGCCTGGGCGGCGTCGCGCTCCAGTGCGGCAGCGAGGCGATCACGACCGACGGGCGCGGCGCGTTCAGCTGCGCCCCGTCGGACGTGCCGATGATCGACGTCCGCACGTTGCCGATGGGCATCGTGCCGCCCAGCCGCGAGGCCGCCCGCCGGGGCGATGTGGCACTGACCCGCGTGGCCCCGGTGACGGTGCAGTTGCGGTTGCCGTCGGCGGACAGCGTGCGGCTGCCGTCGTCGGAGGTGGCGAAGGCGTATGTGTCGGCGCGGGATGCAACGGGGACGCGGTGGTATGCGCGCCCTGTCCCGAATGCCGCCTTTGTGTTCGACGCGTTGCCGCTGGGGCGCTACACCGTGGACATCGAGCAAGGGACGATGAGCGAACTACTGGCCGTGGTGGGGAGCGCACGCGAACTGTGGGTGACGCGCGAGCCACAACAGGGGGCGCTGGCGATGGACGTGCGCGGTCGGCAGACGCGTATCAAGGTGATCGGTGCGCCGACGGCATCGCCGACGGCGTCGCCAGTGGTCAGGCCGACGCCGCCGCCCGCGGGGGCACGCCAGTGATGACGCGGCTGGGGCGCGCCAGCGCGCTTGGCGCGGTGCTGCTGCTGGTCACGTGGCAGAGCGTGGGCGCGCAGACCAGTTGCACGGCGCAGGCCGGTTCGTGCACGACG
>JARIEX010000191.1 GCA_031127095.1 Gemmatimonadota bacterium
CCCGGCCGGAGTTCCTCGACCGTGATGTCCTGCAGCCGGTTCGAGGCGCGCAGCGCGTTCTTGAGCCCCGCCGGCACGTCGGTCTCGCCCTCGCGGAGCACGTAGCCGTTGTGCTGCGTGTCGGTGTTGAGCCCCAGCGCCGTGATGCCGAAGTCGCAGTGGAGCACGTCACCACGCAGAATGGTGGGATTGACGCCCACCAGCTCCGGGCTGCCGAACTGCCGCTGAATTTCGACGCTGGGCTGGAACCAGGTGGAGAGCCCGAGATCACTGATGCGCTGGCGCATCCACCAGACCACGTCGTCGGCCTTCGTCACGCCGGGCGTGATGACCTTGTTGGAGAACGCTTCCTGAATGATCTCCCACGCCACCCGATTGAGCTCGCGGAACATGGCCTCCTCTTCGGGCTGGCGCGCCGCGACCAGATCGACCGCCAGCGCTTCGGCGGGCACCACCTTGGCCGCCCACACCGGTCCGAGCGCCTGCAGCATGCCGTCCCGCTCCCCGCTGGCGAGGCCGTCGGCGAAGGCGAAGGTGCGCGAGGTGTTCACCGCGATTTTCTTCGGCTGCCGCTCCTCGATGACCTGCTTGAGGATGTTCCACTGCTCGTCTCCCCAGAGCTCGGCCTGCCGGTCGGTGGACCGGCTGCCGGCGGCGGGGGCGGACACGGCCTTCATGCTGCGCACCGCCTTGAACACGCTCCCCTGCGACGTGCCGCCGAGCGCAATGCGCTCGATCCCGGCGGCGCCGCGATCGAAGAACACATAGATCGTGCGCCGGCGCGCGGCGAACGTGGTGGGCGACGTGATGGCGGTGAACACGGGGTCTTCGTTGTACTCGCGCATCGGCACCACCCACATGTCGACGCCCTCGCGCCGCATGAGCGCGGGGAGCGTGCGCTCCATGCGGAGCTCAAGCCACTGCTGCTGCTTGAAGGCCTGATCGCGCAGCGTCCCGAAGGGGCGCAGCGTGTCGGCCGCCGGTGAGCCGGAGGTGCGGGTGCCGGGGGTGGCCGGCGTGACGACGGGCTGCGCGGCCAGCGGGGCGGCCGTGAGGGCCAACAGGAGAGCGGGGCGGAACATGCGGGAATTCCCGGTGGGATGGTGAACGGCGGGCACGATCAGCAAGACACGGCAACAGCGGGACGGCCGCGCAGCACGGCGGGCAAGCGCGCGGTCAGGCGCTCGAGCCAGGGCGGCACGGTACCGACGTTGGGGCGGGACAACACCACGAGCAACGCCGGAAGATAGACACCGGCCAGTACATACGGCGCGGCGGCGATGACATAGCGGTCGCCGGGCTGCAGCTGCACGAACCAGAGCAGAAAGGCGATCAGTGCCGGCGCGACCTGCAGCATGGCCTCGCGGCGCGTGCGGGCGACGAGATACAGCGGCAACTGATCGGCAAAGAAGAGCAGCTGCGGCACGACCGCCATGGCCAGCAGCAGGCGGGCCTCACGGCACCGCCAGCGCAACAGGGCCACCGCCAGCCAGCACCCGGCCGGCGTGAACAGCGGCGCCGGATGCGATTCCAGACGGGCCAGATTCGCCATCCACTCGACGGGCCACGCCGGCAGTACGGCCACCGACGCCACCGTGATCGCGACAGCCAGCGCGATGGCGCGCGGCGAGAGGCGCAGCATCAGCGCCGCGGCGCCCAGATTGGGCTTCGCGGCGGCGAGCCAGCCCAGCGAGGGGACGAGCGCGGCCAGACAAATGGCGGGCGACCATTGGCCGACTTCGACCGCCATGATGAACGACGGGGTGCCGAGCAGCCACAGGCGCCACCAGCCGTGCGCGCTGAGCGTCCACGCCAAGGCGCCCGCGGCCAGCGCGAAGAAGATGCCGGCGGCCACGGGCAATGGCAGCGCGGCGAAGGGCGCGGCCATGAGCAGCGCCGGCGCCGGATAGAAGAGTGGTGTGGACCACGGCCACTGCGCCGACGCGACCGGCACCAGATACGGATCGACACCGGCGATGAGGAGGCGGCTCCCCTGCCACCACGCGCGGAAATCCGAATTCTCCCCCAGCACGTTCCACGCCGTGAAGAGTCCGGCCGCGACACCTATCAGGACAGCGATCTGCGCCCGGGATCGGCGCGACGGAATGTCCGTCACCGCCGGGAGGTCGCGCTCAGGCACCGGGGGCGTGTACGTCGCGAGACTCGAGGGCGCGACGCACCAGCTGCACGCACCCGGCCAGCACGAGCGCGAAAAGCGTGAGCACGACCGTCCGCTCCAGCAATGTCTGGCCGGCCATGGGCCACCAATCGGCCCACGTGGCCACGCGGGAGCCCACGCGTTCGCGCGAGAACGCAATCAGCAGCGAGCTGGTCCCCATCTCGGCGAACAGCTCGATGACGAGGAACAGCGCCACGCGCGGCGGCCACCGCCGCACGGGGAAATTGCCGAGGTGCCAGGTGAGCATACCGCACAGGACGAGCACACCGCCCACCAGCCCACCGACGAAGAACATCCAATTGGCGCTGCCCAGCAGCGCGGCGCGCCAGAGGCGCACGACGAGCCCCGTGATCCCCGCCGGCTCGACGGTGCGGATGGCGAAGGCGCGCAGGGGGTGGAGGCGCTCTTCGCCCCAGTGAATCACGTCTCTCGGAAAGAACCGGCTCATGCTGCCAAGCTACGCCCCGTCCCACGGGACGCCAGCCTTCTCAGCGTCGCGCCACGTGCTGGAGCAGGAACGGCAGGCTTTCGGCGGCATGCCGCTGCCAGTAGCTCCACGTGTGGGCGCCCGGCCACTCGGCATACTGGTGCGGCACGCCCAGACGGGTGAGGGTCGCGTGCAGGTCGCGGCTCTGGTCGGCCCAGGTGTCGTCGATGCCGACGTCAAACATGAGCGCCGGCATGCTGGGGCCACCGGCGCGCGCGCGCGCCTGCAGCCGTTGCGCCATCCGGCCCGGATCGCGGGCGTTCCAGCCGATCGTGTCCCGGCCCATGACGAAGCGGAGATCGGACCACAGATACCGCGCGGCGCGCTTGAGTTCGTCGGTGCTGACCGCGTACTGCGCGGGCGGCGCGAACGGGGTGGGGGCGAGATAGCGAGGCGAGAGAATGCCGGAGTGGCTGGCGGCCGCCGCAAAGACGTCAGGGTACTGCAGGGCCAGCGTCATGGCGCCGTGCCCGCCCATGCTGAGGCCGGCGATGCCGCGCGCCGCCCGCTCGGGGACGGTGCGATAGCGCGCATCCATGTGACCGATGATGTCGCGCGCGATGTAATCGTCGTACCGGGTCCACGGCACGCAGTACGTGGCGGCGGGCTCGGTGCGCACGGTATCGGCGCGGCAGGCGTTCACGTCGCCGAGTTGATTCCAGGTGGCGTACCAGCCGTCATCGCCGTCGGGCATCGCGATGATGGCTTCCGGCGCACCGGCGCGCACGAGCGAGTCCATCGTGGCATCGAGATGCCCCGCCGTCACCCAGTTCTTTTCGTTGCCGGAGCGGCCGTGCAGGTACACGAGCAGCGGATAGCGGGCGGCGCGCGCCGTGGTGTACGACGGCGGCAGGTAGACCACCAGCGCCTTGTACGCGCCGAGCGACTGGGACCAGACCGTATCGGTGCGCACGGTGCCCTGCTGGGCGCGCACGCCGGACGGCAGGAGCAGCGCCGCCGCGACCGCGCCGAGGGCGAGGGCGCGGCGCACCGGGCGCGGCGTGACGGTCCGTGTCAGGGCCATCCGCGTTACCGGAGAATCGTCCCGATGCGTCCCCACCGGATGTCGGTGATGAACGGGAGGGGGCGCACGCTCTCGTCGGCGTTGTACGAGTAGTACACGAACACCGGGCGTCCGCGGACGTTGTCGCGCGGCACGAAGCCCCAGTAGCGACCGTCCTTGGAGTCGTAGCGATTATCGCCGAGCATGAAGAGGAATTCCTTCGGCACCACGAGCGGGCCCCAGTCGTCGAGCGTGGGCGAGGCCGGCGGTTCGCCGGCGCGGCTGCCGTGGAGTTCGAAGGCCTTCTGCCACGCAAACAGGGGGTGCGAGAAGCCGCCGTCGCCCCGGGGATTCTCAGAGGCCGGGAACCCCTGGCGCTGCGGCATGCCGTTCACGTGGAAGACACCGCCGCGCATCCAGATGGTGTCGCCGCCCACGGCCACGAGACGCTTGACCAGAATGGGGGTGGGATCGTCGGGCTGATCGATCTGGTTGGGAGACACGAACACCACCACGTCACCGCGCTCGGGGTCGTCGTAGCCCGGCAGGTTGACGCTGGTGAACGGCACGTGCGGCCCGTACGCCAGCTTGTTCACGAACAGCCAGTCCCCGACCAGCAGGGTGGGGATCATGCTCCCCGAGGGGATGCGATACGCCTCGAGGAGAAACGTGCGGATGGCGAGGAAGATCGCCAGCGTGACGAGGATCGCCTTGACGTTTTCCCAGAGGGAGGCGCCGCCACCACCGGACGCCTTGCCGGCGCGGAGGTTCGCGACGCTCTTGCGGTCACTGCTGCTGTTCGACGAGTTGCTCTTCGAGGCCACGGGCGAGGCGGGTGGGAAGCGTTGGTGGATCAGACGGAAGGGGCGCGTCCCAGCGGAACGCGCCCCTTCAACATACGCAGCAGACTGTCTGGAGTTACGACAGGTGCTTCGAAACGAGCGACGTCATTTCGAACATGCTGACGGTCTTCTTGCCGCCGAACACGGCCTTGAGCTTGTCGTCGGCGTTGATGTTGCGCTTGTTCTTGGTGTCCTGGAGGCCGTGCTTCTTGATGTAGGCCCAGAGCTTCTTCACGACTTCCGTGCGGGGCAGCGGCTTGTCGCCGACCACGGCCGCGAGTTCACCGCTCGGGGTGAGCGCCTTCATGAACGCCGCGTTCGGCGTGCGCTTGGCGGCCTTCTTGGCGGGGGCCTTCTTGGCCGGCGCCGCCTTCTTGGCGGGGGCCTTCTTCACCGCGGCCTTCTTGGGCGCGGCCTTCTTGGCGGGCGCCTTCTTGGCGGCGGCCTTCTTCGGGGCGGCTTTCTTTGCAGCCTTTTTCGCGGACTTCTTCGCAGCGGCCATGTCGTCTCCTGAGGTGGTGACCGGTCGGGTCGCGTCGAGCAGGACTGCTCTCGACAGATCGCGCGCAGACGCGGTTACGTCTCGCGGACGGGCACAAAGTACAATCACGCATACAGTGCGCAATAGTGGTTTCGCCGTTTTTCCCTCTGACAACCGCACTTTTGTGTTGAATCAGCGCGTTTTTTTCGTGCGGTTTCCCTCGGAGAATGCATTTTCCCGCTCGGGACGCTGCAAAAACGCCACGAGGGGGCGCAGGCGATCGCGCGTAATCCGCCGGTCCACGAGCCGCACGTACCCCTGCGGATCTCCGTCGAAATCCTCCAGCAGGAGGTGGTCGGTGTTGGGCAGCTGGACCGTGCGCGCGTCGCGCAGCACCGCCGCGAGTTCGGCGCCCTGCTCCACCGGCACCTGCCGGTCGTTCACGCCGTGGAGCAGCAGCACGGGTTGCCGCACGTCGCGCGCGATGGCGCGCGGGTCGAGCGCGAACCACGTCCGCAACCACGGATCGGTGGCCGCGAGCGCCTCGGCGTCGGCCTCGGCACGTAACAGCACGGCGGGACGCTGCGCCGGCGGCCACGCCGTGGGATCGCGGTGCACGAGCGCCGCGCGTTGCCACCGTGCGACCTCGCGCCCCGGTCGGGAGGCGGCGCCGAGGAGGCCCAGCGCCCAAATAGCGGGATCGCGCCGCGCGACGAGCAGCGCCACCAGCGCCCCCTCACTGTGACCCACGAGCGCGATCCGCTGCGGCGCCAGGGCCGGCTCGGTGCGCAGCCACTGCACGGCGCGCGCGGCATCCTGCGCAAAGTCGTCGGTGGTGGCGCCCGCGAACACGCCGGTGGACGCGCGCGTGCCGCGGTCGTCGAGGCGCAGAACGGCGACGCCGGCCTCCAGCAGGGCGTCGGCGATGTCGCGAAACG
>JARIEX010000044.1 GCA_031127095.1 Gemmatimonadota bacterium
ATAGCGATGCGGCCAGTCGGATCCGATCCGGCGCCAGCCGGACGACGGCGATCGGGACCTCCGGGGCCACCCGCGCGATGACCGCGCGAACCGCCGTAACAACGGCTGGGGTGGCGGCTTTGACCGTGATCACCACCGCCGTGGCACGACGCAGGCTCGTCAGCGGCTCGCGGAACGGACCGGCCGGCAGGAGGCGGACCGTCGCGGGCCACGCATCGGCGCTGACCAGGACCACGTCCGCGACGCGTCCGACCCGGCGATGCTGGAAGGCATCATCGAGTACGGCGCAATCGCATTGCTTGCTGTGCGCCGTCATAAGACCAACCACGCGGTCCGGCGCGACCACAACCGGTACCCCGGGGGTGAGCAGCCCATGCACGCGCCATTCATCGTCGCCATAGCCACGCAGAATCAGCGCGGGCGATGCCCCCAGCGCCTGTAGGCGACCGACGAACCAGGAGGCGACCGGCGTCTTTCCGGTACCACCCACGGTCAGGTTACCCACTGAGAGCGCGGGGATGACCGGTGGCACGACGCGTCCACGCCCACCTCCGGCATCGAAGCGGGCATTGCGACGAGCCACGATGACGCCGAACAGCGCGGACAGCGGCGCAAGGGCGGCGCGGATGAACGCGGCACCGGGCGCACCAGAGTGCCAGACGTACATCGTGAACGCACGTGCGCGCAGCCCAGGCATCAGGTTGTCTCCCTCACCGCGCGCTCACCGAGCACGACCCGCCCGCTCCACATCAGCGAGCGCCGCCGTCAACCGCGCCGCGAACTCCCCGCTGCGTGCCGCCGCGGCGCGCACATCCTCATCTACCACCCGCTCCGGCGCGCCGTACACGATGGTCACCCGCGCGAAGGGTTTCGGAATCTCGAAGCCGTCCCAGCTGCGTAGCCGCCACGCCCGATCCACGTGCGCCACGATGGACACGAGGGGCGCCCCCGCCCGATGCGCCAGCACGAGTGCACCCGGCGCAAAGCTGTGGCGCGGACCTCGCGGCCCATCGGGGGTGATCGCCATGTCCGCCCCGCGCTTGAGCACCTGCACCGCCTCCAGCAACGCACGCGCACCGCCCCGCGACGACGACCCGCGTACGCCGAAAAATCCCAAGCGACCGACCACGCGCGCGATGATCTCCCCATCACGGTGCTCACTGATGATCACCCCGGTCGGCTGTCGGTGCGCCCACAGAATCGGTAGCATCTGTCCATGCCAGAGCGTGTACACGACGCGGGCGTCCGACGGCGACCGATCCAGCAGCGCTTGCCGGCCGCTCACCCGCACCCGCCATGTGGTGCCCAGCACGTACAGCACCCACGTGCCGACCGTAATGGCGATCCGGGTGCGCCACGCGACTGCGGCCAGCTCGCTTCCCGGAACGCTCGGTTCACGTGGTGGGACGCGGCGTTCGGGAACCCAATTCATGCGAGCCCGCGCATCAGGACCGCGGCGCGGCGACCAACTCGCGAATCATCAGCGCCACACGATCGGATGCGCCCGCCGTACCGAGCATGCCGCAGACCTCGTGGAGCCCCTCCACTGCGTGTGCTCGGGCCTCGCTCTGCTCGTCCAGCAGCGGCATGAGGGCATCCGCCACCACCGACGGGACGAGGTCGCCCTGCACGAATTCGCGCGACACTTCGCGATGCGCCACCACGTTGACCAGCCCGATGTGCGGGATCTTCACGACGCGACGCGCAATGGCGTACGTGATAGCGCTCGTCCGGTACCCAATGACATGCGGCAGGCCGGCCACCGCCGCCTCGAGGGTCGTCGTCCCGCTCTTGAGCAGACCGGCCGTCGCCGCACGCAACACATCGAACGATGCGCCATGGACGCGCGGGAACGGGCAGTCCGCCTCGCGGATCTGCACCGTTGGCGCGACGCTGACCACCACCTGCAACCCGGGGATGCGCTCACGGAGCAACGTCGCCGTTTCCATGAACGGTGCGAGATGACGTGACAACTCTGCCTTCCGGCTGCCCGGAAACACCGCGAGCACGGGGCCGGCGGCGCCCAGCCCCAACGCGGCGCGCGCCGCCTCGCGCGTGGGCAACGCCTGCGCACGATCGAGCAGGGGATGCCCGACAAACGTGGCATCGACTCCGTGTCGCCGCAGCAACCCCTCCTCGAACGGCAGGATGGATGCAGCTTTCGTCACCACCCGCGCGAGCGTGGGCAGCCGACCCGCCCCCCACGCCCACACCTGCGGCGTGATGTAATAGAGCACCGGCACACCCGCTTTCCGGGCCACCTCTGCCACCTTGAGGTTGAAGCCGGGGTAGTCCAGCAACACCACCAGCGACACCCGCCCGCTTTGAATGCGTTCGCGCAACCGGCCGAGTAGGGCGTAGTGCTTCGGGATGTGCCGCAGCACCTCCGTGAAGCCCATCACCGCCAGATTGGCCACGTCCTCGATGATCTCCACGCCGGCCGCCCGCATATGCGACCCTCCCACACCGATCAGTGTGAGCTCCGGCGCCGTCTCCCGCAGTGCCTCGGCCACCTTGCCGGCATGCAGATCGCCCGATGCCTCGCCGACGACAAACAGGATCTCACGCACGCGGCGTCTCTGCAGACCGGCGCATGACCTCTCGGGCCGCATCGATCGCCGACACGATGCGAAGCGCCGCATCGAGCGCCTCGCGACCCTCGGCACCCGTCACCGCAACCTGGTTGCGTCCGGCAATCGCCCCGAGAAACTGCGTGAGTTCGAGCACCAGCGGCTCCCCTTCCGGTGCCTCGAGCGGTACACGCTCCACGAATTCCTCGAGCGCGCGCGGAGCACGCGCGAGCAGCATCGGATCGAAGTCGCCCCGCAACCGGAAGAACTCACCAGTTCCAGCGGCGAGGTCCAGCGAGATATACCCACTCCGCTGAAAGATCCGCAGCTTCCGCAGCCGCTCGCGCGATACACGGCTGGCCGTAATGTTGGCGACGGCCCCATTGGCAAACGTGAGGCGGGCGTTCGCGATGTCGATCTGCGGTGTCAGGACGGGCATCCCCATCGCCTGCACATCATCCACGCGCATGCCCACCAGCGTATGCACGAGATCGAGATCGTGAATCATCAGGTCCAGAACGACCGCGACATCCGAGCCACGCGGATTGAACGGCGCCAGCCGGTCGCTCTCGATGAAGCGCGGCCCATCCACGTACGGCATCGCGGCGCGCACCGCGCGGTTGAACCGCTCGACATGACCGACCTGAATCACCACCCCCGCCGCCGACGCGCGGGCCAGCAAGTCATCCGCCTCGGCGAGCGTGACCGTGAAGGGCTTCTCCACGAAGACGTGCTTGCCGCGGTCCAGTGCCGCGGCCGCCACCGCGTGGTGCGCGGTCGTCGGCACGACGATCGACACCGCATCGACTTCGTCGAGCATCGCCGCGAGCGATGGAAACGCGGTGACGTCGTGCTGCGACGCCACTTCGGCCGCCCGCCCGGGATTCTCATCCACGAAACCGGCAAACCGGTCACCGCACAGATCACGCAAGATGCGCACATGGTGCACACCCAGCCCGCCCGCGCCGACCACGCCGACGCGTAAGGCGTCACGTCGCGAGAACGCGCGGGAGTCCGGGGTCATGACGGTGGTTCTCAGAAGCCGACGCCTCGCTGGCTCGCTTCGATGAAATCGAGGAAGTGCTGGACGTCCGGCAGCATGGTCAGTTCAGCACGCGCGCGCTCCACGCCCTGCCCGAGATTGAGATCCGAACGGAAGCACACGCGATACGCCCGCTTCAGTTCACGCACCACCTCTTCGTCAAACCCGGTGCGACGCAAACCCACCGAGTTCAGCCCGAACAGCTTGATCGGGTTGCCGACGGCACGCACGAACGGCGGCACATCCTGCGCCACCCGCGAACACCCACCGATGAAGGAGTGCCGGCCGATCCGTGAGAACTGGTGCACGGCACAGAGACCAGAAATCGTGGCCTTGTCCTCAACGGTCACGTGGCCCGCCAGTTGCGTCCCGTTCGAGATGATCACGTTGTCACCGATGTGACAGTCGTGCGCCAGGTGCACGTAGCTCATCAAAAAGCAGTTGCGCCCGACGCTCGTCGTAATCGAGTGCGCCGTGCCCCGGTTGATCGTGGCATACTCGCGAACCGCCGTCTCGTCGCCGATGTCCACCCACGTCTCCTCACCACGGTACTTGAGGTCCTGGGGGTCGCCACCGAGGATGGCACCGCTGCCGATCTGCACCCGCTCGCCAAGACGCACGTTGCGCTCGAGCGTAGCACGGGCCGCAATATGGGTACCGTTGCCGACGGTGCACTGCGGACCGATGATGGCCCACGGACCGACCTCGACGTCGTTGCCCAGCTGCGCCGACGCGTCGACGAGCGCGGTCGGGTGAATACGCGCAGTCATCGATCGCGGACCATCGCGGCCATGTCCGCTTCCGTCACGACCTGACCGTCCACCGTCGCCACGCCGCGCATCTTGCACATCATCCCGCGGATCTGCAGCACCTCCATTTCGAGGCGCAACTGATCACCCGGCTTCACCGGCCGACGGAACTTGACATTGTCGAGCGACAGGAAGTAGACCACCTTGCTCGACGGATCGGCGATCGACCGCATGAGCAGCATGCCGCCCACCTGCGCCATCGACTCGATGATGAGCACCCCCGGCATGATCGGGTGCCCGGGGAAATGCCCCTGGAAGAACGGCTCGTTGATCGTGACATTCTTCAGCCCCACGATCCGTTTGCCTTCCTCGATCTCCAGAATGCGATCGACGAGCAGAAACGGATAGCGGTGCGGTAGCACCTGCATGATGTCTTCGACGGTATACACGGCGGGCTCCCGGACAGCGTGTTGCACGAGGGCGCGAACCAGGGCGACCGTGCCCCGGTGACTCGGTTTGTGAGCGACGATGTGCGCGCGGACGCGCGCACCGGCAAGCACCAGATCTCCGACACAATCGAGCGTCTTGTGTCGCACGAACTCATCGGGCCAGCGCAGCGTGGTGTCCACGGCTGCGGCGGCGTCGAGCACGATAGCGTTGGCCGTCGATGCCCCCTGAATCAATCCTTTCGCACGCAGCGCGTCCACTTCGTGCATGAATCCGAAGGTTCTGGCCGCGGCGAGCTCACGGGCGAAACTATCGGTCGTGACCGTGCACTGCATGCGCTGCGGACCGATCAGCGGATGCGGAAAATCGATGCTGACGTCCAAGGACAGTCCGAGACTCGGGTGCGCCTCGTAGACGGACTCACCGTCCTCGACGCGGATGCTCTTGCGCAGCACCAGCCAGTCAGGCCGTCCGCCATTGCCCACCACCCCAACCCCCCGGAGCGCGTCCAGGAATGGTGCCGCGCTGCCGTCCATGATCGGCGGCTCGGGGCCATCCATCCCGATCTCCAGATCGTCGATGGCAAGCGCCCCGACCGCTGCCAGCACATGCTCCACGGTGTGCAGCGCCTCCGGCCCGCTCCCCAGTTGCGTGCGGCGCTCGGCCTCTACCGCGATGTCCACCCGGGCGGGCACGGGTGCGGAGCCAACCACATCGGTCCGGCGGAACACGATGCCGGTTCCCGACGGCGCAGGACGGAACGTCAGCCGGCACGGCTGGCCGAGATGCAGGCCGATACCCTCAACCGATGCCTCACCGCCGATCGTGCGGCGTGCACCCGCCGGCACCGGGTCGAGCGTGCGAAGAGTGCCCGCAGCCGGGGCCACGGCCACGTCCGAGCGGGCCATTACTCGGCCGCCCGATCCGACGGCCGTTCCCGGGCCGGCGGTGTGGACGCAACGCTGCTCTGCAGCAACTGCTCCAACGGGCGGATGATCTTCGCCAAACGGGCCAACGCTGCCGAGGCACGCAAATGCTCGCGGTGCGGGCGCGCTGGATATCCCGACCACGTCTCGCCGGCCGGCACGTTGCCGATCACGCTCGCCCCCCCAGCCAGGTTCGCCCCTGTGCCAATGGTGACATGACCACCGACCCCGGCCTGACCACCGACCTGTACCCCGTCGCCGATCCGCGTTGAGCCCGCGATCCCCGCGTGCGACGCAAAGAAGCAGCCGCGCCCGACACGGACGTTGTGGGCGATCTGGACCAGGTTGTCGATCTTGGTGCCGGCGCCAATGATGGTGTCATCCACACTGCCACGATCGACGCAGCTGTTCGCCCCGACCTCGACGTCGTGCTCCAGAATGCAGCGACCCGCGTGGGGAATTCGTACCACGCCACCAGCCTGCGGCACGAAGCCGAACCCTTCGCGACCGACTGACGCACCGGCGTGCAAGGTGACCCGGTCCCCGAGCTCGGTGAACGGATAGACCACAGCGTGGGCATGCAGGCGCACATCACGCCCGAGTATGGAGCCGGCACCGACCACCGCATGCGCGCTGAGCCAGCTGCCGTCGCCGATCGATGCGCCATCACCGATCACCACAAACGGATCGATGGTCACACCGGCACCGAGGTGCACATCGCTACCGATGACGGCGGAGGGATGCACACCAGCCGCCCGCGGTTCACGCCGGTGAAACCGCGCCAAAAGCGAGACCATCGCGTCCACCGGCTTGGCCACGATGATGCGCGTCGACGGAGTGCCCGGCGTCTGCGCCAGGTCGGGCGAGAGCAACACAGCCCCTGCCCGCGACGTGGTGAACCAGTGCACGTATCGCGGGTGCGCCAGAAAGCTGAGCTGATGCGGCTCCGCCCGGTCGAGTGGGGCAATGCCCTCAATCGTGACCGAGCCGTCGCCGATCAGGGTGCCGCCGAGCTGCGCCGCAACGGCAGCGGCGGTGATGGGCTCGCGCCCATCACCGCCGACGTCCCGTTGCCCTTCGGAATCGCCGCGCACTGCGGCGGTCACGCCGTGGGCGGCTTCTTGGTGTTCAGGCCGGCCGGCGCGCTCGTCGGGCCAGCCGGAGCCGGCTTGGCGGCGGGGGCAGCCTTGGGGGCGGAGAGGCGGAGCTTCGCCACCACGCGATCGGTGATGTCGAGATTCTTATCCGCCGAAACGATCAGCGAACCATTCGCGACGTCAAAGATGAAGGCAAAACCGCCCTCGGCGCGGAGATCATCGAGCGCCCGGCGGACGTTGTCCATGATCGGCTGCATGAGCTCGGCTTCCCGTGCCTGCGCCTGCTCCTGCATCTTCTGTACGCGCTCCTGATAGTCCGCCTGCTTCTCGCGCAGCGTCTTCAGACGCGTTTCCTTCGCGGCGGGGGAGAGTGACACCTCCTCCTTCGCGTAGGTCTCCTGCAGCGTATTGAGCGAATCCGACAGCTTCTGAACGGCCGCACGCATCGACGTCATGTCTTTGTCGAACTGTGCTTCGGCATCAGCCCGCCCCGGGGCCGACTGCAGGATCGCCGCAGAATTCACGTAGGCGAACTTCTGTCCCTGAGCGGAAGCCAGGGCGGGTACGCCAAGCACCAGAGCGCAGGCGCCAACGAACGAGGAAAGACGCATAAGGGAGTCCTGTGTTTAGAAGAGCTGACCGAGTCGGAAATGGAACTGCCAGCGCGGATCGGGACGAACACGTCCCGTGACGACATCCACGACGGTACGATCGAAGCCGTAAGCCAGGTCGAGACCCAGCGGCCCCAGCGGCGTTACGGTAGATACCCCGAATCCGGCAGAACGGAAGAGCCGGGTTGGGTTGATCTGGCGCGCCGATGCCCAGTTGTTGCCGGCATCGGTGAAGGCGTTGAGGTAGAACATCTGGTTGAATCGTACCCCGATTTCGCCCGTCAGTGTCATGAAGGCGTTACCGAACGAGGCCGGGTCCGACCGGTACTGGTCCGTGTTCGGGTTGAACCCTACCGGCGTAATCGAGAATTCCGGGTAACCGCGCAGCTGCTGGCCAAACATCACGCCGCCCACCGCGAACTGCTGCTGGAAAAAGAACGGCCCGGAGTTGCCAAACAGGCTGCCGGCGCGGGCCGTGAGTCCCATCGTGAACTTGATCGGCTGCGACCCGGGGTTGCTGCCGCCCAGCTGCCCAAGCAGGGTGTACGCGCGCATTTCCGTGGTCACGCGCTGGAAATTGACAGTACCACCCAGCGGACCACCGCTGAAGTCGGCGGTGACCGTCCGCATCGATCCACCCGTCGCAAAGGGCAGGTCGACGCGCGTGTCGTAGGTGTATTCGAGCCCGAGATTGGAACGGAAGCAGTTCTTGGTGCAGGTGTTCTGGATCTGCCCCGAGGTGAACGTCGCTGACTCGCCGTTGTACGACACCGCCATGGTCGAGAAGTACGACCACGGCACCGGGAGCCCGAAGCGCAACTGCGAGCCGGTCCGGATGTTCTGACCGAGGTTGCCCACGATGAACCGTGACTGGGTGCGGTAGGCGCTCAGCGCCCCGGACACGCGTGACCCGCGCAAGGCCGGATCCGTATACGTCGCCGTGAAGTCGTTGAAGAACCGGCCGTACTGCCAGTTCAGCTTTCCCTGCTTGCAAAGCCCGAACAGGTTGGGCTGCTCGAGGCCGATGAAGCCGCCGAAGCCCACGCCCCCCTGCCCCATGGAGGCACCGAAGTTGATCGAGCCGGTGCGCTTTTCCTTCACTCGAAACACAATGTCGACGTCACCCTGATCGTTCACCGGACGATAATCCGGGAACGGCATCGGCGACTCGAAGAAGTTCATGTTCCCGATGCTCTGGTAGCTGCGGATCAGGGCCGCCTGATTGAACACGCCACCCGGCACCAGGAAGATCTGGCGACGAATACAGTCATCGGCGGTGAAGTCGTTGCCCAGAATTTCGATGCGGTTGACGATCGCCGGATTCTTCTCGTCGATTTCCCAGCGCAGGTTGACGGTGGGGACGGAATCCGCCCCCACGTACGCCCGCTCGACGATGGGATTGATGCGCGCGTACAGGTAACCGTTGTTGCGGTACTCGCCATTCACCTTTTCGATGGCGTCGTCCCACTTGCCCTGATCGAACATCCCCTCGGGCGCCGCGGCTTCGCGCTTGATCAACCCCTTTACGCGCTGCGTCAGCGTCGGATCGTTCCCCTCGAAGGGATAGAATTTTTTCAGATCTTCGGTTGGGAAACGCCGGTTACCGGCCACCTCGAACGAGCCGATCCGGAATTGCGGCCCCTCGTCCACGCCGATCTGCACCAGCCCCTTTCCGCGCTCGCGATCCACGATCAGCGTGTCCTTCGCGATCCGCATGTCCACGTGTCCTAGCCGGGCGAACAGCGCCGGGAGCCGCTCGCCGAGGTCACCGACGTACTTGTCCTCGTCGAATTCACCCTTGCGGAACCACCAGAACCCTTCGGGCTTGGTCTTCATCGCGCCGACAATCTGCTTTTCCTTCACCGACGTGTTGCCAACGATGTCGATGCCGGAGATTGCCAGACGCCGCCCCTCGTCAACCGTGTACGTCAGACCGGTGCGATCGTCGTCCATCTTGGTGGAGTCGATCCGCACCTGCGCCAGATAGTACCCCGCCGCCTCATACGTCGAGTCGATGCGGGCGCGCGCCTTCGCGACCTGCATCGGGTCGATCGGTCGTCCGATGAGGAGGTCGATTTTGTCCCGTACGGATCGCTCCGACACGTTCTTCGGGCCCACCACCTTGATCTCGCCGAGGATGGCGCGCTCACGCACTTGGATGACCGTGAGCACCTTGTCAGGAACGCTCTCCAGATCACACAGCAACTGCACGTCATCGAACAGGTTGAGGGCATACAGCCCCTTCATGGCCCGTTGGATGGTCGGGAAATTGAGCGGGGTACCGACCGTGATACCCACGTCGGTTCGGATGCGCGCATCGGGCGTTCGCGTGTTGCCACGAATCGCGATGGAGTCGGGGGACGCACAACGCCCCGTGACGTCCTGTGCAGCCACCGCGCGGGGGGCGACCACGGACACCATCAGGGTCATACCGGCCGAGAACAGCAGGGCCGTCTTCTTGGGGACGCTCTTCAGCATAGCCTAGGAATATACACTGAAACGGCAAGCGGCCGGACCCCCAAGGGGTCCGGCCGCCACGGTTCCTGCCCTTACGCCTGGGGCGTCGGGGACAGGACGCGGAAGTCCAGCTTTTCCTTCTCCGAGGTCGATACGGCTACCTCGATTTCATCGCCCTTCGAGAACTCGCCCGTCAGGATCTTTTCGGACAGGGGATCCTCGATGTAACGCTGAATCGCCCGCTTGAGAGGACGGGCACCGTAATGCTCGTCATACCCGTGGTCGACCAGGAACTCGGTCGCCGCGTCGGTCAGCTTGATCGTGATCTCCTCTTCCGCCAGACGCTTCTGTACCTCCGTAAACAGGATCGAGGCGATCTTCGAGATGTGTTCCTTGCCCAGCGGGTGGAACACGATCACGTCATCGAGACGGTTGAGGAATTCGGGGTTGAACACCCGCCCCATTTCCTCCTTCACCTTCTCCGAGATGCGCTCGAAATCCCCGCGGGCATCCGTTCCGGCAAAGCCTAAGGACTTGCCCTTCGTGATGTCCTTGGCGCCCACGTTCGACGTCATGATCACGACGGTGTTCTTGAAGTCGATCACCCGGCCGTAGTTGTCGGTGAGGTGACCCTCATCGAGCACCTGCAGCAGGATGTTGAACACGTCCGGGTGCGCCTTTTCGATTTCGTCGAGCAACACCACGGAGTACGGCTTGCGCCGGATCGCCTTGGTGAGCGTGCCCGAATCCTCGTAGCCCACGTAGCCCGGAGGAGCGCCGATGAGCCGCGACACGGAGAACTTCTCCATGTACTCACTCATGTCGACACGGATCAGCGCCGACGGGTCGGCGAACAGGAACTTGGCCAGCGAGCGCGCCAGTTCCGTCTTGCCGACGCCCGTTGGGCCCGAAAAGATGAACGAGCCGATTGGCCGGCGCGGGTCCTTGAGACCGGCACGGCTGCGCCGGATGGACCGGGCGAGTGCCTTGATGGCCTCATCCTGCCCCACCACCGACAGATGCAATTCGTCTTCCATGCGCAGCAGGCGCGACGTTTCCGCCTCCTGCAACCGCGTCACCGGGATACCGGTCCAACGGCTCACGATGAACGCGATCTCTTCCTCACCGAGCGTGGGGCGGTGCGACTGACGCCGCTGCTCCCACTCTTCCTGCTTCCGGCGGATCTGTGCCTGCACATCCCGCTCGTTGTCACGCAGCCCGGCGGCGCGCTCAAAATCCTGATCACGGACCGCCGCTTCCTTCTCGGCGTTGATCGCTTCCAGCTGTTCCTTCAGATCGGCCACTTCCGCCGGTGGCACCTGCGCCGCCAGACGGGCACGCGCGCCCGCCTCGTCGATCACATCGATCGCCTTGTCCGGCAGGAACCGGTCGGTGATGTACCGCTCCGACAGCTTCGCCGCGGCGAGCAACGTCTCATCAGGGATGTTCACCCGATGGTGATCCTCGTACTTCTTCCGCAGCCCCTGCAAAATCTGCACGGTCTCGTCGATCGAGGGCGGTTCGACCACCACCGTCTGGAACCGACGTTCAAGGGCGCCGTCCTTCTCGATGTACTTGCGGTACTCGTTCAGCGTGGACGCACCGACGCACTGCAACTCGCCGCGCGCGAGCGCCGGCTTGAGCATGTTGCTGGCGTCGATCGCGCCTTCAGCCGCTCCGGCACCGACGAGGGTATGCAGCTCGTCGATGAAGAGAATGACCTGCTTGTTTTGCGCGATCTCGTTCATGACCGCCTTGAGGCGCTCTTCGAACTGACCACGGTACTTCGTGCCCGCGATCACCGCCGCCATGTCCAGCGACAGCACGCGATTGTCACGGAGTGAATCCGGGCAGTCCCCATTCGCGATCAGCTGTGCGAGCCCTTCCACGATCGCCGTCTTGCCCACACCGGGTTCACCGATGAGTACCGGGTTGTTCTTCTTCCGGCGCGTGAGCACCTCCATCACGCGTTCGATCTCTTTCGCGCGACCGATCGTGGGATCGAGCTGGCCCTCGGCCGCGAGTTGCGTGAGATCGCGACAGAAATGGTCGAGCGCCGGCGTCTTGGACTTCTTCTCACCCTTCGCGGATGCGGCGGACGGCGGCGCGCTGCCGGCCTTTTCAGCCTGCGGCGTCTGCCCGCCCTGCGGCATTTCCGTCCCGAGCAGGCGCAGCGTCTCCGCGCGCGCCGCCTCGAGGTTAATGCCCGCGTCGGTCAGCACCTGGGCCGCAATCCCCTTCTCTTCCCGCAGGAGACCCAGCAGCAGATGCTCGGTGCCGACGTAGCTGTGATTGAGGTCGCGGGCCTCCGCCATCGCGAGTTCGAGCACCTTTTTGGCGCGCGACGTATAGGGCAGATCAGGCCCGGTGGCCTGCGCTGCCTTTCCCTTCTTGACGGTGTCCTCGATCTTCTGGGTGACGTCGTCGAGATCCACGCTGAGGTTCTGCAGCACAGCCGCCGCAACCCCCTCGCCCTCGCGGATCAGGCCGAGCAGAATATGCTCGGTGCCCACATACTCGTGATGCAGGCGTGCTGCTTCCTCGCGTGCCATCGCGAGAACCTTTCGCACCCGCTCGGTGAAGTTGTAGCCGTTCATCGTCCCCTCGGGGTCGTAGGGAAGCGGATCATTCGACACCGCCGCCTTCGCTCACCAACACCTGCCGCACGTATCGGGCGCGCGCCAGATTCGTCTCGCTTTCCGTCAGCACACGCTGCTCGAGATGAGCCAGATGCGCCGACTGGGCGAAGATCAAGAGCTTGTTGAGCGTGTATACACTGAGTCCGGTGATCAGTTTCAATCCAACCGCCAGACGCACGCCGCTCAGGTAATTCATGGCCTCGTCAAAGGTCAGACTGCGGGCGTACCGCAGCGTCCCGTAGGCGCGCCACAACTTGTCCTCGATAATATAGCCCGCGTCGCGGACGAGGACACGTCGCGCCTCCTCCTCGCGCTCGATCACGTGACGTACCACCCGGACGAGCAGATCCTGCAACTCCTCCTCAGACCGCCCCAGCGTCGTCTGGTTCGACAGCTGGAAGAAATTCCCGACCACCTCGCTCCCCTCGCCGTACAGCCCACGGTACGTGAGCCCCATCTGCTGAAGGCCGGAGAGCACCTTCCCGATCTCCTTCGTCAGCACCAAGCCGGGGAGATGGATCAGCACGGATGCCCGCAATCCGGTTCCCGCATTCGTGGGACAGGCCGTGAGAAACCCGAACTCCCGGTGGAACGCGAACGGCACCTGCGCCCCCAGCTCCCGGTCGAGCCGGTGCACGGACGCAAACGCCTCGGGCACCGCAAATCCGGAGCGCAAGGCCTGCAGCCTGAGGTGATCTTCCTCGTTTACCAGCAACCCCACCGACTCACCCAGAAACACGGCAGCGCCCGATCGGATGGGATGCTGCGGATCGAGCCCGGCCAACTCCTTGCTGACCAGATGCCGCTCGTGCAGCAACTGCCGGTCAGCGGTCGCGAGATCTTCCAAGCGGATCAGCAGACTGCCGTCCAGCGAGGGTACCCCACCGAGAGCATCCCGGACCTGCGCCAGCATCCGCAACCGCTCGCCGTCGCGCGCCCGACCCGTAAAGGCGTACCCCGACACGTTGCGCGCCAAGCGCATGCGGGTCGAGATCACGATGTCCGCATGCGGACCCGATGCGTCCAGCCAGCGCACACCGCCGTCGGGGAGCAGCGAAAGATCCAGTACCTGCCGCGGCGCGGTCATTCGATCACCCGCAGGCGATCCCGCAGCTCGGCCGCCAGCTCGAACTGCTCAGCATCGACCGCCCGCTGCAAGCGATCGCGCAGGTCGTGCACCGAGTCCGCCTTCTCGGCCACGTGGGCAACCGGCGCATCGTAGCGCTGCCCCACGTGCCGCGAACTACCATGCAGGCGCCGCAGGAGCTCCCGGAGGCTCTTCTCCATCGCGTCGTAGCAGTGCGGGCACCCCAGTCGGCCGGTGGCCCTGAAATCGCGGGCGGTCGCGCCGCAAAATGAACACGCAGCCGCATCCTCCGACGTCGCGGAGGCCTGCTGCTGCACCGCCTGCAGAATGTCGCCCAGCGGGTGCTGCGGCACCGCCAGGGTCGTCTCGACGCCCTTCGCGGCCGCGCACTTCTCGCACAAATGGAGCTGCGTCACCGCATTGTCCACGATGCGCGTCAGGTGCACGACCGCGTCGCGCTCCTGGCAATTGTCGCAGAGCATCAGCCCCCCGTCCCCTGACCGTTCGTATCGACCAACCGTCCCCCATCCAACAACAGCGCCCGATCGGCGCGTGCGGCCAGCGATTGATTATGAGTCACCACCACCAAGCCGAGCGACAGGTCACCGGCCAGTTCCGCAAACAGGTCATGCAACCGCTCAGCGTTCTGCTGATCGAGATTTCCACTCGGCTCGTCCGCCAGCAGCAAGGCCGGTTCGTTCGCCAGCGCCCGCGCCACCGCCGTGCGCTGCTGCTCGCCGCCGGACATGGCGCCGGGACGATGATGCCGTCTCGCCGTCAACCCGACGCGTTCCAGCAGATACTCCGCGCGCGCCCGCGCCACGTGATCCGCGACGCCAGCGATGCGCAGCGGCATCATCACATTCTCCACAGCGGAGAACTCGCGCAATAGATGATGAAATTGAAACACGAACCCGACGGTTCGGTTCCTGAGCGCAGCAATCGCCTGATCGCTCAGCCCGCCAACGGCGCGCCCGTCCAGCTCGATCCGCCCTGCTGACGGCTGCTCGAGCGCCCCGAGCACATGCAGCAACGTGCTCTTGCCAGCCCCGCTGGCCCCCACTACCGCCACCATCTCGCCGCGGGACACGCTGATCGAGACCTCATCGAGGATGCGGATCACGCCACCGTCACCGCCGAGAAACTCCTTGACGAGCCCCTCGGCGTGCACCACCACAGGTCTACGCGCGTCACGCGGTGGGTCACTCATGGCGAATGGCCTCGACGGGATAGAGGCGCGCGGCCTGTGCCGCCGGATACAGGGTGGCGAGCGCCGTGATCGCCAAGCTCGCGCCGGCGATGAGCGCCACATCCGTGAACTGGATCGCCACCGGCAGATGGTCGATGAAATACACCGACGGATCGAGCGAAATCAGCCGGTAGCGTTCGAGCAACACCGATACCAGCAAACCAAGCACCAGCCCCGCCGCCGTTCCCACCCCACCCACGACCATCCCCTGATACAGGAAAATGCGCCGGATAGAGGTGGCCGGCATTCCCATCGCCCGCAGGATACCGATCTCGCGCGTCTTGTCCGAGACCACCATGGTGAGCGTACTCACGATGTTGAACGCCGCCACAACCACGATCAGCAGCAGGATCACGCCCATGCCCAGGCGCTCGAGCTTCAGCGCCTGAAAGAGGGAGCGGTTCTGCTCCTGCCAATCCACGGCGCGGACCGGCGCTTTGAGGCGGGCCCGCAGCGAGTCGGCAACCGCGGGGGCCTGCCATCGGTCAACCGTGCGGACTTCGATGCCGGTCACATCATCCCCCAGTCCGGCAAAGCGCTGGGCGACGGACAGATCGAGATACAGATACGCGTTGTCGTACTCATACATCCCGGTCTCGAACACACCCGAGACCACCGCGCTGTCGAGGCGGGGGATGATCGCTCCGGTGGACGCATTCATGTCCAGCCCCGCGGCACCGACCAGTACGATGGTGTCGCCCGGGAAGGCGTTCAACTTGGAGGCCAAAAACTTGCCCAGGACCGCGCCGGGCAGCGTCACGCTGTCGCGCGTGAAGCGGAAGTCACCCAGCATCGCATGCGAGCGGATCGTGGTCACGTCGCTCCCCGGCGTTCCCTCAGGATAAATCCCAACCACCTGCGTCCCCGTCATATAGCCCGACAGGTTGCGCACCATGCCCTGCGTGCTCACGAACGGCGCCGCCCGAACCACGCCCGCCGTCGTCACCACCTCCGCGCGGACCTCCCGCCAGCCGGCCATGCGCATCCCGTCGCCGTACGGCAGCACGTGGATGTCCGGGCTGCCCACCAGAATCTTTTCGCGCAGATCCCGCTGCAATCCGTTCATGACGCCCATGATCACGATCAGCGCACTGACGCCCACCAGCACACCGCCGATGGCGATGACGCTGATCAGCGACAGCAGCCGCGACCCGCGGCGGCTGCGCAGGTAGCGCCACGCGATCGACAGTTCAAGGCGCGTCACGATGCGTTCACTCCGGACGCATCGTGGGGAACAGGATCACGTCGCGGATGTTCTGCGTATCCGTGAGATACATGAACAGGCGATCGATCCCGATCCCCACGCCGCCGGTGGGCGGCATGCCGTACTCCATGGCCCGCAGATAATCGTCGTCCACGCCCGAGGCCTCGTCATCGCCGGCATCGCGAAGGCGCGCCTGCGCCTCGAACCGCTCACGCTGATCGATCGGGTCGTTCAACTCGGAGAACGCGTTGGCCAGCTCCTTGCCGCGCGCGAACAACTCGAAGCGCTCGGTGAGACCGGCCGGCCCGCCCCGTTTCGGCTTCGCCAGCGGCGACAGTTCAATGGGATAGTCGACGACGAACGTCGGGGTGTCGATCTTCGACTCCACCAGCTCCTGGAACATCTCGTCGAGCACCTTCGGTCGGCTCAGCGTGGCCACCTTCGCAACGCCGATCCGCTCGGCCGCCTGTCGCAATGTGGCATCGTCCGCCGCCATCACGTCCAGGCCGGCGGCCTGCGACAGCGACGGCACCCATTCGATCCGAGGGAATGGCGTCACCAGCACCGGCACCTTCTCACCCACGATCGGAATCGACCGGATCGCATCGGCCGCGGCGACCATCAGCGTCTCGACCCGCGCCATCATCGTGGTGTAGTCGGCAAATGCCTCGTAGAACTCGAGCATCGTGAATTCCGGATTGTGCGTCCGGTCGATCCCCTCATTACGGAAATCGTGGCCGATTTCGTACACGCGTTCGAAGCCGCCCACGATCAAGCGCTTGAGATACAACTCGTCCGCAATACGCAGATAGAGCGGCATGTCGAGCGTATTGTGGTGCGTGATGAACGGACGCGCCGATGCCCCGCCGTACAACGGCTGTAACACCGGCGTTTCCACTTCGAGGTAATGCAACCCGTCGAGATGCGACCGGATGCTGCGGGTCAGCACCGAGCGGGCGCGAAACAATGCGCGCACCTCGGGGTGCACCGCGAGATCGGCGTAGCGCTGCCGCGCGCGCTGCTCCGTATCCGAGAATCCCGAATAGCGCACCATCTGTCCGTCCACCATCTGCTCCTTGCCGAACGGCAGCGGGCGCAGCGACTTCGACAGCAATGTGGCCTCTTTCACCTTGACCGTGGCTTCGCCGGTCTTCGTGCGCATCATGGCGCCGCCAACGCCGACCCAGTCACCCAGATCCCACGCGTTCAGCTGGGCCCAGGCGGCTTCCCCGATTTCGTCGCGTCGGAAATACAACTGCACGCGACCGTCCATGTCGGCCAGATGCGCGAAGGCCGTCTTCCCCTGACTGCGCCACGACGTGAGACGACCGGCCACCGTGACGCTCGGCCCCTCGTCCGACGTGCCCAGCGCGGCCACAGCTTCCGTCGCCGTATGCGAACGATCAAAGGAGTAGGCGAACGGTTCGGTACCGGCCGCGCGTAACGCATCGAGCTTGTCGCGCCGGGCCTTCATCAGGAAGTTCAGATCGTCACTCACAGGGGGCGACCCTCCGCCTTCTGCTCGCTCTCCTGCTTGAGATACGCCTGAATGAACGGATCGATCCCGCCATCCATCACGCGCTGAACGTCGGCGATCTTGAGCTCGGTGCGGTGATCGTTGACCATCGTATACGGTTGAAAGACGTAGCTGCGGATCTGACTGCCGAAGGAGACATCCTGCTTGTCGGCATCAAGCAGCGCCTTGGCAGCCGCCAGCTTGTCCGACTCACGCTGATACAGCTTGTTCTTGAGCTGCTTCATCGCGGTGGCCTTGTTCTTGAACTGGGAGCGCTCGGCCTGCGACGCGCACACAAGGCCGGTCGGCATGTGCGTAATGCGCACCGCCGATGACGTCTTGTTGACGTGCTGGCCACCGGCGCCGGAGGCGCGATACACATCGATCCGCAGGTCTTCGTCGCGGATCTCGATGTTGATCTCTTCGTTCACGACCGGATACACAAAGATCGAGGCGAAGCTCGTGTGACGCCGCGCCTGCGAATCGAACGGCGAGATGCGCACCAGACGATGCACGCCCGATTCAGGACGCAGGAATCCGTAGGCGTACTGCCCCTTGATCTCCATCACCGCGCCCTTGATGCCGGCCTCTTCGCCCTCGCTGAGGTCGAGCATCTCGATCTCGAAGCCCTTCCGTTCCGCCCAGCGGGTATACATGCGCATGATCATCTGCGCCCAGTCCTGCGCCTCGGTGCCACCGGCGCCGGCGCTGATTTCGATCTGCGCGTCCCGGAAGTCATCGCGCCCGCGCAACAGGGACTTGAGCTCGAACGCATCGAGCTCCTCGACGATCCGCTCGACCTCTGTGTCGAGATCGTCCGACATCGGGTCATCGGGCTCGAGCGCCAGCAGCTCGTCGATCTCGAGGGCCGACGCAATCCGCGCCGTGAGTGAATCAATGGGCTCGATCCAGCCCTTCAGCACCTTGACCTGCTGCACGATGTCGCGGGCGTGCTCCTGATCGTTCCAGAAGGCACCCTCCGACATTTCGTTGTCGTATGCGCTCAGCGTCGCGCGCTTGGCATCGACGTCAAAGATACCTCCGCATGTCCACAAGCCGCTCTTCCGAGCGCGCCAACACCTTCAGGCGTTCGCCATCCTGCATGCCATGCCTCCACCTACGACGCGAGCCGCCCTCCGCGCGGGAGAGCGGCCCGTAGTGTCACCAGCTGACGCCGACCGATGCGGCATCCGAATGACACGGAAGGTACCCGATTGCAGGACCGCCTTCCAGCGGCAGAATCAGAAGAGGCGGCGTCCGCCGGCGAGAATGTCGTTCAGCGCGTCCTGGAAATACGGCGACTGCTCCGCCACCTCACGGCCCACCTGCTCGATGTACTCCTCGTAGCTCTTCTTGATCTCCTCGCGGAACAACTGGCGCAAGGTGCCATCCCGCAGCCCCTCATCGCGTTTCTGCGGGTGATAGGCCACCAGATCCGAGACCAGTGCGCGCGCCAGCCGCCGGGCACGTTGATCAGGATCGGCGCGCAGGAACGGATTGATCGGCGGCTTCCCCGCGACGGGGGACTCCACCGCACCAACCATCGGCATGGGCGGGAGGGCGAATGAGGGCGTCGGTTCGGCTACCGCGGTCGGCATGGGCGGCGTCATGGTACTGACGGAGGCGGTGGCCCGATGCGGGGTACCGGCCGGAATGCTCTGGGATGCCGCCACGGAGGGCGGAACGGCCACGGCCGACAAGGCCGGCGTGACCGCGACTGGGAGCGTACCGCCCGCCAGCAGAATGACGCCCCCGCACACCGAACACCGGGCGCGGACTCCTGTGGACGGGACTTTCGACGGATCCACGCGAAAGACGGATCGGCAGTCCGGACAGGACACCGTCATGACGCCTCCCCGGCCGCGCGCTGCACGAGGCGATCGCGTCCTGCATCGAGGGATGCGACAGCCGTCAACGGCTCGTCCTTGCGGCGATCGACCGCCCAGACGGACCCCTGCAAGGTTTTCGCGTAACTCTTCATTTCCGTCGCCAACTCGCTGACCTCGATCGCCCGTGTAAAATTCCGCCGCTGATTCGTGACGACGCCGACGGAGAGTGTCATCAACGGCACCCGATGCAACTGGCCGCGACGATCCTTCCCGAAGAAATATCCCACACGTCGGTCCTGCTCGGAATACTGCCAGGGCATCAATTCGTCGAAAACGCGGATCACCTCGTCACACACCCGCGGGACGGCCGCCAGCGGAATCGCGTACAGGAAGTCGTCACCACCGATGTGTCCGACAAACCCCTCCTCGCCGCACAGCCCCTTGACGATGTCGTGGAGGATTCGCGCGAGGAGTCGGATGACTTGGTCGCCGTGATGATAACCGTAGCGGTCGTTGAACTCCTTGAAATGATCGAGGTCGGCATAGCACGCCGCGAACTTCTCGCCGGACGCCACTCGCCGGGCCAGTTCCATCTCAATCTTCCGGGTCCCCGGCAAACGCGTTGACGGATGGACGTCCGTGTCCCGGTCGCTGCGACCCAACATGGCGGACAGTCTCGCTGTTGCCTCCACGTCTGAGACGTCCGCCCGGACGACCTCATCAGCCCCCGATTCGAACGCCTCCGCAAAACGCGCCGGGTCCACAATCACCAGCACCGGGACGACCCCCGTAAAGCTGTCGCGCTTCAGGCGACGGCACGTGCGGAGCGCGGTCTCGCACCACGCGGCGTCACCGCGGCCGTCGATGAGGATCAGCCGGGGACGCGCCTTCAACGCGCGCGCACACACGGACTCCGCGTCAGCCGTGGACTGCCGATCGAGCCCCGCCGCCGCGAACCACGCGGTCGCCCACGCGGGTTCGTCCTGACCGTCGGTCAGGTGAACCGCCATGGACTCGTTAAATGCGGAGGTGGTCATCGTCGGAGCACGGATCAATCGTCGGTGGAGACGGCATACCACAGGGACGCGAGGCAGGCGGAGAGCTCCGGGCCGCCAACTCATGGACACGGCGGTCCCGGGGCGTCCACGCATAGACGATCACCCCTCCCCAATCGGCACGCGGAGGGGCTAGCGACCCGCCGGCACCAGCCGGATCGCGGAGCGCCACTGCCGGCGCCCATCTCGAGGGTCGCCGACCGGTTCGACCGCCGTGTGAATACTCTCCACCGACAACCCCGCGACCCCGGCACCGCCAAACCGTCGGATCCGCACGCTCACATAGGCATCGATCAGACTCACTATGTGATTGGCGCCGACCAGACCGGCGTAGTTCACGGCTCGCTGGACTCCGCGGTTCGCGCTCGCGATGGTCTGCGCGTAGACGTCCTGCTGCAAGCGCGCATCACGCCAGCTCCAGCGATACGCGTCGGGGACCGCTCTGGATTGATAGAAGGCGAGCGCGCGCTGGTACTCGGGGCTGCCCACCGCCGGTGGGACCGCTGGGTTGAGCCAGTAGGTTTCTCTGGCCAGCAACCAGCGCGCGCCATTGTAGGTGGTCTCGTCCGTCTCCGGATCGAGGGCGCCGCCCGGCACCCGGTCAAACGCACCGCTCTCCAGATACTGCTCCATCGACTCGTAGTAACTCCAGCTACCTCGTGGCCGCTCTCCGCCGAACGGGGAGCGAGCCACCTCGAAGGCGAGCGTGCGATAGGCATCGCGCTCGCGATTGGCATCACGTCGCGCACGGATCTGCTGCAACAGGAGGTAGCCCTCCGCCACGAGATAGCCCACGCTCCGCTGCTGGCCAAGTACGAACTGACCGGCGCCGGGCACGACGGCTGATAGCGCCGGCGCCCACCACGGGGCCGGCCCATCGGGTCGAGCACCCGCCCGGGACACCGCTCCAACCGCCGTCTCCGAGCCGACAAGGCGGCGAGGAACGACCTCCGGCATCAGGTGCAGGGCAACGGGTCGCGGTTCCTGTGCCCGAAGGGGAGGCGCGCCTCCCGCCACGATGGTGCACACCAGCAGCAGGACCAACGACGGACGCCACATTAGAAGCGCGCCCGCAAGGAGACGTAGGTGGGCGGCTCCCCGAGCTGCGCCGACGCGGCGTCGAACCGTCGCGCCATGTCCACGGCGAAGCCGCCACGGGCAAACCCGAGGCCGATCGAGGCCCCCTTTGAATCCCCGGGTTGCAGCTTGTACCCCCCCCGCAGAAAGGCGACATCGCGATAGCCGAGAATCAGGCCAAGTCCACCAGCCGCCCCATTCAGCGCCGCCGCCTGCTGGATGTCCAACGTGACATCGAGCGACGCACCACTGCGCTGCAGCGACGAGATCGGCAATCGCGCGCGACCACCAACCTGCACCACACGCGGCAATGGATCCGCCTGTTCGGCGTCCTTCACCTGCAGTGCTGGTCCGACGTTGCGCACGGATGCGCCCAGAGTGATCGGCAGTGCCGTCGGAAGGACGTACTGCGCCCCGAGATCAAGGGCGCTCGTGGATCCGCTAATGACCGGCACATTGCCGCAGATCCCGGTGCACTGGAACCGTAGCATGATGAACTTGTACGTCATGCCCACGCTGAGCCGCTTGCCGACGGGCGACGCGTACGACAACGCCAACTGGTAGTTGCGGTTCGTGATCGTGCCGATTTCCGTCCCGTTCACCGGATCAGTCGCCGACTGATCACCGTAGTTCACGAGGTAGGCCGATCCCGCGATCGTACCCAGTACACGGGACGGGACGGCGAACGTGAGCATGTCACTCGTGGCGATGAGGGTCTGCGAGTGATGCACCGCGAGCTCCTTCTTGCCGATCCTGGCGAGCGCCGCCGGATTCCACCACAGGGCTTCCGTCCCGAGGGTGGAGTCCGCCGCAACGGCCTCCCCCTGCCCGACCGCGTGCGCGCCGAACGGTACCAGTAGATAGAGGGCGCCATTCTGTGCGTGCGCCCCCTGACCGGACACCAGACTGAGTACGCACACACACCACGCGTACGGGACCCAGCGCCACACAGCCCGAAAACGATTCACGCGCGCTCGTTCGGCTCGCCGTAGCCGAGCCGAAGCACGGCATTCCGATTGCGGCGCCAGTTCGGCAGCACCTTCACCCAGAGATCGAGGTACACGGGTTGGCCGACGAAGCGCTCGATCTTCTCGCGCGCGACGCGTCCCAACTTTTTGATTTGCTGACCGTTGGCTCCAATCACGATACGTTTCTGGCTTTCCCGTTCGACATGCAGGACCGCCCGAATGTACAGCGGAGAGGACCCTTCACGGAACTCCTCGATTTCGCAGGCCAGTGCATGCGGCAATTCGTCGCCGAGTTGCTCGAGTGCCGTTTCACGCACGAACTCGGCACAGAAGAATTTGACTGGCTGCGTCGACAGCTCGTCGGCCGGATACAGAAACGGACTTTCGGGCAGGCGGCGGGTGATGGCGTCGACCAGCCGATCCATGCCATCGCCTGTGAAAGCGGACAGCAGGACGGCATCGGGATAGTGGCCGAGCAGCGCAAACTTCCGCGGCTCATCGATGAGATCGATCTTGTTGAGCGCGAGAAGTACCGGCGCACGTGGGGCGCGTTCCAACCCGGCAGCGGACGCGAAATCCTCCGGGATCGTGGCCGTCGCATCGACCACGTGGACGAGGACATCGGCGTCGCGGACCGCGGCGAGGGCGGCGTTTCGCATCGCACTGTGCAGGGTGTCTTTGGGCTCCAGGAGTCCAGGCGTATCGAGGACGACCATCTGCGTGTCGCCCTCGGAGCGGAGTCCGAGGATGCGGTGGCGTGTGCTCTGGGCCTTGCTCGACGTGATCGCGAGCTTTTCACCGACGAGTCGGTTGAGCAGGGTGGACTTGCCGGCGTTGGGGAACCCGGCGACCGTAACGATTCCAGCCCGTGTCATGTACTCGGGTTCAGGGGAGGTGGATACACGCGAGAAGGGTAGCGACACACAGAAGCCCCCGCCACCCGGATCCGTGAGGATGGGTGACGGGGGCTTCACAAGGTGCCGGCATCGGCCTACTCTCCCGCGGTCTCTCGACCGGAGTACCATCGGCGCTGCTTGGCTTAACGACCGTGTTCGGGATG
>JARIEX010000192.1 GCA_031127095.1 Gemmatimonadota bacterium
CCACGAAGCGGCCGTCGGGTGACGGCAGGATCTCGTCGGCGTTCGGGAAGGTGAGATGGTCCTGCAGGTCACTGCCATCGAGCTTGACGGAGCGCAGCGTGGTGCCGCTGGCGCGACCGCTGCCGCCCGCGCGCTGCTCCGGCCAGAACACGCGACCGTCGGGACCGACCGACGGGCGCGGCAGCTGACGGCGGGCTTCACCACCCACGGAGACACCCGACGGCCGGTTGATCAGCGCGATCGCGCGCCCGGTGTCCCCCGCCGCCGGTGCCATCGCGTCGAAGCGGGTGATGTCGTACCACACGTTGTGCGTCATGGTGCGGCCGCGCGCGGTGGCGCCCTCGCCCCGCGCCACGAGCACCCCGCGTCCGTCCGCGGTCCAGGTGGGATCGGTGTAGTCGCCCGGATCGCGCGACAGCCGCTTGGGCGCGCCGCCGGCCGCCGGCACCGTCCACACATGCCCGCGCGACGAATCGTCCCATGTCACGAACGCGATCGACCGCCCGTCGGGGCTCCACGCGGGCGCGAATTCCAGCGGACCGAAGCTGGCGGGCGTCACCCGCCGCGGGGCGCCGGTGGCGCCGTCCTGCAGGTGAATGCGGCCCAACGCCTGAAAGGCGATCACCCGCCCATCGGGACTGGACGACGGCCAGCGGAAGAACTTCGCCTGCACCGCGTCGTCGGTGATGCGGAACTCCTTGCGGGCCATCTGCGACAGCGTCCGGTGCACGGTGGCCGTGAACGGGATGGTGGCCACGGCCCGCGTGGCCACATCGACCCGCCGCAGCTTCCCCCCCTGCGCGATCACGATCGACCGGCCGTCGGCCGCCCACTTGTAGCGCGGCAACACGCCCAGCGTTTTCGACCCGCTCGCCGCCATCGGCTCGATGGGGTCCATCAACAGGCGCTCGGCGCCGGTCTTGAGATCGCGCAGCCAGAGCGCCGACCGGGGCCCGACCTGATGCCCCTTGAACTCCAGCGTGCCATCGGGAATCTGCCGCGCGAAGGCCAGGAAGCGGCCGTCGGGGGAGATCTCGGGCGCCGCGCCGCCGCCGCTCGAGAAGCGCGACGCCGCGGCATCGCCGCTCTCGCCGTTCGTGATGTCGAGTGTCTCGCCGTCGGCGAAGGTGAACCGCCGCAGCTGCAGAGAGCCGCCCAGCGGCTCACGTGGCATGACGGGCATCGACACCTGGTAGTACAGATATTTCCCATCGGCGGACACCGACGGCCAGGCCGGTGCGCCGTTCACCCCGCCCGTGCCGGCCGCCACCAGCGGCACGCCCGTGCCGCCGTCCTTGTGATACATCCACAGGCCGCCGGCCGGCGCCCCGCCCTCACCGCCGCCCCGACCGCCCTTGCGGACCACGATGAACCGTCCGTCGGGGGTCCACGCCGGCTCGAACGCCGTGGCATTGAGGTCGCTGAACACGGCCCGCGGGTTCGTCCCGTCGGCGTTCATCACCCACAGGTTGTACTGCCCCTTCCGGTCGCTGATGAACGCAATCGTATTCCCGTCAGGGGAAATACGCGGCTGAAAATTCAGCGCCACCCCACTGTTCTGCGTGAGCACCGCGGCCGTACCCCCGCTGCTCGGCATACGGTACACGTGCCCCAGCAGGTCGAACACCAGCCAGCGGCCGTCGGGAGACAGGTCGGCCGACATCCACGTCCCTTCGCTGGTGGCGAAGTCGATGTCGCGAGTGGTGCCGCGGGCCTGCGTCACGTCCCATGCGGCGCGCGCCTCGCTCGCCGGCTGGGCCGGGAGCGCGTGGGCGGCGATGGTGAGGGCGGCGATACTGGCGGCGAGAGAGAGGCGCGCGCGTGGACGGGTCATGATGGCGAGGGGACGGAGGTGGGAACGGCTGCCGCCAATGGTACCCGCCGAGCCCGTCGTTCGGTAAGACCACCAGCGCCCGCGGGTGGGCAGGAACGGCCGCACCGCCATCTATATAGCGTTGGCCGTGTTTGACAGCCCCTTCCTCGGTGAATAAGCTGTCCACATCGCAGTCGTACGGAGCACTCCCTCGTCGCTCCGCCCCCGCGGTGTCCTCAGCGCCCCTGCGGTTTGGCAGCAGTGCCATGCCCGACGCGCTGATCACCACCACCCGGCACCCTTCCTGATGATGAAGCAACGAATACTCCCGGTCTTCCTGGGGACGCTCCTGTGGGCGACACAGGCGTTCGCCCAGCCGAAAACCGTGACCGGCAAAGTCACCCGCGACGTGGGCGTCGCCCTGTCCGGCGTCTCGGTGGTCGTGAAGGGCACGGCGACCGTCACGCAGACGAACAACACCGGTGACTACAGCATCCGCGCCGACGTCGGGCAGGTGCTCCAATTCCGCCTGATCGGCTACCTGCCGCAGGAACGCGTGGTCGGCGCCGCCAACGTGATCAGCGTGCAGCTCACCAAGGCAGCGGCCAATCTCGACGCCATCGTCGTCACGGCGCTCGGACAGACTACCACCCAGCGTAACCTCGGCACCTCGCAGCAAACCGTGTCGGGTGCCGACGTCGCCGCGACCGGCCGCGAGAACTTCATCAACGGCCTGCAGGGTCGCGTGGCCGGCGTGGAAGTCACGAGCACGTCGGGCGTCCCCGGCGCCTCGTCGTCGATCACCATCCGCGGCGTCAGCTCGATCAGCGGCAGCAACCAGCCGCTCATGATCATCGACGGCCTGCCGATGGACAACAAAACGCTCAACACCGGCTCGCTGGCGTCAGACGCCCCGGGCTCGCTCACGGCGTTCAGCAACCGCGGCGTCGACTTCACCAACCGCGCGGCCGACATCAATCCGGAAGACATCGAGAGCATGGTCGTGCTCAAGGGCCCGGAAGCGGCGGCCCTGTACGGCATTGACGCGGCCAACGGCGCGATCGTCATCACCACCAAGCGCGGCAAGCCGGGCGTCGGTGGCTTCGAGTACAGCAACCGCGTCCGCCTCGACCAGACGCGCGCGCGCCCCGAAACGCAGCGCACCTACGGCCCCACCTCGGTGGCCGGCAGCGTGCTGGGCTCGTTCTCGTACTTCGGCAATCCGTACGCGGCCAGCACGCAGTTTTATGACAACATCGACGGCTTCTTCCAGTCGGCGCTGTCGCAGCAGCACAACCTGACGTTCAGCGGCGCCTCGCCCGATGCGAAGGTGAACTATCGCGTCGGCCTGGGCTACAACGCGCAGGGGAGTGTCATCCCGAACTCCGATTACACCCGGATCAACCTCACGGGCTCGGGCGGGGCGCAGGTCACGAAGTGGCTCAAGACCGACCTGTCCATGCAGTACGCGCAGGCGGACAACGATCAGGCGCTGAAGGGCCCCAACGGCCCGCTCATCGGCCTGCTACTGTGGCCGCAGACCGATCAGGCCAGCGACTACCTCACGCCGGCCGGCAACCGCCGCCGCATTACGGCGCTGGCCACCAGTTCGGAAACGGACAATCCGTATTTCAGCGTCAACAAGAACCGCGTGAACTCACGCAACGGCCGCCTGATCGCCAACCTCGGCATCACGCTCACGCCGTTCAGCTGGGGGTTCCTGAAGACGAATATCGGGTCCGACGGCTACACCAATGAAAACCTGATCCTCCGGCACCCCGAAAGCGCCGGCGTGGCGAACGACAACAACGGCATTCTCGACGTCGCCAACGACGTCACGCGCAACCTGAATGCGCAGACGCTGTTCAACGTCAATCGGATTCAGATCACGGACAAGTTCTCGGTCAACGGCCTCGTCGGCAATCAGATCTCCGAGTTCCGGTCGGAAGTGAGCGGACTGCTGGGGCGCGATTTCCTCGATCCGAACTTCGTGTCGGTCAACAACACGAACGTCCGGACCACGCGCACCAACAAGCAGCAGCGTCGCCTCATGAGCCTGTTCAGCAGCGTCACGGCGAACTACAGCGACTACCTGTTCGTGACGGTGACGGGCCGGAATGACTGGACGTCCACGATTCCGCAGGAGCGGAACTCGTTCTTCTACCCGTCCGTCCAGACCAGCTTCATCTTCTCCGACGCCATTCCGGCGATCGGTAACGTGATGAGCGGCAAGCTCCGCGCGAGCTACGCGCAGGTGGGCAAGGATGCGCGCCCGTATGCCTTCCGCCCGTCGCTCGAGTTCAAGACGACGTCGAACGGCGGCTACGGCTACGGCTTCACGGGTCCGAATCTCGATCTGCGTCCCGAGTTCGCCAGCTCGTACGAAGTCGGTACGGAACTGGGCTTCTTCCAGGACCGGCTCGGCCTCGATGTCACGACGTACCGCAAGGAAACGACCGACCAGATCGTCAATGACATCCGCGGCAGCTACGCGACCGGCTTCATCCTGTTCAACCTGAACGGCGCGTCCACGCGAAATACCGGCGTGGAAGTGACGCTGCGCGGCACGCCGGTCATGAAGCGCGACCTCACGTGGGACGTGATCGCCAACGTGGAGCGCGCGCGCGGCAAGGTGCTCGCCCTGCCCAACGCCCTCCCCGAGTCGTACGTGTCCGATACGTGGCTGTACGGCAATGTCCGCAACGGCGTGGCCCCGGGGTTGTCCACGCGGTCGCTCACCGGCCTGTTCTATCTGCGCGACACGATCCCCGGCTCGCGCAAGATCCTGATCGATCCGACCACCGGGCTCCCGCTGCGCTCCACGGCCTTCATCGACGCCGGCTACGATCGCCAGCCAGACTTCACGATCGGCCTCACGAACACGCTGCGCTACAAGAAGTTCTCGGTCAGCTTCCTCGTGGACATCCGCAAGGGCGGCGACGTGTTCAACGCCACCGAGCACTTCCTGACCACGCGCGGCCTCAGCAACCGTACGCTCGACCGCGATCAGCCGCGCGTGATCGACGGCGTGCTGCGCGACGGCAAGGAAAACACGGCCAACCCCACGAAGAACACCATCGTGGTCATCCCGGCCGTGCAGCCCCAGTACTACACGGGCATCAGCGAAGAGCTCTTCATCGAGAAGGACATCAACTGGGTGCGTCTGCGCGACGTGACCGTGCGCATGGCCCTGCCCGGCAAGTACTTCAAGGCGCGGGAAGCCAGCGCCTATGTCACGGGCACGGATCTCTTCCTCTTCACGAACTACTCGGGCCTCGATCCGATCGTCAACGGCAACAGCGCCGCGGTCGGTGGCTCGTCGGGCGTCGGTATCGATTACGGCAACTTCCCGATGCCGCGCGGCCTGGCCTTCGGCATCAAGATGGGGTACTAAACCATGAAATCCTTCCGCAAGATTCTGCTGGTCAGCGCGATGGCGCTGACATCCGCCAGCTGCAACGAATTCCTCGACGTCAACAACAACCCCAACGGCCCACAGACGGTCTCGGCGAACCTGTATCTCGCGCCGATGCTGCACTGGGTCGTCACGTCGCCGCAGTACGACGGCCGCTTCGTCGCGCGCTACACCCAGCAGCTCACCGTGCCGGGGACCGTGCTCAGCACGTGGGACCGCATGGGCTATGACCCGTCCAGCGACAACGGCGCGCAGCAGTGGCGTGACGTGTACTGGGTGCTGGGGCAGAACCTCGTCGACATGACCAATCTGGCCGAGGCCGAACAACGCTGGGACCTGCTGGGCGTCGCCAAGGTGCTCAAGGCGTGGGGATGGCAGGTGACCACCGACCTCCACGGCGAGATCATCGTCAAGGAAGCGATCGATCAGTCGAAGTTCAGCTTCGGCTATGATTCGCAGGAGTATGCGTACCAGGAAATCCTGAAGCTGCTCAACGAGGCGATCACGAACCTGCAGCGCACAGATGGCGCCGTCGATCAGGCCTACCTGGCCCGGACCGACAAGATCTACAACGGCGACCGCACGAAGTGGCTCAAGCTGGCGTATGGCATGAAGGCGCTCTGCCTCAACCATTTCTCCCGCAAGGCCTCGTACAAGCCGGCCGACGTCATCGCGGCGGTGAACCTGTCGTTCAGCAGCGG
>JARIEX010000045.1 GCA_031127095.1 Gemmatimonadota bacterium
GTGAGGAGGCTGATGAGCAGCCGCTCCACCATGTACTCCTGCCCGACGATGCGCTTGGCGACCTCGCGGACGACTCCCTGCACCAGCGCCGCGTCGGCAGACGCGGCAGCGCTCGTGGTCACGATGAACGGCTCCTCTAGATGGTGGCGTGTGCCGCCGAGCATACCCGGCAACGTCCGGTCTGCTCCCTCATGGGGGCGGGCCTACCGGCCGCCGGCCATGAGGGCGTCGAGTACTTCGCGCTCGGTGCTGTTGAGCGCCCGGGCCCCGCCGGAGGGCAGCTCACCGAGGCGCACTGGCCCAAAGCGTGTGCGCACGAGCCGCTCGACTTCGAGGCCGAGCGCATCGCACAGACGCCGCACTTCGTGCGTCTTGCCTTCCGCGATGGTGATCTCGAGGGCCCAGCGGCGACCGCCGAGCGGATGGGCGACGACTTCCCGCGGCACGACGAGGCCGTCTTCGAGCTCGACGCCGCGGCGTGCCACCTTGGCGGCCGTGACGGCATCACCGCGGACCGTGGCGACGTAGGTGCGCTCCACCTCGTTACTCGGGTGCGTGAGCGCATGCGCGGCACGGCCGTCGGTGGTGAGCAGCAGCACGCCTTCGGTCATGAAGTCGAGCCGCCCCACGTACACCAGGCCCGGCACGTCGTCCACCAGATCGAACACGGTGGTGCGTTTTTCCGGGTCCTTGCGGGTGGTCATCACGGCGGCCGGCTTATTGACCACGATCCACGTGTGCGACGTGACGCGCGTGATCACGGGCGTGCCGTCGAGGGTGATCACGTCGCGAAAGGGATCGACGACCTGCCCGATGGTGGCGATCGCACCGTTCACCTGCACGCGGCCTTCGGCGACGGCCCGATCGGCTTCACGGCGCGAGACGACGCCCGCGCGGGCGAGGGCGCGCTGGACCCGCATCGGGCCTTCGCGCTCTGCCTTGACGGTGCCACCAGCCTTGGACGGTGGCGCGTCGGCCGACCGTTGCGGCTTGATGCGGCGCTTGGAGGAACCCACCTCACTCCGATCGCGCACCGGCTTGTCGCGTGGCGTGGCGTCCCGTGGCGTGGCGTCCCGTGGCGTGGCGCCCCGTGACTCGGCATCACGCGCACTCCGCTCACGCGGGGGCTTGGGCTTGGCCACCGAGGGAACGCCGCGCTTGTCGTTGGCGGCGCGCGCGGCGGCCCCACGGGCTGAGGGGCCTTTGGGGGTCTTTTTCTGTGTGCCGCGGCGGTACTCGCCCTTCTTTTCCGCAGCGGTTTTCTTGGGAGGTGTGGTCACTCGGGCACGACGGCCGTGTTGCCGGCGCCACGCAGGGCAATCGCCAACTCGTCGGCGCGGGGAAGCTCTTCCAGGTGTCGCAACGCAAACTGCTCGAGGAACTGAGAGGTGGTGCCGTACAGCAGCGGACGGCCGATGCCTTCGCTGCGGCCCACGATGTCGATGAGTCCGCGCTCGTGGAGTGACTTCAGCACGGAGCCCACGGCGACGCCGCGGATTTCTTCAATCTCGGCGCGGCCGATGGGCTGCCGATAGGCGATGATGGCGAGCGTTTCGAGCGCGGCCGCCGAGAGCCGCTGGGGGCGCACGGCCACCTGTGCCCGCTCGATGGCTTCCGCGAACTCAGCGCGGGTGAGGATCTGCCATCCCCCACCCTGCTCGACCAGTTCGACCCCGTGGCCGTCGACGTCGTAATGCTCGCGCAACTCGTCCAGCGCCGCCGCGACGGCCGCGGGACTGGACTCCGCGTCCAGCGCCGCCAACGCCTCGACGGCGATGGGGCGTGGTGCGGCGAACAGGGCGGCTTCAAGCAGCTTCGCTAACGGCGTCACGACAGATCTCCACTGAGGCAAAGGCGTGGTGCTGCGCGATCCGCAGCTCACCGAGCTTCGCCATTTCGAGCAACGCCAGGAGCACCGATAGAATCTGCCACGGCTCCGCGTCACGTCCAACCATATCGAACCACCGGGCCGAACGGCGCATGGCGAGCACGGCCCGTACGGTGACCATGGCGCCGGCGACGTCGAGGGCACGCGGGATGACCTCGTGCAGCGCCGGCTCCTTGGTCGTGCGGAGGACACGGTCGACGGCGGCGAGCAGTTCGCCCAGCGACAGGGCGAGCGGCGCGTGGAGCGGGGTGACATCGGTGACCAGCTGGGGCACCCAGCGCCGCGGAAACTGATGCCGGCGCTCCTCGCCACGGCGTTCGAGCAGATCGACGACCTCCCGCATCTGCTGGTACTCGAGCAGACGACGGACCAGTTCGGCGCGGGGATCCTCGTGGGCATCCTCGCCGTCGGCGCGCGGCAGCAGCATCTGCGCCTTGATGCGGAGCAGACGCGCGGCCATCTCGAGGTAGTCGGCGGCCTCGTCGAGGCCGAGCGTGCTGATGCGCGCCAGGAACTGCTCGGCGATCCGCGCGATCGGGATGTCGTAGATGTCGAGCTGTTCGTCGCGGATGAGCGAGAGCAGCAGATCGAGCGGGCCGGTGAAGTGGCTCAGCTCGACGACGAAGGAGGGCGCCGAGGACTCGGCGTGCCGGAAGTTGGGAGCAATCACGCAGCCTTCACGCGTCGAAGGGGTTGGGCAGCATGTACGGGGACACGAACGCCGTGGCCACGCGCACCGCCAGATAGGCCGGGGACAACCAGATATTCAACAGCGGGCGCCCGATCCACAGGAACGCGAAGAGCAGGAAAAAGCCGTAGGCCCCGAGGCGCTGGTACTGCAGCGACCACTGCGGGGGGAGCAGATACTTGAAGACGTGCGATCCATCGAGCGGCGGGATGGGGAGCAGGTTGAACGCCGCGAGAATCAGATTGATGAAGATACCGACGGTGAGCATCTGCTGGAGCACGCCGAAGGGCCGGAGCAGCTCCGGGACCTGCTGCCCGACGAGGCCGACCACGACGATGAGCGGCACGCAACAGATGGCGATGACGACGTTGGTGGCGACGCCGGCCAGCGACACGATGATGTCGCCGCGGCGGTAGTTGCGGTAATTGCGCGGATTGACCGGCACCGGCTTGGCCCCGCCGAAAATTGGCGCGCCGATGAAGGCGAGGAACACGGGCAGGATGACCGTCATGAAGGGATCGATGTGCTTGATCGGGTTCCACGTGAGCCGCCCGAGCTGGTACGCGGTGGGGTCACCCTGCCGGAACGCCGCATAGCCGTGCGCGTACTCGTGGGCGACCATCGAGAACAGGAGCACCGGGGCAATGAGGGCGAGTCGCTGCGCGAAATCCAACGCGGAAGCCAGAGGAAGGGGAACGCGCAGTCTCTCACGCGAATGCAAGCAAGTCGGTCTCGGAAGGTAGCCGTCCAGCCGACGGGTGTCAAAGCAGCGACAGCCCCGCTTTCCCGGTGCGGACGGGCGCATCTTGACCACCGGCCTTCGTGTGGCTATGCTTCCCAGTCTGTGTACAGTGGCTTGGGGCGCTGCCCTGCCCGACTGTCGTTTTCGATCTTACCGTCAATACCTGCTGGGGAGTTTTCCGTGCCGAATATCAAGTCCGCGAAGAAAGACCTGCGGAAGTCGCGTGCGGCTGCGGTGCGCAATCGTGCGCAGCGCTCGGCCCTGCGTACTGCCGTGAAGCGGGCGAAGGGTACCGCTGCTGCTGCCGATGACCGCCTTGCCGCCGTGTCGCTGCTGGACCGCGCCGCGCGCAAGGGACTGATCCACCGCAATGCGGCGGCCCGTCAGAAGAGCAAGCTCGCCAAGGCTGCCAACGCGGCTGCGTAGTTTGCGGGCAGGACGGAACAAGGGCCGGACTCTCGCGAGTCCGGCCCTTTGTCGTTCCCGGTCTGCGGACGGCGACCGGCCGCATCTTCCCGCCGCCTAGAAGGCGGCGAGTTCCCCGCCGCAGCGCTCGCAGTACCACTCGGTGGGCAGGTTCATGGTGCCACACTCGGTGCAGCGCAGCGTCTTGACGGGGTCGTGCGGGACCGCCCCGGTGGGAAGCGCGGGGGTGACGGCGGGCGCCTGGGTGAACGGCACCGCGGGTGTCGCCGTGAACGGTGCGCCGGGCGCCGATGTCGGAGTGGGCTCGGTGACCGATCGCAGGAAGGCGAGATCGTCAAAGGCGTCGGCGACATCGGCGGCCGCCGCGCCACCATGGACCTCGAGCTCCACCTCGATCCCTTCCAGCACCGGCGCGACGGGGGTGTCCGGCGCAGCGGGCTCGTCGGAGAACAGCGCCAGCGCGTCATCGAACTCCTGCGTGGTCTCCATGACCGGCAGCGGTTCCTCGTCGAAGTCGGCCAGCTCCGGCATGGCGGCCACGAGACGAACGTCGGCGACGCCCTCCGCCCCGACCCCAAGGGGGATGTCAACCTCGGCCGCCGGTGCGATGGCCGCCGGCACCACCTCCGCCACGGCGGCCGGCGGCTCGCGGCGCGCGCTCGACAGTAGCGTATGGATCTCATCGATTTCGAGCAGCAGCCCGTCGCGCTGCTCGCCCAGCGCGGCAAGTTTCGTCTCGACGTCTTCGCGGACCGTCGCCCACCGATCATCGTCGTATTCACCGACGGCCGTGCGGAGCATGGCTTCAGCCCGCTCGTCCTCGAGCGTGGCCAACTCCGCTTCCAGGGCCGCATGCCGCCCGTCGAGTTCGTCGCCGTGGGCGGAGAGCACTCCGATGTGCTCGCGCAGCTGTGCCATCACCAGATCCCGGCGCACGACGTAGTCCCCGTGCACGCGCTCGAACACGCGGACGGGGGTGTCGGCGCGCCGCGCCTCGAGGGCGGTGAGCCAATCATCATAGCGCTGGCGCTCGGCGACGAGCGACCGGATTTCGTCAATGGACACTGCGCGGGACTCCGTCATGTGAGGACACCGGACAAACGAGGCGATGCCATATACCAACCAGATGAATGTGACGACGCGCGGTCACGCGCCGGTGTGACGCACGTCGCAGCCATGGTTCAGGACGTCCCGGTCGCCGGCGGCACCGACGCCGCGCGACGGCGCGGATGCAGCGCCGCCAGCGCCGCGGCCTCCGACGCCGGGAGCGGTGTGGCACCGCCCAGCAGCCCGGCCACGGCCAGGATGCGGGCGGCCTGTTCCACACTTTCCATGCGCAGCAGCGCATCCTCCAACGAGTGCCCCACCGCCGTCACCCCGTGATTGGCCAGCAGGAAGACTTCGTGGTGTTCGAGGTACGTGTGCAGCGCGGCGGCCAGCGCCGGAGTGCCGGGCCGTCCATACGGCACCAACGCCACCGGTCCGACCACCACGGGCAGTTCCGGCAGCACATCGGCGGGAATACCCCGTCCCGCCGCCGCGAAGCCGGTGGCGACCGGTGGATGCGCATGCACCACGGCCTGCACGTCGGCACGTGCCGCATAGCAGGCGAGGTGCATCCCCAGTTCCGACGAGGGGCGGCGCCCCGTGTCACGCTTCGGGGTGTTTCCCTGCGTTGCGGTGCCTGGTTCATCGTGATGCATCGTGCCGTCAGCGGACAGCTGCAGCACGTCCCGATACGTGACCGCGCCCTTGTCGACCCCGCTGGCGGTGATGAGCAGCCCGCCGTCGGGGAGCCGACACGAGATGTTCCCCTCGGCCCCCGCCAGCAGCCCGCGCGCGTGGAGTCGTCGGCACGCCGCGGCCATGGCGACGCGGAGCTCGTGTCCTGCCGCGTCAGCGTCGGCCATCACCGGCTCAGCGGCCGACACGCTTACTCGGCCCGGTAGACGACCCGACCACCGACCACTGTGATCCGCGCCTGTCCGGTGAGAGCATGTCCGCCGTACGGCGTGTTCCGTCCCTTGGAACGGAAGGTCTTGGGGTCAACCGTCCACGTGCGGTTGGGATCGAACACCGTGACGTCGCCGATGCTGCCGGCCGCGAGCGTGCCACCGGGCAGGCGGAAGACCTTGGCTGGCTTGCAACTCATGGCGTCGACCATCTGCGACAACGTCATGACGCCACGGTGCAGCAGGTACGTGCAGTTCACGCCGAGGGCGGTTTCGAGGCCGACGATGCCGTTGGGGGCGTCGGCGAACTCGCGCTCCTTTTCGTCGTAGTGGTGCGGCGCATGGTCGGTGACGAGCAGATCGATGGTGCCGTCGGCGAGCCCCTGCTGCAGCGCTTCGACATCGGCCGCGGTGCGCAGCGGCGGATTCATCTTGGCGTTGGTGTTGTAGCCTTCCACCGCGGCTTCGGTGAGCGAGATGTGGTGCGAGCAGACTTCGGCGGTGACGTTGATACCGCGTTCCTTGCCCCAGCGCACGAGCTCCACCGAGCCTTTCGTGCTGAGATGACAGAGGTGGATATGCCCACCCGTGCGCTTGGCGAGGAGAATGTCACGGATGACATAGATCTCTTCGGCTTCGGCGGGAATGCCCTTGAGGCCGAGCTTCGCGCTCATGATGCCTTCGTTCATGCTGCCGCCGTGGGCGAGCGTCATGTCCTCGCAGTGTTCGGCGATGGGCACGTTGAACGCCCGCGCATACTCGAGTGCGGTGCGCATGAGCTGCGCGCTTTCCACGGGCCGGCCGTCATCGCTGAAGGCCACGGCGCCGGCGCCGACCATCTCGGCGATCTCGGCCAACGTCTCACCCTTCTGTCCCACCGAGATCGCGCCGTACGGATACACGCGCGCGAAGCCAGCGGCTTCGCCCTGCCGCTTCACGAAGCCGACGACGGCCTGATTGTCGGTGACGGGCTTGGTGTTGGGCATCGCGCAGACGCCGGTGAATCCACCCGCCGCCGCGCTGTGCGCACCGGTGGCGATGGTTTCCACATCTTCACGACCGGGTTCGCGCAGATGGATGTGCACATCGATCATGCCGGGCGTGACCACCATGCCCGCGACGTCGATGACGTCGGCGCCGTCGGGGGTGCCGATGCCGGCACCGCAGGCTTCCACACGTCCGTCGCGCAGCAGCACGTCACCGACGGTGTCCATTCCCTGCGACGGATCGACAATGCGTCCGCCGCGCAGCAGCAGGTCCCGACTCATGCGCCTCCCTTCTTCGCCGCTTCGGCGAGTTCCGGCTTGCCGCCGGCCAGCAAATAGAGAACGGCCATGCGGACCGCCACGCCATTGGTGACCTGATCGAGGATCACCGAGTGCGGCCCGTCGGCCACATCAGAGTCGATTTCCACGCCGCGATTCATCGGGCCAGGGTGCAGGATGAGGATATCGCGCGGCGCCTTCTCGAGCCGCGCGCGGGTGACGCCATACACGCGATTGTATTCGCGCAACGACGGGATGTAACCGGCCTGCATGCGCTCGAGCTGCAAGCGCAGGACGTTGAAGGCGTCGGCCCACTCGACCGCTTCTTCGATGCGATCGAACACGGTCACGCCCATTTCGCCGATGGCGTTGGGGAGCAACGAGCGCGGGCCGCACACGGCGACTTCAGCGCCGAGCTTGGTGAGGCCCCAGATGTTGGAGCGGGCCACCCGCGAGTGCAGGACGTCACCGACGATGCAGATGCGACGCCCCGTGAGATCACCGAGGTGATTGCGCAGCGTCAGGATATCGAGCAGTCCCTGTGTGGGGTGCTCGTTGGTGCCGTCGCCGGCGTTGATGACGTTGGACTCGATGCGTTCGGCGAGAAACTGCGCCGCGCCCGACGCGCCATGGCGGATCACCACCATGTCGATCTTCATTGCTTCGAGATTGCGCGCCGTGTCCACGAGCGTCTCGCCCTTGGAGACGCTCGAGCCGGCGGACGCCACGTTGACCGTGTCGGCACTGAGCCGCTTCTCGGCGAACTCGAACGAGATGCGCGTGCGCGTGGACGCTTCGAAGAACAGGTTGACGATCGTGGCGCCGCGCAGTGTGGGCACCTTTTTGATGGCGCGTTCGGAGATTTCGCGGAACGGGACCGCGGTATCGAGCACGAGGCGGATCTGGTCGGCCGACAGCGGGGCGAGTCCGAGCAGGTCCTTGCCGAGAGGTCCGGGCATCGGGTCAGCCCTCCGCGTCGCGCGACGCGATGACCACTTCGTCGCGGCCGTCGAGTTCTTCGATGAACACGTCGACCCGTTCCCCGGCACTGACCTCGACCTTGCGGCCGACGACGTCGGCGTGGATGGGCAACTCACGTCCGCCGCGATCGATGAGCACCGCCAGCGCAATCCGCGCGGGGCGTCCGAAGTCGGCCAGCTCATCGAGCGCGGCGCGGACGGTACGACCGGTGTAGAGCACATCGTCCACGATGACGACGTGCTGATCGTCGAGGGTCCACGGCAGCTGGGTGGCACCGACGACCGGACGCGGGCCGACCGTCTGGAGGTCGTCGCGATAGAGCGTGATGTCGAGCGCGCCGCTCGCCACATCGACGCCTTCCTGCGCCTTGATGATGCGCACGATCCGTTCCGCCAGCTGGACGCCGCGACGCTGGATCCCCACGAGCACGAGGTTGTCGGTGCCCGCGTTCAACTCCACGATCTGGTCGGCCATGCGACGCAGCGTGCGATCAAGCGCGCGGGCATCGAGGACGATGGAAGGCTTTCGTGACATGCGCGCAATATAGTGCGCGCCCTGCCCACCCGGACCTCAGTGCGACGCGCTTACCACTCGTGGTGGCTCCGCGGCGGCTCCGCGCCGACGACCGACCGCGGCGACCACAGGGCCGCCAGCGGTGAGAGGTGCCGCGCGGCGGTGCGAGCGGCGCGCAGCCGTGGTTTGTCGACCGATGGAATGGTCGCGGTGGCAGCATACATCGCGAGGTCGGCGGCCGCCTCGAAGGTGGCCTGCGCGAAGCCCTCCGCCCACTCCGGCCCGTACGGATGCGCATCGGCCCCTTCCCCCACCCCGCGCCCGAACGCCACGCACTTGTCCGCCGCCTCACGGAGCGACTCGCTGGAGGCCAGGTGCGCCACCACCACGTGGAATCCGTCACGGCGACCCATGTGATACGTGCGCGACCGGAAGGCCTCTTCGGCGAGCGGCTCGACGGCCCCGGTGGCGATTCCCGTCAGCATCACGCACAGCTGCGAGAAATAGCCACGGATGGGATCAATCGCCGGCTCTTCCAGAAAACGGGACATGTCGCGGGTGGCTCGGGGGACCGTGCGCACCGTCGTCCGACGGCCGCACGGTCGGGAGAGGAAGCAAAGGACGTGCCGCCCCCCGCCGACGCGGCGCTGAGAGGGAAATGCCTTGGGCGCCCCAAGGATGAGACCGCTGACCGTTGCGTGCTTCCCACCATAGGTGAGGCGGCGATGCCACAACCCGCCGCCTCACCGGCCCCTGTCAGCCAGGCAGCATCAGCCGGCGTACAGGTTCAGGTCGGTGCCGACGGCATCGGCCATTGCGACGGTGGTGTCCCAGTCGGGGTGCCGGAGCGTGACGTACCCGTCGGACAGCAGGGTGCTCTTCCAGTCGCGACGCGGCGCACCGATGGGGAGCAGATCCACCACACAGATCGCGTCGCCGAAGCGCTGGCGGAGCTGTTCGAGCCCTTCGATCCGCTGGATGCGCCCCTGCCCGTGGGCCCGCTTGGTAATACACGCGGTGTTGTACTTCCGCTGGATGGGCTGCGAGAAGGTGCCGAACAGTTCAGCCTCCGCCCACCCCGTGAAGAGGTCCATGTCGCCGGAATAGTTCATGAGGTCCACGGTGCGCGCACCGGGCGGACGCGCGGCGACCTCGCCGAAGACGGCCTCACCGTCGGCCTTGCGATACCACTCCATGTGCGTGAAGCCCGTGTCGTAGCCGAGCACCTCGAGCACGCGCTCCCCCATGGCGCGGCCACCGGCCAGCTTGGGATCGTCCACGTTGTTGTAGGTGAGCGTCTGCGGCGAGATCCACTCGTTGGTGCGCGCAATGAGCGGACGCGGACGGTAGAAGCCGATGTGGAAGTACTTGATGTCGCCGCCCGCGCAGACGGTGTCGAAGGTGTACTCCTCACCGTCGATGAACTCCTCGACGTCAACGACGGCGATGTGGCCGAGCTGTGCGATCGCCGCGCGGACGCCGGCGGCATCGTCGCAGCGGAAGGTGTCCATGGACCCGGCCCCCGCGATGGGCTTGATGATGAGCGGATAGCCCACCTGCTCCGCGGCCGCCCAGACTTCATCGGCGTTGCTGGCCACCGCATGATGCGGCACCCGGACGCCCCCTTCGGCAAGGGCCTGCTTCATGAGGTCCTTGTTCCGGAAGCGCAGCGACTGCTGATACGACTGCCCAGGCACTCCCAGCGCCTCACGGATCTGTGCGGCGATCTCGACCCCGGGCTCCCACAGGCAGCACACGCGGTCCACCGTGCGCGCGCCCAGCCAGCGCCGGATCTGCTCGATCGCCGCCTCCGGGTGGGTAAAGAGATCGGGGATCTGCGCGTAGTCGCTGAGATGACGACGGGCCATCTCGGGCAGATCGTGCGACGGCGTATTGGAGACGCCCAACACTGTGGCGCCCTGCTCGGAGAGGCCCCGCGTGAACAGCGGCATTTCACCCGGGAACCCCGGGGTCAGCATCAGCACGGTCTTGGACACGGTGATCTGGCGTAAGTGGTGGGAGGAATCAGCCCAGCTGGACGCGCACCGTTGACACGATCCGCTGCAGCGCGTGCTGCACGACGTCGGTGTCGGGGTGACGCACGATCACGAACCCTTCGCCTTCATAGCTGCCGGTGGGGAACTGCCCCGGGTAGGGCAGACGCGCATCGCAGATCAGCGCGCCTAACTCCTGCCGCATCTGGTCGAGTCCTTGCACGGCGCGCACCTGCCCCGTGCCCTGCCCACGCAGGTATGCGGTGCCCACGGCGTACTTGCGGCTCGGCGCCGCAAAGGTGCCGTCGATCATGACGCGGACCCAGGCGGCTACGAAATCGATGTCGTTGGCCCGCGAGAGCATGGTGGTGATGTTCGCCCCCGGCGGGCGGGCGGCGATTTCGCTGATCGCGACCGTGCCGTCCTCGCGCCGGAACCATTCACAGTGCGACACGCCGGTGTCCATACCCAGCGCCGCCAGCGCACGGGCACCGATGTCGCGGATGTCGTCGTAGTGCGGTGCGTCGATGTCCCGGGGGAGCAGGACCGTCCACTGCATCCACGGATGCTCCACGACGTCGAGCGGCGTGGGCGCGTAGCGGGTGAGCGAGTGCCACACCGCGTGCCCGTCGACCGAGACGGTTTCGAGCGAGTGTTCCGTACCGCGGAGGAACTCCTCGGCGAGCATGGGATCGGCCGGGGTGGCGCGGTACCGTGCGAGCATGGCGTCGAGGGCGGCGACGTCGCGAATGCGCTGCGTGGCCACCGCGCCGGCACCGGCGGGCGGCTTGAGGACCACCGGAAAGCCGACCTCGGCGATAAACGCGAGGGCGTCATCACGGGAGGTGACGAGCCGGTGCCGCGCCACGGGAATCCCGGCGGCGCGCAGCCGGTCCTTCATGCGCGCCTTGTCGCGGAATAGCTGCGCGGCGTCGCTGGAGAGGCCGGGGATCCCGAGCCGTTCGCGCGCGAGGGCGAGGGGGAGCTGCAACTGCTCGTAGGCCCCGAAGCAGCGGGCCACCGGCCCATGCTGCGCCGCGAGGGCGCGGATGGCCCCTTCGAGCGCACCGGCATCGGTGACATCGTCCACCCGCCAATGCGCCGCCAGGCGATCGGCCACGTGTGCCGGGAGCACCTCGCGGGGCTGCTGCGCCACGACGCCGAGCCGCACCTGCGGGAGCTCGAGCGCCGCCTCGATCATCTGCGTGGCCGCCGGCGAAAAGACCGGCGCCACGAAGATCACAAACCGCATATCGCCGCGCGGCGAGACGTGGCGGCTACGCCCGGGTTACTGACAGACCCAGGCGCCGCCGCGCGCGGTGGCCGTGGCCTTGGTACCGGTGGCGGAATCCGCGGCGGTGAAGGTCACGGTTTCATTGGCGCCGTCTTCCTGATTGTTCGTGGTGCACTGCACCACCTTGCGCACCATGAACACGCCGACGCTGTCGGCATCAATGACACCGAAATCCTGCGGCTTGCTGGCCGCAGGGGCGCGCGTGGCGGTGAGCTTCACGCGGGCGGCGGCGGGCCAGTTCTTGCCCTTGAAGGTGATGCGGGCGCCCTGCGGCGACCGCTCGGCCTCGATGGCGAGCTGCGGCTTCGCCTGTCCCGTGATCGCACTGGCCGCGGTCGCGGACAACGCCAGCGCAGACAGTGCCAGCGCGGGGCCCAGCATGCGGCGCACGAATGCCTGCATCGCACATCCTCCGAATAGGTGACGCCCCGCCGGCATGGCGGGGCGAGGCGGGAAAATGGAGTGCGCGCAGGGCAAACGCAAACCGGCTGCGCGGTCGAGCTACCGCTCGAGCTTGAAGCCGGGGTCGATGGCCGGCCGCTTCGTGGTGGTGGCCACGTACCAGCCGGTGAGATACATCCACTGCGTCATACGCGTGAGCTTCGGATAATCGATGGCCGACGGCTTGTCGCGCGGCGTGTGATAGTCGGGGTGCAGGTTGGTGGAGTACGCGACGGCCGGGATGTTGAGCCGCGCGTACGGCACGTGGTCACTGCGGAAATACCACCCTTCCGGATGCGTGGGCCGGTCCCAGATGGAGTCGAGCTTGAAGGCGCCCGTGAGCGTATTGGCTCGCAGTGCCATGCCGACCAATTCCGTGGAATTGCGGTGCGGCGGCTGGATGCCGAGCAGGCTGGCCGAATCGGGGTGGTTCCGGCCGATCATGTCGCCGTTCAGCACGGCCACGATGCTGCCCAGGGGCACGACCGGATGCGCGGCATGATAGCGCGAGCCGAGCAGGCCACGTTCCTCGGCGCCGTGGTACACGAAGAGCACCGAGCGCTTGCCGGGCTGCTTCACGAAGGCGCGCGCGATGGCGAGCAGGGCGACGCTGACCGTGCCGTTGTCATCGGCGCCGGCCCAGACCGAGTCGCCATCGATGACGTAGCGCACGCCGTCGTGGTCCTGATGCGAGCTGTAGAGCACGTACTCATTGCGCAGCACGGGATCCGTGCCACGGATGACGCCGACGATGTTGCTGGACGGCGTGGTGAAGTGCTCGACGCGCACGTGGAACTCGGCGGTGGCGCCGGCCTTGAGCCGCGCCGCCATGCGACCACGGACCAACACGGCCGGTGTGGGCGCGGTGCGCGCCGACTGTGGGCGGGCCGCCTGCGTGGCCTGACCGGCAAAGCGCGGCGCCCCGCCGTCCACGTCGTAGGTGCCGCGCTCACGCAGGACCGCGAGCCCGTCGAAGGCCACGTCGGTGGTGGAGTCGGCCACCACCATGATGCCGACGGCGCCGCGCCGCTGCACGCGCTGCGTGGCGGCGGTGATAGCAGCGTTGGCGTACCGGACTTCCTTGGAGTTCGTGGTGGTGCGGATTGATGCCGCGGGCGGCGCGGTGATCTGAATCGCCGCGATCTTGCCGCGCACATCGATGGTGGAATCGGCCCCGTCACCCAGCCACACCACCGGTGCGCTCACGTCGGCGTTGGCGGATCCGAGCGGCACGAAATCCGTCCACACGGTGAGCGGCGTGTCGCCGACCGCGCCGTTGGTGGACACGGTGGACACGCGCGTGCGCACCATGTTGAACCACTGGAAGTAGGTGCCATCCTGCCCCACCGGCTTGACACCGATGCTGCGCAGTTGCTCGGCCACCCACATCGAGGCCCGCATCTCATCGGGGGTACCGGCTTCGCGACCCCGCATGCCGTCGCCCGCCATGGTATAGAGATCACGTTCAAGATCGGCCCGCGTGATGGCCGACATCCCGCGCGGCACCGCGCCGGCGGCGGCCGGAACGCGGGGCTGCGCCGACAACGCGAGGACCGGGACGCAGGTGAGCGCGAGGACGAGGACGCGCGCGGTACGGACGGAACGATGCATGATCAGGGCTGGTAAGTGCGAATCGTGTGCGCGGCGATGTCCGCGTCGAGGAAGAACACCGGCTTGAACTGACCGCGCGCAAACAGCGCGGCCTGATCGGCGTAATGGGGCGAGGATGGATCGGCGCTCTGTCCGTATGCGAGCACCGAGAAGGCGCGTGGGGCCCGCGCCCCGAACTCCACGGCGAGCACCCATCCGTCGCCGGAATTTGCGGTGCGCGAGCCATCGGCCTGCTGCTCGTAGGTGAGCACCCGGAAGCAGCCCAGGGCACCGCTGCAACCGCCCACGGGCTCGTCGATGGTACCGCGACGCACCCGATGGACGTCGCCCCACGCCACATCGACGCGCTGGTAGCGGCGCTGCATCTCGTCGATCGCCCAGGTGAACGCGGCCACCGCGCGATCGGGTTGTCCGAGCCCTCGCGGCGTGGACGTGAGCTTGTCCCACGACCACTTCTCGGCGTAGGCGGAATCGCGCGCCTGCGCCTGATAGCGGCGCCACCACGTCTCAAAGAGCAGACCGCCGCGGCTGGCGGGGGCGACCGTATTGTCCCAACGCTCGAGTACCGACAGTGCCTGCGAGACCGCCGCGGTGGGCGCCGCCTGCTTCACGGCGGCGATCAGATCGGCTTTGACGCGATCGGCGAGCAGCATGCGCATGCTGTGCTTGCGCTGCAGGACCGTTTCGAGCGACAGCTTGTCCTTACCGCCAATGAGCTGCAGCGCGTGCTGACTGCGCAGGCGCAGCTCGCCGCGCTCCACGTTGTCGGGGAAGCGGGCGGTATCCAGCAGAGCGCTGAGATTCGCGAAGTGCGGGGCGTCGTTCTCATTGTGCACGTAGCCGCCTTTGGGATTGAGCGTCTGCGGCAACGAGTCGAGCGTGATGAGGCGCGTCCACACGTCGGCGGAGCCGCGCGCCGGGATGGGCACCGAGTCACCGCCGGACGCCGTGGGGAGCCGGGGGACGCTGCCCATCCAGATCGTGAGGATGTTGCCGTCGCGATCGGCGTACGTGAGGTTGGAGGTGGCGCGGGCCCGCATGGCGAGGGCGCGCTTCCATTCAGCGAGGCTGCGGGCCCGCATCATGGCGAGGAACTGCGCCCCCGCGCGGAATTCACCGTCGGGGCCGGCCCGCACGACGTAGAGTTTCGTGGCCGTGCGATACACCACCGGGCCGAGCGGAGTAAACGGCACCCGCTGCGTTTCGCTGACCAGCGAATCGTCGGTGCGCCCGATCCGATAGGGGACCGTGACGAGCTCGTAGCGGATCGGAATGCTGGTGCCGTCGAACTGATAGCGGTCCGGATCGGCGGGATCGAGATCGAGTTCGTAGACCTCGTCGAGATCGGGGGCGTTGTTGGTGGTGGCCCATCCCAGATCGCGGTTGAAGCCACCGATGACCGAGAAGGCACTGCCGATCCGGAAATCGCCGTAGAAATCGAGCTGCCCGGGAATCGTGACGTGGGCCTCCCAATAGCCCGCGGTCCACGCGAGATGCGGGTTGCGCAACAAGATGGCGCGCCCCGACGTGGTGCGGCTCGGGGCGAGCGCCCACGCATTGGAGCCGACGTCGGCATCGGCGCCGAATCGCGGCAGCTCCGGCTGGGCGTCCGCGGTGTCAGGTGCCGGCGCCACCGACGCGGGCACCGTGCCCGCGCGGCGCTGCAGCCAGCGCGTGACGAGGCGTTCGGCCGCCGCGGTATTCGCGCTGCCGATGTCGCCGGCTGCCACGTCGTGGCCATGAAACACGGGCGCCGCCCAGGCCGGCAGGGTGGCCGCGTTGGCGCGGATGTAGCGGTTGACCCCTTCCGCAAAGCCGTCGTACATGGCCCGCGTGTCTGGATCGAGCAGATGGTACGTGGCTTCGACGCGTCGGTGATCGAGCGCGGCGGCGGCATCGGAGGCGATGCTGTCGCGTCCGAACGTACGGCCCATCCATCCTTTGGCACGGATCAGACTCAGAATCACCCGCACGCCGTAGTCTTCGGCCTGCGCGTACCCGAGGCCGATCCCGATGCCACGGAAGTCGCTGGCCACGATGTGAGGCACGCCGAAGTCGGTCCGGCGGATGGTCGGGGCGTCGCCGGGCGCGGGGGCCGTGGCGGCGCCGAGGGTGGCCGCCGCGACAAGCGCGGGGAGCAGCAGACGCAGACGGCGTGCGGGATGGAGGCTCATGGTGCAATGGTGCGCTGCGGCGCCGAGCGGCGCAACAGCGTAGCTTGGCAAAGCCGACTCGGACATGTACGTCCGGCCGCGGTCCTTCCCGTGCATCACACCAAGGAGTTTCCCCATGAGTCAGCGAAGTTTGCTGGGCGCGCTGCTGTTCGCCGCCGCAGCCTTCGTGGCCCCCGTCGCGCAGGCGCAGACCGCCTCGACGGGCAGCGTCTCCGGTCGCGTGACCGACGCGGCCACCGGACAGCCCATCGGCGCCGCGCAGATCAACGTGGTCGGCACCACGTTGGGCGCGCAGACCAATCAGGACGGCATCTACTCGATCCGCGCCGTCCCGGCCGGGGCGGTCACGCTGCGCGTGCTGCGACTCGGGTACTCCGAACTGCGTCAGCCAACCACCGTGACGGCCTCGCAGGTGACCACGGTGAACGTGCAGCTGCGCTCGGTGCCGGCCACGCTGAATCCCGTGGTCACCACCGCCACGGGCGATCAGCGCCGCGTGGAGGTGGGCAATTCGATCGCGCAGGTGAACGCCGCCGAAGTGACGGCGACGCGCGGTGTGTCGAACATGGCCGACCTGCTCACGGCCCGTGCGCCCGGCGTGCTGGTGACGCCCGGGACGCAGACCGGCGCCGGCGTCCGCGTGCGCATCCGCGGCACCAGCTCGGTGGCCCTCTCCAATAATCCGATCTACGTGATCGACGGCATCCGCGTGGACGGCTCGAACGGCTCGACCACGCTGAGCGTGGGCGGCACGACGCCGAGCCGCGTGGGCGACCTCAATCCGGAAGAGATCGAGTCGATTGAAGTCGTGCGCGGCCCGTCGGCCTCGACGCTGTACGGCACGGACGCCGCCAACGGCGTGATCGTGATCAAGACCAAGCGCGGCGTAGCGGGCAAGCCGCAGTGGTCGTACTACACCGAACAGACGGCGCTGACCGACCGCAACAGCTATCCCACGGCGTATCGCGCGTGGCGCAGCGGCACCACCGCCGCCACCACCTCAACGCGGTCGAACAGCGTGCAGTGCTTCCTCACGCAGAAGGCGGCGGGAAGCTGCGCGATCGACAGCGTGTCGAGCTACAACCTGCATGAGGATCCGGAGTCGACGCCGTACGGCGTGGGCTACCGGCAGCAGCACGGCCTGCAGGTGAAGGGGGGCACGGAAAGCGTGCGCTACTTCCTGCACGGGGAGTGGGAAGACGAAGACGGCGTGACGAAGCTCCCCGAGTTCGATGCCCGCAAGCTGGCAGCGGCGGGCACGCCGCTGAGCGCGATCCAGATGAGCCCGAACCATCTGAACAAGATCACGACGCGCGCGAACCTGAACATCGCGCTCACGCCGAAGGCCGACGTGACGGTGAGCGCCGGCTACACCAACCAGGACCTGCGCCTGCCGCAGAGCGATGACTCCGGCACCGCCGGCATCGCGGCAAACACCTACGGCGGCCCCGGCTTCAAGTACAACTACACGGCCACGGGTGACACGCTGTTCGGCTGGCGGCAGTTCACCCCGCGCGATGTTTTTCAGTCGGAAACGAACCAGCGGATCAACCGCATGATTTCGTCGATCGGGTCGAACTACCGCCCCACCGACTGGCTCGCGGTGCGCGGCAATTTCGGGCTCGACTTTGTGAACCGCGTGGACACACAGCTGTGCCGCTTCCAGAACTGCCCGGACATCGGCACGGACCGGCAGGGGTACAAGCGCGACAACCGCACGAACTTCTACACGTATACGGTGGACGCCGGCGCCACGGCGACGAAGGCGCTGTCGTCGTCGATCGAGTCGAAGACGACGGTGGGCGTGCAGATGTACCAGAGCATCTTCGACCGGAACGGCGCCACGGGGCTCGTGTTGCCGCCGGGTGCCACCACGGTCACGGCCGGCGCCACGGCACTCGCGGACGAGTCGTACAGCGAAAGCCGCACGCTCGGGGCGTTCATCGAACAGAACGTGGGCTTCAACGACCGCCTGTTCCTCACGGCGGCGCTCCGGTCCGACCGCAACAGCGCCTTCGGCGCGAACTTCAAGACGGTGTTCTACCCGAAGGTCGCGGCCTCGTGGGTGCTGTCGCAGGAGTCGTTCTTCCCGAAGCCACAGTGGCTCGACCAGCTGCGTCTGCGCAGCGCGTACGGCGCCTCGGGCGTGCAGCCCGGCACGATCGACGCCGTGCAGTACTACTCGGCCACCGCCGGCCGCAACGAAAGCGGCGATGTCCCCGCGCTGGTGTACTCCACGCTGGGCAACAAGAATCTGCGCCCGGAGCGGTCAACGGAAGCGGAGTTCGGCATCGATGGCACGTACTGGAACGCGCGCATCAACACCGAAATCACGTACTACAACAAGCTCTCGAAGGACGCGCTGGTGAGCAAAGTGCTGCCGCCATCGCTGGGTACCGGTGCTACGGCCCGTCTCGAAAATCTCGGGTCGGTGCGCAACCGCGGCATCGAGGCGCTGATCTCGGCGCAGCTGATCCAGAAGCGCGCGTTCGGTCTCGACGTGACGCTGAACGGCGCCTACAACGACAATGAGCTGGTGAGCCTCGGCGGACAGCCCACCATCGGTACCACGCAGCAGCAGCGCGAAGGGTATCCGCTGTACGGCTGGTGGTCGCGTCAGCTCACCGGCTTCGAGGACAAGAACGGCGACGGCATCATCACGTACAACGCGAGCCAGGCGTTGAGCGAGATCACGGTGACCGACACGTCGGTGTTCATCGGCTATTCGATGCCGAAGACCGAAGTCGGCTTCACCACGGGCATCGACCTGTTCAACAAGGCACTGCGCGTGACGGCCCTCCTGGACTACAAGGGCGGCCACAAGATCTACAACAATACGGAGCGCATCCGGTGCGCCAGCCGCCTGAACTGCTCGGGGCTGCTGAACACGGCGGCGTCGCTGGAGGAACAGGCGCGCGTGGTGATGGTGCGTGAGCATCCGAGCCGTTCGGTGGCCGGCTACTTCGAAGACGGCGACTACCTCCGCTTCCGGGAACTCGCCGTGTCGTATCAGGTGCCCGAGCGTCTGGCCGGCCGGCTGTTCCGCGGCCGCAGCCTGACCGCCACGGCGTCGGCGCGTAACCTCGGTATCCTCTGGACCAAGTACACGGGCGTCGATCCGGAAGCGTTCGGCACCGCGGGTGACGCGCCGTCGGAGTTCCAGGCGTTCGGCCCGCCGACGTACTTCGCGTTCCGCTTCACTTTCGGCTTCTGAGGAGTACTCACCGCATGCATACATTTTCGAAGACCCGTGCGCGGGCGCGCCGCACCGTCGCCGCCACGCTGCTGGTGGCCGGTTCGCTCGCCGCATCCGGGTGCAATCCGTCCGAGTTCCTCACGATCGAGGATCCGGACATCATCAACCCGACCAGTGTGAACAGTGCCGCCGGCGCGAACGCGGCCCGCGTCGGGGCCATTGCCCGTTTGAACGTGGCCACGGCCGGCGGCGAAAGCCTGTTGTTGCTGGGCGGCCTGTTTGCCGACGAATGGAACAACGGCGACTCGTTCATCGCGCGTCAGGAGATCGACCAGCGGGTGATCACACCGCAGAACAACTTCCTGACGGACGCCAACCGGGCGATGCACCGCGCACGGCTCGCCGCCGAGCAGTCGGTCCTGCTGCTGCGCCAGTACAGCCCGGCCGCACCGCGGTGGCAATTGGCCGAGATGTACTTCATCGAAGCGTACGTCGAGGATCTGGCGGCGGAGCATTACTGCAGCGGCGTGGTGTTCAGCACGGTGATCGAGGGCACCGAGTCGTACGGCTCACCGCTCACCACGGCGGCGGCGTTTGCGCGGGCTCTCGCCCACGCCGACTCGGGGCTGGCGCTCGTGACCGGCACCACGGCCGACGACGTGCGGGTACGGAGTGCGCTGCAGGTGATCAAGGGGCGCATTCTGCTCGGCCTCAACCGACCGGCCGATGCGGCCACGGCGGTGACCGGCGTGGCGACGGGCTTCCAGTATCTCACGTACCACGCGCTCACGACGACCAGCAACCAGTTCTGGAATTTCAACAACCTGGCCGGCCGGTACAGCGTGAGCACGAGCGAAGGCGTGAACGGGATGAACTTCGCCACGGCGAACGACCCGCGCGTACCGGTGTGCGCGGGCAACGACGCGGTCTGCAAGACGATCGGCGTGACGAAGACCAGCCGCGACGACCTGAGCACGCCGTACTACGTGCAGCGGTTGTGGCCGCTGCGTGAGTCGTCGGTGGCGATTGTGTCGGGACAGGAAGCCCGCCTGATCGAGGCCGAAGCGCAGCTGCGCGCCGGCGGTGCCGCGGCGGCGCTGGGCACGCTGAACGCGCTGCGTGCCACGTTCACGGGTCTGACGCCGCTGGCCGACGCCGGCACCGAGGCGTCGCGGGTGGACCAGCTGTTCCGCGAGCGGGCGTTCACGCTGTTCGGCCGTGGCACGCGCACGGGCGACCTGCGTCGTCTGATCCGGCAATACGCGCGCACGGCGACCGCCGTGTTCCCCACGGGCGCGTGGCACAAGGGCGGCAACTACGGCACGGACGTGACGTTGCCGCTGCCGTTGGCCGAGACGAACAACCCGAATGCGGGCGCGGGCGTGTGCATCGACCGTAACCCGTAATCGGGACTCGCCGGGCCGTTTGAAGTCGAGGGAGGACACGGGAAAGGACACGGGGGCGTGGATCACGCCGCCGTGTCCTTTTTTCGTGTGGAGGGACGATCCGTGACGGGGCGATGGCGTACCGACATCAAGCACTCCCGCATCACCGCGTCGTTCCCTTATATCCCGTCATGCGTCACCGGAATCATGGAGTGAACGTGCGTCCGCGCATCGGCACCTGGGCTCGCGCGATCGCCCGGACGGCACTTGTCGTCACGCTCGTGTCCACCGCCGCGTGGGCGCACATGATGCCCGCGCAGCAAGGCACGCTCAACATCATCGACCATGCGGTGTTCGTCGCGTTGTCGCTGCCCGTGTCGGGACTGTCGGGCGTGGACGACAATGCGGACGGCCGCCTGTCGTGGCCCGAAGTGGCGGCGCACGTGGCCGTCATTCAGGGTGCGGTGTCGAGCCGTATCCATTTAAGCGACGGCGAGACGCCGGGGCGCCTGGACCTCGTGATGCCGCGCGCGGAGCCCGACGAGCGCGACTCGACGTCGCTGGCGGGCAGCACCAGTGTGCTCGTGCTCATGAAGGCCACGTTCGGGGCGCCGCCACGTGCGCTGCGGATCGACGCCACCTTTTTCGGCACGAAGCCCGGCGAGCGGCAACTCACGATCAAGGCCACGCGCGGCACGGAGACCGAGGCCGTGGTGCTCACGCCGGCACGCACCACGCACGTGTTCTTCCGGGCGCCGCTGCAGGTGCTGCGGGATTACGTCGTGGTGGGGGCGGCACACATTCTGGGCGGCACCGACCATCTGCTGTTCCTGCTCACGCTGATCGTGGCCGCCGCCGGCTGGCGCTACTGGCTGGGCGTGCTCACCAGCTTCACGGTCGCGCACAGCGTTGCGCTCTCCCTGTCGATGTTTGGCCTCGTGCGCGTGCCGCCGACGATCGTCGAACCGCTCATCGCGGCCAGCATCGTGCTCATGGCGATCCTCAACCTGCGGCCACGTGGCACGTCGACGGCGTTCGCCCCCTCGCGCCGCATCGCCCTCGTGTTCGCCTGCGGCCTGCTGCACGGCCTCGGCTTCGCCGGATCGATGGCCGACATGGGGCTGCACGGCGCCTATCGCGTGACGAGCATCGTGGGCTTCAACGTCGGCATCGAGCTGGGCCAGGTGCTGGTCCTGCTGGCGATACTGGCCCTTGGCCGCGTGTGGCAACAGGTCGCGCGCAGCTCCGCCATGCGGCCTTACGGCCGTCTCTTCGCCACCACCCTCACGCCGGTGCGCGTGGTGTCCGGCGTGGCCGTGGTGCTGGGGAGCCTGTGGTTGGTGGAGCGGGTGACGGCGTAAGCGGTCCGGCGGTGCAGCGACTCAGGGGGCCGAACGCAAGGCGCGCCCCACTCTCCGGCGGAGAATGGGGCGCGCCTTGCTCACGGATGGAGTGAGATTCGAACTCACGGTACGCTTTTGACGTACACACGCTTTCCAGGCGTGCGCCTTAAACCACTCGGCCATCCATCCCACGACGGCAGCATCACACTGCCGATAGACGAACGCGCCGGCGCGGGGTTACCACGACGGCGCGTGTCTGTCCTGCATACTGCATGGTGCATACTGCATCCTGCCTGGGCCTGCATGTCGCACCCGCAGCACCTGCTGCAGCGGACAGGGTGAGATTCGAACTCACGATACCGTTGCCGGTACGCCGGTTTTCGAGACCGGTGCCTTCAACCACTCAGCCACCTGTCCTCGGTGGGCACGAACCGGAACCGCTTTCGCACAACCACTCCGAGAGCCTCAATAGCTAACCGATCCATGGGTTCGGATCAAGGGCTGCGCGGGCGCGACCGTGCGGCTTACGGCGCCTCACGCGGCGGCGACCCGAGCGTCAGGCCGTCCCGCCCTGCACCTGCCTGAGCTGATCCTCGAGCTGCTTCGCCTTGGTGATGTCGCTGAAGGTGAGCACCACGCCATCGATCCGGTCGTCGTGGGTGCGATACGGCATGACCCGCACGGTGAACCACCGGCCGTCGCTCGCGGCGATCTCGCGCTCGGCGGCCGCCAGCGTGCGCAGCACCTCCTCCGCGTCCTTGGCCAGATCCGCCAGGCTGACGGTGGCCGCGATCTCGGTGACCGGCCGCCCCACGTCGCCGTCGCGCAGCTTGATGATGCCGCCCATCGGCGTCGTGAACCGGCGGACCAGCAGCCCCTTGTCGAGAAACAGCGTGGCGATGTTCGTGCTGTTGAGCAGGTTGGTCATATCGCTGCCGGCGAGCGAGAGCTGATCGATCTTGGCCAGCAGTTCGTGGTTGACCTGCTGCAGCTCGTCGTTCATGGACTGGACCTCTTCCTTGGAGGTCGTGAGCTCTTCGTTGGTGGACTGCAACTCCTCGTTGGTGGACTGCAGTTCCTCGTTCGACGACTTGAGCTCCTCCTGCGAGAGCTGCATGCTTTCGCGGGCCGACCGCAGCTCGTCGAGCGTGTGCTTGAGCTCCTCGGCGAGTCCGTTAATGCGGTCCTCGTCGGCCGCCGTCGAGCGGCGTCCGTCACCGGACGCGTCGGCGGGCAGCCGCTCCGGCTCACGAAAGAGCACCAGCAGCATCCCCTCGAGCCCTACGGCTGCCGTGAGCGGCTCGACCACCACGTCCACCGATGTGGTACCGACATCGCCGGTGACCTGCAGGTTGGACAGCGTCACGGGCGTCTGCTGCCGGGCGGCACGGCGAAGCCCCTCCGTGAGTGGCGTGCGTAGCCCCGCACGCGCCATGGCCAGCAGATTCCAGTT
>JARIEX010000193.1 GCA_031127095.1 Gemmatimonadota bacterium
GATGATCGCTTCGCCACCGCCGCCGACGCGATCGCGCGCAAGCGGAAGGTGTACGCGGGGCGCATCGGTTACGAAGTATGGCATCTGGAAGCGGACGACGAGCGCGAATGGTTCCGGCGCGCCTTCCGCGACGAGGTGCTCACGCGCGCGCTCACGCCCGACGAGAAAAAGGACACGCTGCGCCGCCTGAATCAGGTGGACGGCCTCGAGCGGTTTCTGGGACGCGTCTATCAGGGCTACAAGCGCTTCTCGGTGGAAGGCACCGACACGCTGATCCCGATGCTCGACGAAGTAATCCGCGAGTCCGGACGCTCGGGCGCGCGTGAAGTCGTGATCGGCATGGCGCACCGCGGCCGCCTCAACGTGCTTACCAACGTCATGGGGAAGCCGTTCGAGAATCTGTTCGCCGAGTTCGAAGGGCGGCACGATCACGCCGACGAGAACGCCACCGGCGACGTGAAGTACCACATGGGTTTCCTCGGCACGCGCGACGTGGACGGCACGCCGGTGAAGCTGCGGTTGGTGCCCAACCCGTCGCACCTCGAAGTCGTCAACCCGGTGATCGAGGGCGTCGTGCGCGCGCTGCAGCGCCTGCCCGGGACGCACGCCGAGCGCGACGAACTGGCGGTGGTGCCGGTGGCCATTCACGGCGACGCCGCGTTCCCCGGTGAAGGCATCGTGGCCGAGACGCTCAACATCTCGCGGCTGAACGCGTATCGCACCGGCGGCACGATTCACATCATCGTGAACAATCAGGTCGGCTTCACCACCGATCCCACCGACGCGCGCTCCACGCACTACGCCTCGGATCTCGCGAAGGGCTTCGAGATGCCCATCTTCCACGTAAACGCAGACGACGCGCAGGCGTGCCTGACGGCCGTGCGTCTCGCGTGTGCGTACCGCGCCATGTTCCGGAAGGATGTGCTGATCGACCTCGTGGGCTATCGTCGGCACGGGCACAACGAAGGCGACGAGCCGATGTACACGCAGCCCATGCGTTACGCGCAGATCCGGAAGCACCCCACGGTGCCGCAGGTGTGGGCGGGACGTCTCGTGAAGGAAGGTGTGCTCACCGAGGCCGAGGCGGCCGCGATCGAGCAGGCCGAAACGCAGAACTACACCGACATCCACGCGCGCTTCAAGCAGTCGCTCCTGGGCAGCGAGAAGCATGCGCCGTGGCCGGCCGAGCCGGGGACGGCGCCGAAGCCCGTGGTCACCAACGTGGCGGCGGGAACGTTGCATGAGGTGAACGAGGCGCTGCTCACGTGGCCCTCCGATCTCACGCCCAATCCGCGGCTGGCCAAGCAGCTCGAACGGCGCCGCGACGCGATGGGCGAGCAGGGCGGCATCGAGTGGGGACACGCGGAGGCCCTGGCGTTCGGGACGTTGCTGCGCGACGGCATGTCGGTGCGCATCACCGGTCAGGACGCGGAGCGCGGCACCTTCTCGCACCGGCACGCCGTGCTGAGTGACAGCGAAACCGGCCGCAAGTATGCGCCGCTGGCGCATGTCCCGGGCGCGACGGGTGCATTCGAGATCTTCAATTCGGCGCTGTCGGAAACGGCAGTGCTGGCGTTCGAGTATGGCTTCAGTACGGTGGCCACCGACGCGCTCGTGTTGTGGGAAGCGCAGTTCGGCGACTTCGTGAACGTGGCGCAGCCGATCATCGATCAGTTCATCGTGGCCGACCGCGCGAAGTGGGGGATGGACAGCGGCGTGGTGATGCTGCTGCCGCACGGATATGAGGGGCAGGGCCCCGAGCATTCGAGCGCCCGGCTGGAGCGTTTCCTGCAGTTGTGCGCCGAAGGTAACCTCACGGTGGCCTACTGCAGCACGCCGGCGCAGTACTTCCATTTGCTGCGCCGTCAGGCGCTGCGGACGCAGCGCCGGCCGCTCATCTGCATGCAGCCGAAGTCGCTGCTGCGACTGCCGCAGGCGGCGTCCAAGCTCGATGACCTCGCGGAGGGCGGCTTCCAGCCGGTGATCGACGATCCCATCGCCTCGCAGCATCGGGACGATGTGCGTCGCATCGTGTTCTGCACCGGCAAGCTGTATTACGACATGGCGCTCGCACCGTCGCGCAATCCGAACGTGGCGCTGGTGCGCGTGGAAGAGCTGTATCCGTGGCCGCACCATGAGATCGTGCAGATCACGGAACTCTACCCCGCCATCGAGCAGGTGGTGTGGGCGCAGGAAGAGCCGAAGAATCAGGGCGCATGGACGTACGTGCAACCGCGCCTGCGGGCGTCGGCCGGTGCGTCGGTCGGTGTGCGCTACGTGGGACGTCCCGAGCGGGCGAGTCCGGCCGAGGGGTACATGGATGCGCATCAGGCGGAACAGGCGCGCATCATCGCCACGGTGATGGACACGGGCGAGGTGGCCGAGTCACGGCCCGCCATGGTGGTGGGCTCGTGACGGCGCGGTTGCGCTCACGAGTTCTCCGGACGATGACGAGCGCCGCGGCCATTGCCGCGGCGTTCGTCATTGGGGGACGTCCCCTCCGTGCGCAGAGCGTCACCCCCGACCGTGGCGCCGCCGCGCTGGGCTCCACGTTGGCCGGGATCGGCACCACGGGCCGTGTGCTCACGGTGGCCGCGCACCCCGATGACGAAGACACCCCGGTCATCGCGTGGCTCGCCAAGGGCCGCCACGTGGAAACGGCCTATCTCTCGCTCACGCGCGGAGACGGTGGACAGAATCTGATCGGCAACGAACTGGGCGAAGCGCTCGGTGCGATCCGCACCCAGGAACTGCTGTCGGCGCGTCGCATCGATGGTGGGCGCCAGTATTTCACGCGCGCCTACGACTTCGGCTTCAGCAAGAACGCCGAAGAGACGTACACGCACTGGCCCAAGGATTCGATCTTGGGCGACGTGGTGCGGGTGGTGCGCGCGTTCCGTCCACATGTGATGGTGGCCTTCTTCAGCGGCACCACGCGCGACGGGCATGGGCATCATCAGGTGTCGGGGTTGCTGGCGCGCGAAGCGTACGATCTGGCCGCCGATACGGTGCGTTTTCCGGTGAAGGGCTTCGGCCTGCCGTGGACGCCGCAGAAGTTCTATCGCAGCGCGCGACAGGCCCCCGATTCCGCCACGTTGCGCGTGAACGTGGGCGAGTACGACGCGCTGCTGGGGCGCAGCTACTACGAGATCGCGGCCGAGAGCCGCTCACAGCACAAGAGCCAAGGCTTCGGCGTGCTGCAGAAGAAGGGCACGATTCTCGGATTTCTGTCGCGCGAAGCCTCGCGGGTGGGTCCGGAGAACGCGCGCCGTGAGCAGTCGTTGTTCGATGGCGTGGATACCACGTGGACGGCGCTGCGGGGCAAGCTCCCGGCTACGGTGCAGCCCGTGCTCGACTCGGCGTTGCGTACGGTCACGGCGGTGCGCGCGATGTACCGCGCCGATGATCCGACACCGATCGTGACCCCGCTGGCGCAGGCGTTGCGGCAGCTGCGCGACGTGCGCCACGCGGCTGGACGCGGCCCCGGAATTCTGATCGTCGGTCGTCCGGGTTCGCCGTCCAGTTTGTCGAGTCGCTCGCCCGAGGAAGCGCCGCCGGCGCTGTGGGATGCGCTCGTGACCACGATCGATCGCGCTGAGCGCGCGCTGGTGCTGGCCGCGGGTGTCGCCGTGGAAGCGACGGCTCCGCGCGCCACCTTTCCTGTGCGCGAGGCGGTGAAGATTGCGGTGAACGATTCGCTGCCGGTCACGATCACCGTGTTCAATCGCGGCCGCGCGGCGGTGCAGCTGCTGAACGCGTCCGTGGCGGGTTTGGGTTTGCGTCCGGGTGAAGCGGGCGACGTGGCGATCAGCCCCGACAGCGCGGCGGTGCTGAATCGCTGGGCGGTAGCGTTCCAGGCCAACTCCCCGTGGTGGCGCGCCTACGGTCGCAAGCAACAGGATTGGTTCCAGGCGCCGATCGACGCGCGCACCGAAGCGCAGCAGCAGGAGCAGCGCGCCACGATGGTGCAGGCGCGGCTCACGATCGCCGGGGAAAGCGTGACGGTGAATGAGCCGGTGGTGTATCGCTTTGCCGATCCGATCAAGGGCGATCAGCAGGTGCCGGTGTCGGCGGTACCCGGCATCACGGTGAATCTCGGCAACACAATGGAGTACATCCGGGCGGGCGTTCCTGTCGAACGGCTCGTACCGGTGCGGATTCAGTCATCGTATCCGCACGACGCGGAGGTCACGGTGAAGCTCGAGCTTCCTGAGGGGCTCAAGGCCGACTCGGTGGAACGCGAGCGCGTCTTGGGCCCCGATGGCGCGACGATTCTCACCTTCCGTGTGCGCGGCATGGTGAAGGAAGGCCGTCTCGAGCTCGTTGCACTGGCGCTGCACGAAGGCGCCCTGAGCACCAGCAGCGTGTTCGACATCCGCTACGACCACATCACGCCGATGCGCTTGTACGGCGCGAGCGGGATGTACCTCTCGGCGGTGACCGTGAAGCTCCCGCCGCGCGCCCGCGTGGGCTACGTGAAGGGCGTCGGTGATACCGGGCTCGAGGCGCTCGCGCAGCTCGACATCGCGGTGGAGAAGATCGAACCGTCGATGCTTACCAGCACCGACCTGTCGCGCTTCACGAGCATCGTGGTGGGCCCGCGCGCGTATGAAGCGAGTGAGGTGTTGGTGCGCAACAACGCGCGCCTGCTGGACTACGCGAACAAGGGCGGCACGCTGGTCGTGCAGTACGGCGCGCAGGACATGAATCGCTTCCCGGGTGTGGTGCCGTACCCGATGCAGTGGAGTCGCCCGGCGGCGCGCGTCACGATGGAGCAGGCGCCGGTCACGGTGCTGCAGCCCACGAATCCACTGCTGGTGGGTCCCAATCGCATCGGTGCCGCCGACTGGGCCGACTGGGCGCAGGAGCGCGCCACGTACATGCCGAGCACGTTCGACAAGCGCTACACGCCGTTGCTGGCGATGAACGATCCGAACGAGCCGGTGCAGCAGGGTGGCTTGCTGGTGGCCCCGCTGGGCAAGGGACGCTACGTGTACGTCACGCTGGCGCTGTTCCGCCAGTTGCCGAACGGCGTGCCGGGGGCGGCGCGGGTACTGGCGAATTTGGTCAACGCGGCGCCGGCGGTGGTGCAGCCAAAGATGTGATTCGGAGGCAGTGGTTACTCCGAACTTTTTACTCCCTAGTAAGCAGGGGGGAGGGTATCAGGGGGCAGGAAGCAGGCACCACGCGCGGTGCACCTGCTTCCTGCCCCCTGATACCCTCCCCCCTGTTACCTAGGGAGTGTGCAGTTTTTTGACCCCGCCCAGACTCAACACCGACCCCACGACCACCACCACCACCGCCCCAATCACGTTGTGCCACAGGAAGCTCACGCTGGGCACCCCGAATGACACGGCGGCCACGGCACCCATGCCGCTCAGCAGCCCCACGAACGCGCCGAGCGCGCGGGTGCGCGGGATCATGGCGAGGATGAACACGCCGAGGATGGAGCCGTAGAAGAACGAACCGAAGCGGTTCACCACTTCGATGAGTGAGCCGAGGTTGGCGGCGTATACGGCGACCACGCAGGCGAACACGCCCCAGATCGCGGTGGCGGTTTTCGAAACGGTCAGGAAGTGCGCGTCGCTCGCCTCGCGTCTGAACCAGCGCTGATAGAAATCGACCACGGTGGCCGTGGAGAGCGAGTTCAGCTCGGCGGCGATGCTCGACATCGCGGCGGCCAGGACGGCGGCGAGGAAAATGCCGGCGAAGCCCAGTGGCAGGTGATCGAGCACGAAGCGCGGAATGATGTAGTTCACGTCGCGCGACGACTCACCCGTCACGCGGCCGGCGGCAGCGAGCGCGTCTTTGCGCACCACGTTGACCGAGGAGTCCGCGCGGCGGAAAGCGAGGAGTGCGCCGGCGGGAGCCACCGCGG
>JARIEX010000194.1 GCA_031127095.1 Gemmatimonadota bacterium
GCTGCGCCGGCTTCGGGTTCTTCACGTAGGTATCCATCCACGCCACCCAGCGCGCCCAGAGATCGAGATCGCTGGCGTACGTGGCCACGCTGTGGTCTTCGTACGGATACATGTACAACGCCGCCTGCTTGCCGAGTCCTTGCAGCGCCAGGAACATGCGGCGCGAGCCGATGGGGTCGGTGCCCTGATTCTGATCTTCGATCGCGTGGTACAGCAGGAGGGCGCGATGCCTGCCTTGAAGTTCGGCATGAGCGAGAGCGCGTTCACGGTGCTGAAGGCGCCGTAGCTGTGACCACCGATCCCCATCTTGTCGCGATCCACGAAGCCGGCGTCGACGATGGCGTCGAGCACGGCGTCGAGGTTTTCCTTGAGATCACGCGTGTAGTTGTCGTTCATCCGGCCGGCATCACCGAAGATCGGGATATCAGGTTCGATGAACGCGTAGCCCTGACTCACCCACAGCTTGGTGGCGGTGGCCGGACGCGCCGACGGGACTTCGGGGAACTTGTTGATGTTGGTGGTATACCGCGACCGCTCGTAGTCCTGCGCAGTGCTGTATTCGCGCGCAACGAGGTGCTGAGTCTGTTGCGCGCCGAGGCGCATATCGGACTGAACAACCTTGCCACGGCACTCGCGGACACCAATTACATCTGCACCACCGCCGGCCTGCTGGCGGCCATCGCGGCGTTTGACAGTCGTAATGCGGCCATCGATCCCTTGTTGTACGAGCAGCGGTACTCGCTGCGCTGGGAAGGTCACCGTGGCCTCGAGGCGACCGGCTGCCCGTTAGGCGTAGCGCAACAAAGAAAGCGCACGGCCCGTATCGCCTGGATGGCGGTACGGGCCGTGCGCTGTGTGGGGTGCGGGAGGCTAGTTCAGTATCTCCAGCTGAGCGTATCCGCACCACGCGGCGCGCGGGCGCGCATGCGCTCGTAAATGCGCGGGATGTACATCTGGTGATAGCGCAACCGCGAGTACGCGTTGCTGCGCGTGGCGTCGCCGTTCCAGCAATGCTCGGCGCGATCGCCGTAGGTGATCTCGCCGGTCCACTTGGGATTGGTGGTGCTGCGCAAAAACTCTTCGGTAAGATAGACGGCGTTGTTGAGATAGTAGTTATCCATGTCGCCGACATAGATGTTGATCTTGTCGAACAGCTTGGGCCCCAGCGTGGCCCAGTCGCGCCGCAAGATGAACGACAGGTCGTAGTGATCACGCCAGTAGCGCGCGACCTCATGGTCGATCACTCCCGTGGTCTTATCCCAGATGGGCTTGGGATAGCCATCGGCACCCATGGGTGAATACGTGGCCTGCCAGATGTCCCACTGGTCGCCGCTGCGCCCCTTGCTGCCCAGCGCGGCCTCGCGGCGATTGGCTTCTTCCATGGTGGTCTGCACCTGCCCGAGCGCGTTGCGGTGTGCCGGCCGCGGTGTACGCTTCCACCGGCTCGGTAACACGTAGGCGTTCGCTTCTTCGTACAGGTTGAACACCGTGTTGGCGCGGAAGTCGATGGGGTCGGGGCACGCGATGAAGGCGCCGTTGAATTCGTCGGGATAAAACATCTGCACCGCCATCGCTTCCCAGCCGCCCGTGGAGCCGCCGTAGGTGATGCGCGCCCACCCTTGGCCGAGTCCGCGGAATTGTTGTTCAACGGCGGGGATGAGCTCGTACATGATGGCATCGCCCCATGGCCCCTGCGACGCCGAATTCACGGCGTAGGAGTCGTCGTAGTAGGGCGTGGGGTGACGCACTTCCATGAGCAGTACGCGCGGAAACGACGGCCCCGTCCAGTCGGTGTAAAACTGGTGGTTGAGCTCCTGCTGAATTTTGTTGTAGCCGGCCAGGTTGAAACGCGCTGAGAAGTCGGGGGCGAGGTTCGGGTCGGGTGGCGTTTCGCGGAAGCCTTCGAAGGTGGCGGGAAAGTGCCCGTGATACACCACCAGCGGATAGCGCGCGTCGGGATGGGTGTCGAAGCCGGCCGGGAGGAGCACGTTTGCGCCAATGAACATGTCGCGCCCCCAGAACTTCGAGAGGCGTTCACTGCGAATGGTGACGTGCTTGATCCACTTCGTGTCCTGCGGCGGCGCGATGGCGGGGATTTCGCGGTCGAGGGTGATGGCTGCCCCCACGCGCTGCTGCGGGTCGATGGTGATCCAGCGCGGTGTGCTGAGCAGGTTGCCCGGCTTGCGCGCCCACTGCTGTCCCTCGCCCTTGTCGGGGGGGAGCTTCACGGTGTGCCCCGTGCTCAGCGTGAACGTTTCGTAGCGGTTGAGCAGCGCCTGTACCCAATAGCGACCACGCGGCAGTTCGCGCAGCGAGACCAGCGGATAGCCGTTGGCCTGGTTGCCAACGACACGGTTGGTGCCCGGCGCCCAGCCGTTCACATCGAGGCCAAACACCAGCTGCGACTCGGGGCCGTCGGAGATCTGGAAGCGCGGTTCACGGGTACTGTCGGTGGACACCAGCAGCAGCAAACGACCATCGAGCGGCACATTGGCCTGGTCGCGGGGCAGCGTGACCGCGATAGCGGCCGCCGGCTGTGATGCCCTCGGCAGCGTTGCTGCAGCCCGTGATGCGGCCGGGCGGGTGGGTTGCGCGTGCACGGCGGTGACCATCGCCGCAAAGGCGAGACACGCGAACGGCGCGGTGATGATGGAATGTCGCATAGCGCGGGCTCCCAAGGGCAAAGAGGTATGGGGCGAAGCTACGCCGCCGTGGCCCAAAACACACGGGGCTCGGCAACCGCCGAGCCCCGTGTGGATCACACTGTACAGCGCGGAGCGCAGACCGCACCGCGCACGGCGGACACCGTTAGTACGTGACGGTGACGCTGTTCGAGCAGGTGGTGGTGCCGGCGTTGCACACCCGGTAGGTGCGCGTGCCGCTTTTCGTGCCAAGGTCGTTGACCAAGCTGGTGGCCGTCACAGTGGTGATTCTGGTGTTGTTACGGAACACATCGACCCGGGCCAAGGCACCGGTCCACGACAAGTTGGCGAGGTTCCGGTTTGTCGATGACTTGGTCATGCGCACGGTGAGCACAATGGCACCCGCCGGCGCCGTCGCGATCACACTGCGTGTTTGCGTGCCGGTGGCACCGACGTTGTCGGTGACCGTGAGCGTCGCGGAATACGTGCCGCCCGCGCCGTACGTTTTGGTGGGGTTCGCGCCGGTGGCCGTCGTGCCGTCGCCGAAGGCCCAGCTGTAGCTGGCGATCGTGCCGTCGGTGTCAGCGGAAGCGCCGCCGTTGAACGTGCAGGTGAGGGCGGTGCAGCTGTGGGTGAACGACGCCGTGGGCGCCACATTCGTCGGGGTGCCGCCGGTGGCGCCGAAGTCCAGCGTGTACAACAGGCGGTTGGGCGACCCCGTGCCGGGGCTCGTGACCTTGTTGGCGGTCGAGCTACTGAGAATGGCGTTGGTGACCGTGGCTGGACTCGCGGTGGGCGCGCCCTGCAGATACAGCGCGGCGGCGCCGGCCACATGGGGGCTGGCCATGGAGGTGCCGCTAATGGTGTTGGTGGCCGTGGTGCTGGTGTACCACGCCGAGGTGATGCCACTGCCCGGTGCGAACAGGTCTACGCAGCTGCCGACATTGGAGAAGCTGGAGCGCGCATCGCTGCTCGTGGTTGACCCCACCGTAATAGCAGACGGCGCGCGGGCTGGCGAGTAGTTGCACGCGTTCGCCGTCAGAAAAGAATAGCTGTCGTTACCGGCCGCCACCACCACCGTCACGCCGCGGCTCACCGCGTTGGCCACAGCGGCATCCAGCGCCGCGCTGGCCCCGCCGCCTAGCGACAAGTTGGCGACCGCGGGCCGGTTCGTTTGGGCGGCCACCCAATCCAACCCGGCGATCACGGTGGCGTCGGTGCCGGACCCCGCGCAATCGAGCACGCGCACCGGCACCAACGTGGTGCCCTTGGCCACACCATACACAGTGCCACCCACGGTGCCGGCGACGTGCGTGCCGTGGCCGTTGCAGTCGGTGGTGCCATTTCCGTCATTAATGGCGGTGTAACCGGGGGCCATGCGTCCGGTAAACTCCGTGTGTCCGTCCAAAATGCCGGTGTCGATGATGTACGCGTACACCCCGGCCCCGGTGGCGTTGTAGGTGTAGCCGCCAGCCAGCGGGAGGTCGCGCTGGTCGAGGCGATTGAGCCCCCACGTGGCGTCGGCCTGCGTGGCAGACGCCGTCACGATGGCGTCGGGCTCGATGGCCGCGATCATCGGGTTGTTCGCCAGTGCGGCCACAGCCTGCGGCGGCAAGGTCGCGGCAAAGCCGCGCAGCGCGGTGGTGTAGGTGTAGTGCAGCTGCCCACCGTTGCTACGCACCATCGAGGCCGCCGTGGCCCGGGGGTCGGCGACGTTGTCGCGGAAGGTGATGATGTAGCGGTCAGGGATGCTGCCCTGTGCGGCCGGTGCTGCGGACTGATGTGCCGGCGCCAGCAGATCGGGCGCGGTCGGCGTGACCGCCGTGCGGGAGTCGGCGCAGGCGCCGAGTGCCAGTGCGGTGAGCGCTACAGCAGCGGCGGGGAGGGAACGACGCATACACACACCTCAAGAAAGGAATGGCGGCGGGCGCGGGCCGAGGACCGACCGCCGCTGTCTATAATTGTGAGTATCGAGGCAAGCACGGTGGGTGGCAAGACCATTTGCCCGCGCCGCTGTCAACTCCGCGTAACAGTTGAGCTTGGTTGCACAATCAGTGCCACCACGGCGGGGTGCGCTGTCCGTTCGGTGTCGGAGCTCGACTCGAGCGGAATAAGATGAAGATTTCAACATGAGGTGCAGTTTGGGCAAGACCACTCGCCACGTTGGCCGGTACATACGTGTCGGAAAGCGATATGCGTCTTGCTGCTGAGCCCGTTGTGCGTTTCGCCCATTGGGGGCTGCGGCACCCGCTGCCCACTATTTTGACGAAATCATGAATCGCTCTGTGTTTCGCCCGTTGCGTTCCCGGTCTGCCGCTGCAGCGCTGCTGTTGACCGGAGCGCTGATCACCATGGCGGGCTGCGACAACGCGCCGTCGGCTACCGTGGCCGGCCCGGCCGCCCAGTTTGCCCGCGCCGCGACCCCGGCGCCCTCACAGGCGGCGGTGCAGGCCTAACTTCGACGTCGCGCATAGCGCGCCGTCGGGCCGCGGCATTACGCGTGACGACGGGAGCCCGCTGTGGGACAATCTGGGCCAGTCGCCGATCGACATTCCCGGCAACCGCACGGTAAAGCTGCTGTCGTTCGACTCGGTGATTCAGTGGACGCCGTTTGTGCCGGTGCCCGTTATGAACCCTGAGGAGATCCGGTTGTCGGCGGCGCAGTTGCAGCGGTATGCCGAGGCGTTTGAGGACGAGACCTCGCGCCCGGTGCAGCCGCTGGCCGGCCGCACGGTCTTCGAGCGGGTAGGCGGCGGCCGCTAGGCCCTTCGCGGGGAAGGGCGGGGCGAAACGCACAACGGCCAACACGCTGCAGGTGAGCGGGTTGGCCGTTGGTGTCGGTAGGGATTTGTGGCGTGGCTGCCACAGGGTGGTGTGGCGTGGTGGCAACATGGGGTGGGGGTACTCGGCCACCACGGCTCGTTGGCCAGGGGCCAGTATACCGTGCGCGAGAGCCCCGACTGTCGCGCCAAAGGCTAGACGACTGCGGGGCCGGTCACGCCGTATTGCCCAAGTGCTGCAGGAGCTCCAGGAGCGAGATGGCGCGCACGCCGCCCGGCATCGGCCACGATTCGCTTCCGCTGTGGACCACGTACGCCGCACTGGGCGACAGGTCCTCACAGGCGACGCGAAATCCCCGCGAGACGGTGGGTGCGGTCGACCGCTTGATCTCGATTACCATCTCGACTCGGCCGCCACGCTCGAAGAGCAGGTCCACCTCGGCGCCCTTTTCGG
>JARIEX010000195.1 GCA_031127095.1 Gemmatimonadota bacterium
GTGGCGATTGTGGGTGGGCACGCGGGCATGGCCGGTGCCGTCTCGCTGGCCGCGCAGGCGGCGCTGCACGCCGGCGCGGGGCTCGTGCACGCGGTGGTCGACGCGCCCAGTGTCGCGGCGGTGCAGGCCGCGGTGCCGCAGGCGCTGGCCGAGGCGTGGCCGACGCCGGACGCGCACCGGGGCGATGGCGCGGACACCGCCGCCGACGACGGGCCGGACGCCATGGACACGCTGGCCCGCTGCGACGCGCTGGCGCTGGGCCCCGGCCTCGGGCGCGGCGCCCGGTCGGCGGCGCTGCTCGAGCGCGTGATGACCGCTCACCGCGATCGCGACTGCGCGTTGGTGCTGGACGCCGATGCGCTGTGGCTGATCGCCGACGTGGCGCAGTCGCTGGGCACCGATCCCGCCGCAGTAATGCGTCATTGGACACGCTCGGCGCGGTCGGTGGTGTGCACGCCGCACCCCGGTGAGTTCGCGCAGCTGTTGGGACGTGCCGTGCCCGCGGCGTGGGACGAGCGCGCGGCGGCGCTGCAGGCGTTCGCGGTGCGCAGCGGCGCGATCGTGCTGCTCAAGGGCACGCCCACCCTGATCGCGACGCCGGACGGCGCGCCGCTGCAGGTGGCGCCGTACGGCACCCCGTTGCTGGCCACCGGGGGAAGCGGCGACCTGCTCACCGGCGTGATCGTGGCGCTCCTGGGCCACGGGATCGCGCCGGCGACGGCCGCCGCGGCCGGGGCGGCCGCGCACGGCCGGGCGGCCGAGCTGGCGACCGCGCGGCTGGGTGGCGTCCTCGGTGGCACTCTCGAGGCCGTGCTGCAGGCGTTCCCCGAGGCGTGGCACGGGCTCGCGCACGGCGGTGCGCGCGCGCCTGGGGTGCTGGCCGAGCTGCCGTCGCCGCTGTCCATCGCCGCGCGTTTCGCGTGAGCCCCCGGTTGGCGGTGCGCGCGGTGGTCGTGGTGGTCGCCGTGGCCGCGGGGGCGATGCTCTCCGCCTGCGTGCCCGCCGGCAGCGGTGTGGGCGGTGCCATGGACGGTGCAGCCTCCCCGCTCAGCGGCGGCGGGCGCCGCGATGAACGTCAGCGTATCGGCAGCTTCAGCTCGGTGCAGGCGGTGGCCGTGTCGCGGCGCTACGTGTTCGCGGCCGGTGGCAGCGGCATCGCCATTTACGACCGGGCCATCAATCAGTGGCTGCCGCCGCTCACGCGCGACGACGGTCTGGCCGATCAGCAGATCACCGTGGTGGCGGGGGATCCGGTCGAGGACGCGCTGTGGCTGGGCGTGCCGGGCGGGGTGCTGATGTACCGCCCGCTCACCGAACAGCTGCAGCGCACCATCGTGACCGGCGTACCCGACCTCATTGCCTTCGACCGCGCCGGGACCGGCGATGCCATCGTGCGCGCGGGCGGCGAGTGGACGCGCATCTCGCGCGTCGGCATCGCCACGCCGCTGCCACGCCCCCCCGCGGCCACCACGCTGATCCTGCCGCGCACGCTGAGCGATCTGTACACGCAGTTCCCGTCGCTGCGCACGCAGCCCTCGCTGCTGCTGCGCGCGCAGGCCACCGACCGGCCGTTGCGCGCGGTGCAGATTTTGAGCGGGGCCGCGTCGCCCGAGCGCACCAGCGAGGTGTGGCTGGGTACGGCGGGCGATGGACTGTTCCGTCTCGATCCGGCGTTCATGCAGGCCACGCCGCTCCCGTACGGCCTCATGGAGCCCGGGGTGGGCGCACTCGCCCCCGCGGCCGACGGGGTGTGGGCGGCGGGGCTTGGGCAGTCCCCCGACCGCGGCGGGCTGTCGTTCGTGGGCAGCGACCTGCAGCGATTCCGGTGGCTCGAGGGCACCATTGCGGTGCCGCTGGTGGGTGTGCGCGGGCTCTCGCTGGTCACGCGTGCCTCGCGCGCCTGGCTGGGCACCGACCGCGGACTCGTGCGCCTGTCGTTGGACGGCGCGTCGCCCTTGCAGGCGTGGGGGGTGCTGGACGGGCTCCCCGACGGGCGGGTGCTGGCGGTGGCCACGCGTGACGAGGGCGTGTGGGCGGGCACCGCGCGCGGTCTGGTGTACGTGCGCGACAGTAGCGACACGCGTGCGGCGCGCGCGCGCGGCGCGGGCACCCGCGGGGTGGGAGTGCGCCTGCTGGAGAACATGCCGGTGCACGCCTTGGCCTTCACGGGGGACACGCTCTGGGTGGGCACCGAGGGCGGACTGTTGGCCATCCCCTCGCCGAACGGCGTGGACGGGGGCGTGGTGTCGCGCCCGCTGGGGAGCGATCCCGCCCTGCGGCGTCCGGTGCGGGCGTTGGCGTGGAGCGACAGCGTGCTGCTGGCCGCCACGGACGACGCGGTGCTGCGTCTCGCTCCGCGTGGTGGGGTGGAGCCGGTGCGCGAGGACCGGCTCGATGTGCGGCAGGTGGGGCGCGTGACCGGCGTGGCGATCGACGAGCGCACGATGTGGCTGGCCGGAACGGATGGCGTGCTCATCGTGTCGCGGCGGGATGGTGCGACGCGGGTGCTGCGCGTGCCGGCCGATCTGCCGGGGCCGGCGCTGGCGCTGGTGGCCACGCGCGACTGGTTGTGGGTGGGGACGCCGCAGGGGCTGATCCGCCTGCGGCGGCGCGGTGACGGGGGACTGCCGTGAGCGTGGCGCCGCGTCCGCACCAGGCCATGCGGGAAGGGGCCGAGTTCGACACGATCCGCGCGCTGATGGCGCGGTGGGGTGATCTCGCCGTGGACATTGGTGACGACGCCGCTGTGCTGGCACCGCCGGCCGGTGGCACGCGCGTGGTGAGCGTGGACGCGTGCGTGGAGGACGTGCACTTTCGCCGCGGGTGGATCACGGCGCACGACGTGGGGGTGCGGGCGGCCTCGGCGGCGCTGAGCGATCTGGCGGCCATGGGCGCGCGGGCCGAGTGCGTGCTGATCGCGTTCGTGGTCCCTGACGCGTGGCGTGACCGACTCACCGACGTGGCCGATGGCATGGGCGTCGTGATCCGCGCGGTCGGTGCCCGCATCGTGGGGGGTAACCTCAGCCATGGTGCCGAGTTTTCGATCACGACCACCGTGATCGGCGCGGCGGCGCGGGTGGTGCCGCGCAGCGGCGCCCGCCCCGGCGAGGTGGTGGTGGTGACCGGCGTGCTGGGCGGCCCCGGCGCGGCCGTGCGGGCGTGGGAGGCGGGCGAGCACCCCGCGGCATGGTGTCGGGGGCGCTTCGCGTCCCCGGCGCCGCGCTGGGCCGAAGGCCAGGCGCTGGCGGCCGCCGGCGCCACCGCCATGATCGACCTCAGCGACGGGCTGGCGGGCGACGCCCGCCACATCGCCGCCGCGAGCGGCGTGCGGTTGGTGCTCGACGCGACGCGGGTCCCCGTCGGCCCCGGTGTGCCCGTGGCGCTGGCGATGCAGAGCGGGGAGGAGTACGAGCTGCTGGCCACCATGCCGGCCGCGGCGTACGAACGACTCGCCGCTCGCTGGGCCGACGTGTCGTCGGTGCCACTCACGGTGGTGGGGTACGTGGACGCGGCCGACGGCGCATCGGATGGCGCATCGGATGGCGCATCGGCTGGCGCATCGGATGGCGCGTCCGACGCGACACCCTCGCCACCGGCCGGGTTCGATCATTTCGCGTTGCCCCCCGACGTGCGTTGAATTCGGGTCCGGAGTCGGCGACCTTGCAGTGATGCGAACCGCCTTCACCACGCTGGCCTTACTGGCCGGAACCGTCCTGTTCGGCACCGTGACGCTGCTGGCGGAGCTGCTGGGGCGTCCGCATGGCCCCGACAGCATCTTTGCGAAGACGCCGCGCTGGTGGGCGTCCTGGCTGCTGGGCGCGGCTGGCGTGAAAGTGGTGGTGCACGGCCGCGACGGACACGCCGACGGGGCGCCGCGGGTGTTCATCGCCAATCACGTGAGTTGGTTCGACATCCCCGCCATGATCGCCGCGCTGCCGCACTACGGCTTTGTGGCCAAGCGCGAACTCGAGCGCGTGCCGTTCTTCGGTCGCGCGGCGCGTGCGGTGGGCGTGATTTACATCGATCGCGAGAACCGCAAAGCGGCCTTCAGCGCCTACGAAGACGCGGCGGCCAAGATCCGCGCCGGTCAGTCGGTGCTGGTGTACCCCGAAGGCACCCGCGGTGACGACTACGCGCTGCGCCCGTTCAAGAAAGGCCCGTTCGTGCTGGCCATCGGGTCGGGGGCGCCGGTGGTGCCGGTGGTGATTTACGGCACCATCGAAGTGAATCCGCGTCGCGAATTCCGGGCGTCGCCCGGCACGGTGCACGTGCACCTGCTCGAACCGGTCCCGACCGCTGGGCTCACCTACGCCGACCGCAACGGGCTGGCCGATCGCGTCCGTGAGCGCATGGCGGAGTGCCTGCATACACATTACGGCGTCACGTCGGCGCCCGAACCGGTGCGCGCCGGCCGCAATTCGTCGCTGCGCACGTCCGAGCCTGAGCCCGACTTTTTGTAGTTCCCGCTGCACTCACCACGCGACACTCACCATTCAAGACTGATCTATATGGCCTCCATCGTTTCCGTCAGCGCGCGCGAAATTCTCGACAGCCGCGGCAATCCCACGGTCGAAGTGGACGTGATCCTCGAAACGGGCAGCGCGGGGCGCGCGGCGGTGCCGAGCGGCGCCAGCACCGGCGAGCGTGAAGCCGTTGAGCTGCGCGACGGCGACCCGGCGCGCTACGGCGGCAAGGGCGTGCTCACGGCGGTGAACAACGTGAACACCGAGATCAACGACGCGCTCGAGGACATGGATGCGACCGATCAGATCGCGATCGACCGGGCGCTGATGGATCTCGACGGCACGGAGAACAAGGGGCGCTTGGGCGCCAACGCGATACTGGGCGTGTCGATGGCTGTGGCGCGCGCGGCGGCGCTCGAAGTCGGGTTGCCGCTCTATCGCTACCTCGGCGGCCCGATGTCGCGCACGCTGCCCGTGCCGATGATGAACATCCTCAACGGCGGCGCGCACGCGACGAACACCGTGGACTTCCAGGAGTTCATGATCGTGCCCGTGGGTGCGGAGACGTTCAGCGATGCTCTGCGCATGGGCACGCAGGTGTTCCATTCGCTCAAGAAGGTGCTGGTGGCGCGCAAGCTGGCCACGGGCGTCGGCGACGAAGGCGGCTTCGCGCCCAACCTTGCCAGCGATGAAGACGCGCTGAAGGTGATCATCGAGGCGATCGAGGCGGCCGGGCTGCGTCCCGGTCACGACGTGGCGCTCGCGCTCGACGTGGCGGCCAGCGAGATGTTCCAGGGTGGCCAGTACCACTTCAAGAAGAGCGGCGGCGCGTCGCTCAGCCCGCAGGCGCTCGCCGACAAGTACGCCGGCTGGCTGGAGAACTATCCGATCGTGTCGATCGAAGACGGCATGGCCGAGAACGATTGGGACGGTTGGAAGTACCTCACCGAACTCGTGGGCGATCGCTGCCAGCTGGTGGGTGACGATCTGTTCTGCACGAACAGCGAAATTCTCGCCAAGGGGATCGAGGCGCAGGTGGCGAACGCGATTCTGGTGAAGGTGAATCAGATCGGCACGCTCACCGAAACGTTTGAAGCCATCGAGCTCGCGCGCGCGGCGGGCTACAACGCGATCATCTCACATCGCAGCGGCGAAACCGAAGACACGTTCATCGCCGATCTCGCGGTGGCGACGCAGGCCGGACAGATCAAGACCGGCGCGCCGTCGCGCAGCGACCGCGTGGCGAAGTACAACCAGCTGCTGCGCATTGAAGAGCAGCTGGAAGGGTACGCCGAGTATCCGGGCGGCGCGCTGTTCGGTCTGTAGTCACGGATGACGCCCCT
>JARIEX010000196.1 GCA_031127095.1 Gemmatimonadota bacterium
GTACGGTGGCCGGTACGCGTCGTCCGAAGCGGAGCGCGGTGAGTCCGGCCTCGTCGAGTGGTTCGCGGGCGATGTCCCCGAGGGCAGGCAGGGGCGAGCGAAGCAGGACGCGTCCATCAGCGATGCTGCCGGGCTCGAGACTCCCGAGCGACTCGGCGTCGATGATCGTGGCCGGACCGCTGGCCACGCGCCGCAAGCTGTCGCAGTGTGCCGCGCTGCCGAGGGCCCGACCGAGATCGCGTGCCAAGGCTCGAATGTACGTGCCGCCACCGCACTGGATGCGCACGGTGAGCGTGTCGGCCGTACTGCCGAGCCATTCCCACCCGAACACCTGCACCGTGACGGGCGGGAGGTCAACCGTCTCACCGCGTCGGGCGAGCGCGTAGGCGCGCTCCCCGTTCACGTGTTTCGCCGAGAAGGCGGGGGGACGTTGTGCCAGCGTACCCGTGAGCGCGGCGATGGCATCGCGGAGCGACGGTGCGACAGGGTCGGCGAGGACCAGTGCGGCTGGGGTCGGCGCGGTCGGTCCCGGTTGGCCGGTGCTATCGTCGGTGTCCGTTTCCCAGCCGAAGCGGATGACGGCGTCGTACACCTTCGGCTCTCCCACCACGTACGGCAGGAGACGCGTGGCCCCGTTGACGGCAAGCACGAGCAGTCCCGTGGCGAACGGATCGAGGGTACCGGCGTGTCCGACGCGCTTCGTGCGGGCGGCACGCCGCACGATGCCAACGACATCGTGCGAGGTGATGCCGGCCGGTTTGTCGACGTACAGCAGTCCGGACGTGATCATGACGAGGGCGACCGCTCCCGCATCAGCGCACTCTCACGCTGAGCGGGTGGTGGTCACTGCGCGGGAGAGTCGTCGCTGGACGGACCGGGATGCTCCCCGGCCGTCGCGTCGGTGCCGGCGGCTGGCGCCGGCACGTCCCCCGTGACGGCATCACGATCGGTGCGGATTTGCGCGAGCAACTGCTCGATCCGCGAGGCGTGCGCGATGCTCTCGTCCGCCTTGAAATGAATCTCCGGGGCGTTCCGCAGACGCAGCGTTTTGCCCAGCATGGAACGCAGATGCGACGCCACACTGGCCAGCCCCTGAAAGGTGGCCTTGATGGCCGCCTCATCCCCCATCACACTCACGAACACGTTCGCGTGCCGAAGGTCGCGTGTCATCTCCACCGCCGTGACGGTGACGAAGCCACGAATTCGCGGATCCTTGGCGCCTTCCGAGAGGAAGGTCGCCACCTGTTCGCGAATCGATTCGGCGACGCGGTCAGGTCGCCGCGGTTCGCCCATACTGCCTCCTCAGGACTTGGCAGCCTGGTCGAGAGTACGAGCCACTTCTTCCGTGCGATAGCATTCGAAGACGTCGCCGATCTTGACGTCGTTGAAGTTCTCGATGCCGATACCGCACTCGTAGCCTTCCTTCACTTCGTTCACGTCGTCCTTGAAGCGACGCAGTGATGCGATGCCGCCGTCGTAGATCTCGACGCCGTCGCGGATGACGCGCATCCGTCCCTTCCGGTTCATGTTGCCCGAGCGGACGATGCAACCGGCGATCGTTCCGATACGCGCGACCTTGAACGTTTCGCGCACCTCGGCTTCGCCGTACACCACTTCGCGCGACTCCGGCCGCAGCATGCCTTCGAGGGCGGCCTTCACGTCGGCCACGGCCTCGTAGATGATGCGATAGAGCTTGATGTCGACGCCTTCGCGCTCGGCTGCGGCGCGGGCGTTGTTGTCCGGGCGAACATGGAAGCCGATGATGATGGCGCCCGACGCCTTCGCGAGCAGGATGTCCGTCTCGGCGATCGCACCGACACCGCGGTGCAGGATTTCCACCTGCACTTCGGGGTTGGAGAGCTGACCGAGGGCATCGGCCAGTGCTTCGGCCGGGCCGCCCTGGTCGGCCTTGATGACGAGACGCAGCGAACGCTTCTGGCCGGCGCTGGTCTGCGACATGAAGTCTTCGAGCGAGACCAACCCACGGGTGCTGCGACGGCTCTTCGCTTCACGATCGAGACGTTCACGACGCTGCGCGATCTCACGCGCTTCCGAGGCGTCTTCGACCACGAGCAGCTGATCGCCGGCCATCGGCACACCGCTGAGTCCCAGAATCTGCACCGGGATGGCAGGGCCGGCCGACTTGACGGGCTTGCCACGCTCGTCGAGCATGGCGCGCACGCGGCCGGAGTAGATGCCGCAGATGTAGTCATCACCGACCTTGAGCGTCCCGTTCTGCACGAGCACGGTCGCCACCGGTCCCTTGCCCTGGTCGAGTTGGGCTTCGACCACCGACCCGACCGCACGACGCGACGGATTGGCCTTGAGCTCGAGAATGTCCGCCTGCAGCAGGATCTGATCGAGGAGTTCATCGACGCCAGTTCCCTTCTTGGCCGAGATCTCGGAATGCAGCACCGTTCCGCCGAATTCTTCGAGGACGACTTCGTGCTGTAGCAGGTCCTGCTTCACCTTGCCGATCTGCGCCGTGGGCAGATCGACCTTGTTGATGGCGATGATGATGGGCACGCCGGCGCTCTTCGCATGCGAGATCGCTTCGACGGTTTGCGGCATGACCTGGTCGTCGGCCGCGATCACGATGACCACGATGTCGGTGACCTGCGCACCGCGGGCACGCATGGCGGTGAACGCTTCGTGACCCGGGGTGTCGAGGAACGTGATGGTGCGCTTGTTGGCGACCTCCACGTGATACGCACCGATGTGCTGCGTGATGCCGCCGGCTTCGCCAGCGACCACGTTGGCTTTCCGGATGTAGTCGAGCAGCGACGTCTTACCATGGTCGACGTGACCCATGATCGTGACGACGGGCGGACGCGGCCGGAGATCTTCGGGCGCGTCTTCGATCTTCTCGCCCTCCATGTCCGCGGCATAGTCGCTTTCCTTGACGGCCTGGAAACCGAACTCGCCGGCGATCAACTCAATCTGGTCGAAGTCGAGACGCTGATTGATGGTGACCATGAGCCCCAGCGTCTTGAACGCGAAGCCGACGATCTGTGTGGCCGAGACGCCAAGGATTTTCGAGAGTTCGGAGACCGTGATGAACTCGTTGACGCGGACGGTTTTGCGTTCTTTCTCCACCGCGGCAACGCGCTGCTCCTCCATCTCGGCGCGCATGTCGGACCCAAACCGACGTCCCCCACGGCCACGCGTCGTCGCGCCGCGCATGGCGGTCATCGTCTTCGTGATGTTGGCCGACACGGCTTCCTGATCGACGGCTCCGCGCTTGCCCTTTTTGCCACGCCGCTGCTGGCTCTGGGCACTGGCGGCGATGCCGCCACCCTGCGGCTGCTGGCCACCCTGCTGGCCGCCCTGACCAGGCTGGCCACCGGGGCCACCCTGCGGACCGCCCGGACGACGATCATCCCGACGCTGGCCCTGACCGAGGCCACCACCGGGGGCGGCAGACGCAATGGGTCGCGCGCCGCCGAAGTTCGGCGCGCCGCCCATGCGACCGGGGCGCGGCGCCCCAGGCACCACGGGACGCGGGCGCGGACGATCCGGGGGCAGCGTGATCGGCGGCGCCGGAGCGGCCGCCGTTACGGTTGGGACAGTGGCCGCGGGCGCGGGCGACACGGCAGGAGCCGCAGGAGCCGCTGGTGCCGCGGTGACTGCGGCCGGCGCGGGCGCGGCCGCGGAGACCACGGCCGGAGCGGGCACCACGGGTTCAGGCGTGGCGACCGGCGCCGACGGGGGTGCTTCGACGACGTCGCGGACCACCGCCGGCACGACCGGTGCCGGTGCGACGTGCTCAACAACGGGACGCACCACGACGGGCTCCGGGGTCGGCACCGACGGACGCGCCACCGGTGCCGTTTCGACCGGCACCGGGGCCGCGACCGGTGTCGGCGCGACGGCGGCGACCGGCACGGGGACGATGTCGGGGAAAACGGGAGGCCGCGGCGCTTCGACTGGCGCCGGCGCCATCTCGACCTCGTGCTCGTGCTCATCTCCCGCATGGGCATCGACGTCCGCCGCACGGCGGCGGCGAACGGCGGGTGCCGGCGCTTCGGTCTCCACAGGGGCGACCGGCGTATCGGCCGCCGCTGCGGCACCGGTACGACGGCGCCGCGGGGCGGCCGCCGGGGCGGGCTGCGCCTTTTCGGCGCGCACGCGCTTCTCGCGTTCCCAGCGGGCGCGGATGCGGGAAACCTGATCGTCGGTCAGCAGCGACAAATGGCTGCGGACCGGAACGTCCATCTGGCGCAGCAGCGCGATCACCTCGTCAGCCGAGATGCCGAACTCACCCGCCATGTCATGCACACGAAGCTTGCTCAACCCGTCCTCCTAACGCGAAACGCGCGTCGCGTCGCCCACCGGGGTTGCCCCGGCCACGGCGCCACGGATACCGCGCGCCAGCGCTTGATCTACGATCCCGATCGCTGCAGTCGTCTCACGCCCGACCGCACCGCCCAGCTCGGCCGCAGTCGGCCACTCCAACGTTTCAATGCGCCGGGCCCGAAGGACCGGCACGACTTTCTCCAGCGAATGACGCGAGACATCGCTCGCGACAATCGCCAGCACCACCTTTCCTTTGCCGGCTTCGATGGCGACGCGTTCCGCGCCGACCACGATGAGGCGACCGCGCGCGCCGAGCCCGACCAGTCCGAGCACCTTGCGGCGCACCGTGTCATCGAGCGTCGGCAGCGCGCGCTCGAGCTCCGTCACGCGTTCGTGTTCCCCGCGTCCGCGTCTTCTTCCATCGTGAGCTCGTCGATGAGGGCGATGATGCGATCCGCCTCTTCGGGAGCGATGCCGGGCAACCGCAGGAGATCATCCCGATTGAGATCGAAGATGTCGTTCAGAGTGTGATACCCGGCTTCCGCCAGCACGGCGACCGTGCCGATTTCGAGCCCTTCGAGTTCGTTCAACGGGATGTCCGCCACTTCTTCTTCCGGCAGCGGCGCGAACAGCGGCCCCTCACCGCCCTTCTCGATCCATTCACGGCTCGAGTAGAGGTCAATCTTCCAGCCCGTTAACTCCGAGGCGAGTCGCACGTTCTGTCCGTTCCGTCCGATCGCCAGCGACAGCTGGTCCTCATCGACCACGGCCTGAATGGTGCGCGAGACGGCATCAGAGAACACGCGGGCGACCTTGGCCGGCGCGAGCGCCAGCTTGGCAAACCGCTCCGGGTCCGGAGACCAGGGTACGATGTCGATGCGCTCGCCGCCCAGTTCGTTGACGACCGCCTGAACGCGCGCGCCCTTGAGGCCGACGCAGGCGCCGACCGGATCGACCGCGTCATCGCGTGAGGTGACGGCGATTTTGGTGCGACTGCCCACTTCCCGGGCCGCTGCCTTGATCTCGACGATCCCCTGCTGAATCTCGGGCACTTCGAGCTTGAAGAGCGCCTGCACGAACAGCGCGTCAGAGCGGCTGAGAATGAGTCGCGGGCCCTTGGGCGTGTCTTCGACGCGCTTGAGGACGGCCCGCACCGGTTCGCCCTGATGATAGTGCTCACGATGGTTCTGCTCCCGGTACGGAATGATGGCTTCCGCTTCCCGGAACTTGTTGAGCATGATCACCAGCTTGCCGCGTTCGATCTGCTGGACCTCACCGGAGAGGAGATCACCGACCCGGCCGGCGAACTCGTCGCGGATCCGGGTGCGCTCGCCCTCGCGGACGCGCTGCACGATGCGCTGCTTGGCCGCTTGCACGGCCGTGCGCCCGAACTCGTTGAAGTCGACCTCGATTTCCATCACGTCGCCGATCTGGAATTCGGGATCCATAAAGCGTGCTTCTTCGAGGGGGACCTCACGAGCAG
>JARIEX010000046.1 GCA_031127095.1 Gemmatimonadota bacterium
CGGCGAGCGCGCCGGGGTGCGGCGTCAGCGGCGCGTGCCGGTCGGGGGCGACGGGCGATGGGGTCGCGGCGGCGGTGGGCGGGGCGGCGACGGCAGCGGCACCGAGGATGGCCGCGTGCTTCACGAAATCCCGACGGGAACGATGTGTAGGCATAGCAGACGGTACGGACTGGGCGGCGTGGGCGCAATCAGTCAGATTGGACCATGCGTTTCTTGCCTCGCCCTGCTCCGCGGCCCCGTGCCGGCACGCCCCGTACCGGGCGGCACCGCACGTTCCTGCTGACCCTCGCGGTCGCCGGTGTCACCGCCGGTGCCGCCGCCTGCGGCGGCTCGGACGCCGCGGCACCGACGCCCCCAACCGCACCGACCACGCCGGTCGTCCCGCCGGCCCCCACGGTCTACGTGGCCGGCCAGTCGTATTTCGGGCGCAACAACTACGTGGAGTACCTCGCGGGGAATGCGCCGGTCATCCTCACGGCCCCCCACGGCGGGGCACTCACCCCCAGCGGCATCCCCGATCGCACCGCGGCGGCCTGCGGCGGCTCGGCCACCACGGTCACCGACGCCAACACGGCCGATCTCGCCCGCGTCATGCAGGCGCGCTTCGCCGCGCGGTTCGGGTCGTATCCGCACGTGGTCATCTCGCACCTCTCACGCCGGAAGCTCGACCCCAACCGGCTCCCGCTGGAAGCCGCCTGCGGCAACGCCACGGCGGCCGAAGCGCTCGGGGAATGGCACGGGTTCATCGAGCTCGCCAAGAGCGCGGTGCTCAAGTCGCACGGCAAGGGCTGGTACATGGACATGCACGGCCACGGCCATGCGGTGCAGCGGCTGGAGTTAGGGTACATGCTCACAGACGCGTTGCTCGACGGCAGCGATGCCGCCCTCGATGCCACCAGCGCGGCCGAGAATCTCTCGAGCATTCTCACGCTGTCGCAGCTGTCGCCCTTGTCCTTCTCCGCCCTGTTGCGCGGGCCGGCCAGCCTGGGCACGCTGTACGCCGCGCAGGGGTTCCCGTCGCTCCCCAGCAGCAACGATCCGCGGCCGGCGGGTGCGGACTATTTCACCGGCGGCGAGAATACCCGCCGTCACACCTGTGGTGCCGGTGCGGCGTCCGTGGGCGGGGTGACCGGCGGCACCATCTGCGGGGTCCAGATCGAAGCCAATTTCACCGGCGTCCGGGACACCCCGGCCAACCGCGAGCGCTTCGGCGACGCCACGGCGGTGGTACTCGAGCAGTACCTCCGCACGCACTGGGCGCTGCGAATGACGCCGTAACGGGTTGGTCGTCATTCCTGCATGGGGCACTTCGTCCACGAAAGCCGGCCGTCCGGTTCTTCCACTGGCGGGAATGTCCCGCGGTCCGGATACTTGCGGATCGTGCGGCAAGCCCTGCCGCCTCTCTCCAGCCTGACCGCTCTATGAGCCAACAGCCATGATCGTACACAAACTGCGGTGGACGCGACCGACCGGGTGGCGCACGATGCGCGGCGAAGGCGCGGCGATCACGCCGCAACTGATCCTGCTGTTCGGTGCCCGTGCGGCGCTGCAGGAGTCCGACGCACTCGCCACGCTCCGTACGCAGTATCCCGGCGCCAGGCTGGTGGGGTGTTCCACCGCCGGCGAGATCTGTGGCACCGACGTCTCCGATGACGCGATCGTGGCCGCCGTGGTGCAGTTCGAGCACACGCAGATCCGGGTCATGCACCTCCCGCTCATATCGATGGACGAGAGCCACCGCGTCGGCGCGGAGCTCGCCGGCGCATTGCGCGCCGACGATCTGGTGCACGTGCTGGTCCTCTCCGAAGGACTGCAGGTGAACGGGTCGGAACTGCTGGCCGGACTCCGGGAGCAGCTGCCGGCGCACGTGCTCGTCACCGGTGGATTGGCCGCCGACGGGGCCCAATTCGAGAAGACCTCCGTCTGCATCGACGGGGGCTGCGCGGAGCACGCGGTGGCGGCCATTGGCCTCTACGGCGACCGACTGCAGGTGGGACACGGCTCGCTGGGCGGCTGGGACGCGTTCGGCCCCGAGCGCGTGATCACGCGCTCCAAGGGGAACGTGCTGTACGAACTCGACGGCGCCCCGGCGCTGGAGCTGTACAAGAGCTACCTCGGACGTCACGCGGGCGACCTGCCCAGCAGCGGCCTGCTCTTCCCGCTCAGTGTGCGCGGCGCCGCCAACGAGAAGGGCGTCGTCCGCACCATCCTCGGTATTGATGAAGCGGCCGGCAGCCTGACCTTCGCCGGCGACGTGCCACAGGGACATCTGGCCCAGCTCATGAAGGCCAATGTGGACCGGCTGGTGGACGGCGCGCAGGGGGCCGCCACGTCCTCCCTCGAGGCGCTTGGCAACACACCGCCCGAACTGGCCATCCTGATCAGTTGCGTGGGCCGGAAGCTGGTGCTCAAGCAGCGGGTCGAGGAGGAAGTCGAGAGCGTGCGCGACGTGCTGGGCGACGATACGGTGCTCGTCGGCTTCTACTCGTACGGCGAGATTGCGCCGTTCAGCGGATCGACCGCGTGCGAGCTGCACAACCAGACCATGACGATCACCACGCTCCGTGAACGTTGAGCTCCGCCATAAGCTGCTGATCCGTCAGCTGCGTCGGCACTTCGGCAGTCTCGCCGACGTGCCGGCGTCGCTGGCGCCGTTGCTCGAAGCGGTCGAGGCCGCGTACGGCGATGCGGATCACGACCGCGCCATGATGGAGCACTCGCTCGAAACCGTGTCGCGTGAACTCGCCGACCGGCTGGAGCGGATGCGTACCGCCATCGGCGAACGCGATGAAGTGCAGCAGGCCATGTCGTTGCTGGAAGCCACGCTGGAAGCGAGCTCCGATGCGGTCATGGTGCTCGACCTCGAGGGGAACGAGGTGCGCAGCAACCAGCAGTTGCGCCGGCTCTGGAAACTGGCCGCCGTGTCCGGCGATATGCTCGATGCCATTCCGGTGCGCGTCCGGATTGCCGCGCAGGTCGAGCTGGGGCCGCGCTTCCGCGACTGGGTGCACAGCGGTCACACCGAGCGGCCGTTGCGCGAGGTGGAGGAACTGCGCACCCACGACGGGCGCGTGATCGAATGGCACTCCAGCCCGCAGTATCTCGGCGACACGATCGTGGGCTGGGTCTGGAGCTTCCGCGACATCTCGGCGCGGATGCTGCTGGAAGACCAGCTGCGGCAGTCGCAGAAGATGGAAGCGATCGGCAAGCTGGCCGGTGGGGTGGCGCACGACTTCAACAATCTGCTCACCGTCATCGAGGGGAATGCCGAGCTGCTGGCGGGCGACCCCAGCATGCCGCCCGACGCCCTCGGGCTGCTGGAAGAAATCGCGTCCGCGACCAAGCGCGCCGCGCAGCTCACCAACCATCTGCTGGCGTTCAGTCGCAAGCAGACGCTGCGCTCCACGGTGTTCGATCTGGCCGAGACGGTAAACGAGCTGGTGCCGATGCTGCGCCGCCTGGTGGGCGCCGGCACGGCGCTGCACGTGCACGCCACACCGTCCTTCGTGGCGGCCGACCGCATGCAACTCGACCAGGTGCTGCTCAATCTCGTGATCAACGCGCGCGACGCGACCGCCGGCAGCGGATCGATTTCCATCCGGTGCCGCGAGCTGCAGCTGGAGCACCCACGGGATGCCGTGCAGGGTGACCGGGTCACCCCGGGGCGCTACACGGTGCTGTCGGTACAGGACACGGGCGCCGGCATCCCCATGGACCTGCAGAAGCGCGTGTTCGAGCCCTTCTTCACCACGAAGGCCACCGGCGAAGGCACCGGGCTTGGCCTCTCGATGGTGTACGGACTCGTGCGCCAGTCGGGCGGGTTCGTGTCGCTCGACAGTACGCCCGGACAGGGGACCAGCATCGAGATCCTCCTCCCGGCGCATGCAGCACCGGCGAGTGCGGCGACCGCGACCGCAACCGCGACCGCGGTCATCGCCCCGGCGGCGGTCATGGCCGTGCCGGCCGCGAATCGCACCGTCCTCGTGGTCGACGACGAAGATTCCGTGCGGCGCCTCGTGTCGGCCGTGTTGCGCCGCCACGGCTTCAGCATCATCGAAGCCGCCAACGGCCGTGAGGCGCTCACCGCGCTGGCCGAACGGTACGACGTCGATCTGGTGATCAGCGATGTGCTGATGCCCGAACTCGGTGGGCGCGAGCTCGCCAAGCAGTTGCAGCGGGACCGTCCGGAGATGCCGGTGCTGTTCATTTCCGGCTACACCAATCAGGAACTGGCCAACGAAGGCGGCAGCCTCGACGCCGACGCCACGTTCCTGGCCAAGCCGTTCTCGTCGCAGCAGCTGATGGGCGCCGTGAGTACGCTGCTGCACTGAGCCGGGCGATGCGCCGCCGGAACACCGGCGGCGCACGGCAGTGGACCACACGCGACGCCGCGACGAGCTTGTGGCATGTCCGACTCTCCCGCACCTTCGCCCGCGTCACCGGCCTTCGCTGGCGACCTCGCCCCAGACGAATTCCGCGCCGCCGCGCACGCCGCGGTGGACTGGATCGCCGACTATCTGGAATCGGCTACCCAATATCCGGTGAAGAGCAGGGTCCAGCCGGGGGCGGTGCGGGCCGCGCTGCCGGCCGCACCGCCGGTGCACGGCGAACCGCTCGAGGCGATGCTGCGCGATTTCCGCGACACCATCATGCCCGGGATCACGCACTGGAATCATCCGGGCTTCTTCGCCTACTTCGCCAACTCTGCGTCGTATCCCGGCATTCTGGGTGAACTGCTGGCCGCCGGCCTGAATGCGAACGGCATGCTCTGGGTTACGAGCCCCGCCGTCACCGAACTCGAACAGCTCACGCTCGACTGGCTGCGCCAGCTCATGGGGCTCAGCGACGGATGGTTCGGCGAGATCACCGATACCGCCAGCGTGAGCACCTTCTACGCGCTGGCCGCCGCGCGCGAACGGGCCGGGTACGACGTCCGCCGGCAGGGGATGGCGGGACGTGCCGACATGCCGCGGCTGCGCGTGTACTGCAGCGAACATGCGCACTCGTCCATCGACAAGGCGGTCATCGCCCTCGGACTCGGCCACGACAACCTCGTGAAGATCCCGGCCGACGACTCCTTCCGCCTGCGCCCGGAACTGCTGGAGGCGGCGATCCAGGACGATCTTGCGGCCGGATACCGCCCCCTGGCGGTGGTCCCCTGCGTGGGCACCACGAGCATGACCAGCGTGGACCCGGTCCCGGCGGTGATCCGCATCGCGCGCGCGCATGGCTGCTGGGTGCACGTGGACGCGGCCTACGGTGGCGTCACGGCCATCGTCCCGGAGATGCGCTACCTCATGGACGGCACCGACGACGCCGACTCGTTCGTCGTGAACCCGCACAAGTGGCTGTTCACACCGATGGACTGCTCGGTGCTGTACACCAAGCATCCGGCGGCGCTCAAGCAGGCCTTCGCCCTGCTGCCGGAGTACCTGATCACGCGCACGCAGGACGACACGGTCAACCTGATGGACTACGGCATCCAGCTGGGACGCCGCTTCCGCTCGCTCAAGCTGTGGATGGTGCTGCGCGCGTACGGGGCCGAGGGGATCGCCGAACGCATCCGGTTCCATTGCGAGCTGGCGCGCGAGTTCGCGGGCATGGTGCACTTCGAGAGCGGCGGCTGGGAGCTCACCGCACCGGTGACCATGTCGCTGGTGTGCTTCCGCTACGCGCCGGCTGGCCTGACCGAGGAGGTGATTGTGCGGCTGAACGCGGCAATCATGGAGCGGGTGAACGCAGGCGGGGACGCGTACCTCTCGCACACCAAGATCAACGGGCGCTACACGCTGCGCCTGGCGATCGGGAACATCCGCACCGACCGGGTGCACATCGACGCGGCATGGACGGCGCTGCGGGCGGCGGCGGCCGCCGAATCGGTACCAGCCTAAGCGGCGGCACCGACGCGAGCGGATAGCGGCTCAGCGGCCCGATGCCCGCCGGGCTGCTTTGCGCTCGCGACGGATGCGCTGCCAGCGCACGAACCCCAGCACGGCGACGGTGACGAGCACGGCGCCGACGATCTCGCCGACCCGGTCGAGGTGCCCGATGGCGCGGACGGCCGCTTCGCCGGCGGCGTAGCCGATGGCGGTGAACACCACCGTCCAGAGCACCGACCCCACGAGCGACAGCGGCAGGAAGATGTACAGGGGCACCCGCGCCGCACCGCAGGCCATGGGCAGCACGATGCGCAGCCCGAACGCGAAGCGCACCAGCAGCGACGCCGTGAGCTGATTGCGGCGCACGGCGCGCAAGGCGACCGTGCCCGTGGCGCGCACGCGGGGGAAGCGGCGGCGGATGTACTCCCAGCGCCAGCGTCCCAGCACGTACAGCAGCGTGGTCGCGCCCCAGCCGCCCATGGTGATCGCGAGCACCACGCGCGCCGCCTGCAGCTCCCCTTCGTGGGCCGCGAGCCCACCGAAAATCGGCGCGAGCTCCTCGATCACGATGGCGGAGGCCCCCAGCACCGTGTACGTGAGCGCGCTGTCGGTCACCATCGCAAGCCACTTCCCCACGTCGGCCATCAGCCCCGCGTCGCCCGCCGCGGCGAGACCGGACGGGACGAGACCGGACGTGACGAGACCGGACGTGACGACGCCCGCCACCCGCAGCAGCAGCGCGGGGGCGAGCGTCGTGACAACGAGCAGCGGGGTGATCAGCGAAAGCATACCCCGCCAATCTAATCGATTACATCAGTCGCCCGCCTCGGGCACCGGCAGATCGAAGGTGCGGAACTGCCCGGTGTGCGGCGGCGTGAGCCCCACCCGACGGGACAGCCCGGTCCGCATGTTGTCGAAGATCTCGTAGAACGTGGGAATCACGAGCAGGGTGAGCACCGTCGAGGTGATCACGCCGCCGATCACGGCGACGCCGAGCGGTGCGCGGAACTGCGCCCCCTCGCCGCGCCCCATGGCCACCGGGATCATGCCGGCGATGAGCGCAAAGGTGGTCATGAGAATGGGACGCAACCGGATGGCGCCCGCTTCGATCAGCGCCTCGCGCAGCGGCATGCCGTTCTTCTCGCGCGCCCACTTGGCGAAGTCCACCAACAGAATGGCGTTCTTGGCCACGATGCCGCACAGCAGGATCACGCCGATGAGACTCATCAGGTTGATCGTGTTGCCGGTGATCGCGAGCGCCCCCATCACGCCGATGAGCGACAGCGGCAGCGAGATCAGGATCGAGATCGGGTCGAGGAAGGAGCCGAACTGCACCACGAGAATGAGGTACATCAGCGCCACCGCCACCCCGAGCGCGACGAAGATGCTGCCGAACACTTCGTTCTGCTGCTCCACCTGTCCGCCACTGGAGAGCTTCACGCCGGCGGGGAGCTGGATGCCGGCGGTCTTCTGCTCGAAATCCCCCATCACCTCACTGAGCGACCGGCCGGCGATGTTTCCCTGCACCTTGATCACGTTGTCGCGGTCGAGGTGGTTGACGATGGCCGGTCCGAGCTCGCTCCGGATCCGCGCCACCTGCTGGAGCGGTACCAGCTGCGCGTTGGCACCCTGCCCGAGCGCGATGGGCAGTTGCGCCAGATCGGCGCCGCGGTCACGCGCCTCGGGGGCCAGCCGCACCATGACTTTGCGCGTCTGGTTGGTGGGATCCACCCAGTCGCCGGCGTCGAGACCGGCGAACGCCGGCCGGATGGCCTGCGCCACCTGTCCCACACTCAGCCCCAGCGAGGCCGCCAGCGCCCGGTCCACCTGCACCGTGAGTTCCGGCTTCTGCCCCTTGGTGCTGAGGGCCACGTCCACGGCCCCCGGCGTGGCCTTCATGGCCGCGAGGTACTGATCGGCCACCATCTGCAACGCCGCCTTGTCAGTGCCGCGCAGCTCGAGCGAGATCTGCTTTTCCTGACCGGCGAAATCGTTGGTAAACACCGAGATGTCGCTGCCGCCGATGCGCTTCAGATCTTCGCGCATCACCGCCGCGAGTGCTTCCGCATCGCGCTGTCCCTTGGCCAGCCGGTCGGCCTTCGTGCTGAGCTTGAGATACACGCTGGCCTTGTCCACCGCGCCGCTGGCACCGCCGGCGGTCACGAAGGAGTAGGTGACTTCGGGATACTTGGCCGTGATCGCCAGCGTCTCCGTCACCTTCTGGCGCAGATAGTCGAGATTCGCGCCCGGCGGTGCTTCCACCGTCATCTGCACCTCGGCGTTGTCCTCGAGCGGGAAGAACCCGCCACCCACCAGCCCGAGCGCCGGCATCGCCAGCGCCAGGACGAAGCTGGTGACGGCCAGCATCACCATCGACTTCGGATGATCGAGCGCCCAGCCGATCAGCTTGCGGTAGCCGTTGGCCAGCCCGTCAAACCACTTGTTGAACTTGTCCAGCTGTTTCGTGATCCACGACTTCTCGTGCTCCTCGCGGTGCGGATCGGGCCAGTAGGCCGACAGCATGGGATCGAGCGAGAACGACACGAACAGTGACACGAGCACCGAACAGGCGATGGTAAGCGCGAACGGCTTGAACCACTGCCCCGACTCACCCTCGAGGAACGCGATCGGGATGAACACCGCGATGATCGAGAACGTGGTCGCCGCCACGGCCAGACCGATTTCATCGGTGCCTTCACGGGCCGCCGTGTAATGGTCTTTCCCCATTTCCACGTGACGTACGATGTTCTCGCGCACCACGATGGCGTCGTCGATCAGAATACCGATCGCGAGCGACAACCCCAGCAGCGACATGGTGTTCAGCGTGAAGCCGAACGCCCACACCGCCACGAAGCTGGCCAGCACCGACACCGGCAGCGCGAGCCCGGTGATCACGGTGGAACGCCACGAATTGAGGAACAGGAACACCACCAGCACGGTGAGCACGGCGCCCTCGACGAGCGCATCGCGCACGTTGTTCACCGAGTTCTCCACGCGGATGCCCTTGTTCTTCACCACATCGAACTGGGCACCGGCGGGCAGCGTGGGACGCAGTTCCTCGACCTTCTTGAAGATCGCCTCGGCCACCGCCGTGGTGGAGTAGCCGTTGGTCTTCTTGATCTCGATGCCCACCGCATCGCGGCCGTTGAACAGCGCCAGCGTGCGCTGCTCCTCGATGCCGTCGGCCGCCGTGGCCACGTCACCCAGGCGCACCACGCGCCCGCCCCGCTCCGACACCACGAGCTCCATGAAGTCGGCCGGCGTCTGGAGGCGCCCCTGCAGGCGGATGGTGCGCTCGTCCAGCGCGCTCGTCACCCGCCCTACGGGCACGGCGAGATTGCCGGCCTGCAGCGCGCCCACCACCTGCGGCACACTCACTCCGGCGGCCTGCAGCCGGCGCGGATCGAGGTTGACCGTGAGTTCGCGCTTCACACCGCCCGACACCTGCACATCGGCCACGCCCGCGATGGACCGCAACTCGCGCGTAATGCCGGGATCGGCGATCTGCGTGAGCTGCGCCGGCGTGAGCGAGGTGGAATACAGCGACAGCGTCACGATGGGCGCGTCGGTGGGATTGAACTTCTTGAGGATCGGCTCCTCCATTTCCTGCGGCAGATCCTGACGCTTGGTGCTGATGGCATCGCGGATGTCCTGCGTCGCTTCGGAGAGATCCTTGGTGTACACGAACTGCGTGACGATCTGCGCAAAGCCGTCGCGCGCCTCGCCGTTGATCGACTTGACGCCAGAGATGCTCTGGATCGCCTCTTCGATGGGCTCGAGCACTTCACGCTCGACCTGCTCGGGGGAGGCGCCGGGATAGATGATCGTGGTAAGCACGATCGGCGGCTGCACTTCGGGAAATTCATCCGTCTGCAGCTGCGAGAGCGCAACCAGCCCGAACCCCACCAGCGTCAGCATCGACACCACGGTGATGAGCGGCCGCTTGATCGCGAAATCAGAGATGAACATGGAGGCCTAAGTGGAAGTTGATCCGGCGGGTCAGTTCTGCTTCGCGGGCGCAGCGGCCGGTGCGGGCGTGGCATCGCGCGGCGCCGACACCACCACGGGCGAGCCCACGGAGATGCCACGGGCCGCGCCCATCAACACGGTGTCGCCGCTGGCGATCCCGCTCGTGATTTCGAACATCGAGGCGGCTTCGTCGCGCACGCCCAACTGCACTTCGACCTTCTCCACCTTGCCGCCCTTGAGGCGCATCACGATCGAGACGATCCCGGTCTGGTCGACGGCATTCTCGGGGATCATCACCCCCACGCGCTTCTCGGAGGCCACGCGCCCTTCCACGAACAAGCCGGCCACCAGCGCGCCGGCCTGATTCGGCACCGACGCCAGCAGGCGCACCTGCTTGGTCTGCGGATCGACCATCGGGCTCACCCGCGTGACGCGGCCTTCCAGCACGCGGTCCGATCCATTCACCGTGAAGAGCACCGGTGCCCCCACGCGCACATCGGCCAGTGCCGACGTGGGCACGGCCGCTTCCACCCGGAGGCTGCGCGGATCGATCACGGTGAACAGCGCCGCACCCGGGGCCACGATGTCTCCCGGGCTCACCGCGCGCTCCGACACCACACCCGCAAAGGGCGCGCGCACCATGGTGTTGCGCAGGTTCTTCTCGGCGCTGGACAGGCGCGCCTTGGCATCGGCCAACTGCGCCTGTGCCCCAAGGCTCGCCCGCTCGGCGCCCTCCACATCGCGCTCAGCGATCGCGCCGGCCGCGGCCAGCGTGGTCGCGCGCTGCAGTTCACGCGCCGCCTGCCCGGCCGCGACGGTGGCCTGTGCCACCGCGGAGCGCGCCGAGAGTTCGGCATCGCGCACATTGGCATCATCGATGCGAGCCAGCACCATTCCGGCGCTCACCCGCTCGCCCTGTTCGGCAAACGTCTGCAGCACCGCGCCCGCGATTTCGGCGCGGATGCGCGCTTCGCGATCGGCGGCCAGCGTCCCGGAAATCGCCGGGCCGCTGCGCAGCGTATCGTTGCGGGCCACTGCGATGTTCTGCGGACCGATGGCCTGCGCCAGCGGTGCCGCATTCCCGGCGGCGGTGTCCGGAGTCTTGCTGCAAGCGGCCCCTGTCAGCGCAAGCGCCAGCAGCAGAGACGCGGGTCGGCGTGTCATGGTGGTCATCGGGAGGTGCCGGTGGTCGGAGTGAAGCCCTGCGACAGGGGGAGATACGGGAGCAATTCGAGACGCTTGCGCGCGACCTGCAGGTTGCGGGCGGCCTGCGCACGATTGGCGAGCGCCTGCTGCAGCTGATTGCGCGTCTCGGACAATTCGAGCTGGGTGGAGATGCCTTCGCGGAAGCGCACTTCGGCGATGTCGTAGGCGCGCTGCGCCTGTTCGGCCGTGCCGACGCTGGCCTGCCACGCCGCTTCCGATTCGGTGAGCTGCGCGACGGCCTGCCGGGCATCGAGCGAGGCCCCTTCCTGCGCGAGGCGCAACCGCTGCCGCGCTTCGATCACCGACGCTTCCGCCGCCTGCACTTCACCACGCAGGCGTCCGCCGGTGAAGAACGGATACGACAGGCCGATGCCGACGGTCCAGTTCGGGAAGAAATCCCCGAGGCTTTTCGGCAGGATGCCGGCCGGGTACGCGAGGCGCTGATAGCTGGTGGTGGCGCCGATCGACGGCAGGCGCTGCGCCTTCGTGGCACGCAACTGCTGCTGGGCCACTTCGACGCCCTTGAGCGCCTGCTTGACCGGCGCACGCGTGCCGATGCCGGTGTCGCTGCCCGCCAGCACGCGCGACACGGCGGCCTGCACCTGCGGATCGATCGTGAGCACGTCGGCCACGTTCACATTCACCGTGGTGATGGGCGCCACGTTGACGACCGGTGCCGACACCGGTGATTCGGCAATGCTGTCGGTGAGCGTGAGGGGCTGATCGGGCGGCAGATTGAGCAGCTGACGCAACCGCACGTAGGCGAGGTCGCGATTCGTGCGCGACTGCAGCCAGCCCGGCCGCTGATTGTCGCGGGTGACGCGGGCGCGGATGAGTTCGAACTCGGAGGCCGAGCCGACGGCGCGCGTGAGCTGGACCTGGCGCAGCGTACGCTCGGCTTGCACCAGCGACGACTCGGCGATGGACACCAGTCGGTCGGTGAGCAACGCGTCGTAGTAGGTCTGCGTGACGTCGAGTTGCACCTGCGCCTGCGCACTCGTGATGCCGATCTCGGCCGACTCGCGGGCGGCCCGCGCGGCGCGGATGGTCGCGCTGGTTCGGCCGCCGCTGAACAGCCCCTGCGAAGCGGACAGGCCCACGTTGAAGTTGTACTGCGACGCAAAAATGCGCGTGATCGGATTGTCGGCCAGCGACGTGGTGTCGTTGCCGCCGGAGCCGCCACTCGCGTTGTTGCTCGAGCGTTCCGAGATGGCGGCGAACTGATTCTGCAGCTGCTTCTGCCAGTTCATCGTGGTGGCGAGCTGCGGCATCAGCGCCGAGCGCGCCTGACCGAGCTGGCCCTGCGCACGCAGGACGCCGGCGCGCGCGATGGCGATCTGCTCGCTCTCACCGCCGGCCATGCGGAGCGCTTCGGCCAGCGACAGGGCGCGCGGCGCGGTGGTGGTGCCGGTCGCGGCGGGCTGCGCGCGGAGCGCTGACGCGCTGACCGCCGACGCGACGAGCGCGGACGCGAACAGCGCGTGCATCGCCCGGTGAGTGGAAGCACGTATGGAAAACATCATGCGGAATCGGAAGTGGAGTGGACAACGTCATCAGCCGTACGGTCCGCACGGAAGACAGGTTCCTGCAACGCCCCGAGCCCGCGCAGGAAGATGCGGACATAGGCCCGTAACGTGTCCGGTACGGGCTGGGCGAACATGGTGGGCATGATGTCGCGGTTCATGCCGTCGGCGAACACGGCCCCCATGAGCATGGTCACGGCGGCGCGCACCTCGACCGGCGAGGCCTCGCCCTGTTCCGCGAGCCAGCCATGGCGACGCAGCTTCGCCACGTAGTCGCTCAGCCGGGCCGCCGCCGCGCTGGGCCCATGCGCGGCGCAATCGGCGGCGTCGGGGCGCTCGTCGGCGTCGCTGAGCATATGCCGCACGATGGCCCGCATGGCGGTGGTGCGGGTGTGGCGCACCGTGACCCACGCCAGCAACTCCTCTTCGGGGTCCACGGGCACGGGGGGCATGGGCGCATCGTTCTCGATGCGGGCGCTTTCGCGCATCATGAGATCGAGCAGGGCGTCCTTGGACCCGAACTGACGGAACAGGGTCACTTCGTTCACCCCCGCCTCGTCCGCGATGCGGCGGGTGGTCGCACCACGCCAGCCGTGCAGGGCGTACACCCGGGCGGCGGCCTGCAGGATGCGTTGGCGGTGGTCGTCGTTCATGTGCGGATGGTAATGCAAGCGGTTGCTTGCGGCAAGCGGGTACTTGCTTGCCCGCACCACCGAGGCTCTTGTGTCGCGGCCACCATGTGATAACGTGGACCGATGACCTCTCCTTGCCCCGTCACCCCCGCATGACCGGATTCCACGAGCTGGCCCGCGCGGCGGCAGCAGCGCAGGCGGCGCGCCCCGAGGTGGCGCTCGCTCTGGCCACGCTGGTGCAGGTGGACGGCAGTTCGTACCGTCAGCCGGGGGCCCGGGTGTTGGTGGACGCCGAGGGGCGCGTGCTGGCGGGGGCGATCAGCGGCGGGTGTCTGGAGGGGGATGTGGCGGCCCGGGCGGCCGCGGTGTGCGCGTCGGGACGCGGCGTGCGACTGACGTACGACCTGCAGGCCGACCTCGAGACCATCTGGGGCTTCGGCGCTGCGTGCGAAGGGGTGGCCCATCTGCTGCTCGAGCCGCTCCCCGATCCGTCGTGGCTGGGCGAGGCGGAAGCGATCCGCGCGCAGCGCCGCAACGGCGCCGTGCTCACGGTGCTCGAGGGGGACAGCGGACGCAGTGGCGCCATGCTCGAGGGACCGGCGTCCGGCGGCACGTGGCGGCCGATCGGCCACGGAACGCCGTGGGGCGCGGGGCGGGCGGTACTGGCCGCCGCCGGGGCCGCCGCCAGCACCGCACAGCGGACCGGGCAGGCGGTGCTGCACGACGGGCCGGGAGCCGCGACCCAGCTGTTCGTGGAACCGCTCGTGGCGCCGATCGCGCTGCACGTGATCGGCGCCGGTCGAGGGGCCGAGGCGTTCGCGCACTTTGCGCAGACGCTGGGGTGGGGCGTCACCGTGATCGACCACCGGCCGGCGGTGCTGGCGGGGTTGCCGCTCCCCGCGGGCGTGGCCACGCAGGTGGTGCGGGCCGACGACGAGGCGGCGCTGGCGGCAGTCGTGGCCGCGCTACCGCACGACGGGCGCACCGCCGTGGCGCTGCTATCGCATCAGTTCGCCGTGGACTCGGCGTGGCTGGCGGCACTGCTGCCGCTGCCGCTGGCCTATGTGGGCGTTTTGGGCTCACGGAAGCGCGCGGCCCAACTGCTCGCGGCGGTAGAGGCGCAGCTGGCCGCGCAGGGCACGGTCCTGACCGACCGCATGCGACACCGGCTGCACGCCCCAATCGGGCTCGATCTGGGGGGCGAGACGCCGGCCTCCATCGCCCTGTCAGCGGTCGCGGAGATCGAGGCGGTGATCCACGGGCGCCCGGCGGGCTTTCTGCGGGAACGCCAGAGCCCGATCCATACCCGCACTCCGTCCCCGGTGTTGGTCGATCCCGTGCGCGACGCCACGGACGCGGCCAACTGAGCGGCTCGGCGGAGGGGGCGGCGCCCCGAACAACGGCCCCCCGCGTGGCGGTCCTCCGCGCTGCGGGGCTGGTACTGGCGGCCGGTGGGTCACGCCGGCTGGGTACGCCGAAGCAGCTACTGGCCACCGCGCACCACGCCGACGGCGCGACGTTGGTGGAGCGTGCGGCCCGGGCCCTGCTGGACGCCGGCTGCACACCGGTGCTGGTGATTGTGGGGAGTTCTGCGCACGCTGTACGTGATGCTGTCTCGATGCTGCCTGTTCAGTGTGTCGAAAACAGCCACTGGGAGCGGGGGATGGGGACCTCGATTGCGTGCGGCGTTCAACGCTTGGCGGCGCCCGAATTCAGCTCCATCGACGCCGTGCTGATCGTCTCCTGCGACATGCCCAGCGTGACGACCGCGCATCTGCGGGCCCTGATCGACGCCGCCCCGACCGGTGGCGAGCGGGTGGCTTCCGCCTACGCCGGACCGGAGGCCGAGGCGGAGGCCGAGCCGGTGCGGGGGATTCCGGCGCTCCTACCGCGCGCCGACTGGGAGGCGCTGGCCGCCCTCGACGGCGACCAGGGAGCCCGCGCCCTGTTGCGGCAGGCGCAGACCCGCACCGTTCTGTTACCGCACGGCACCTTCGATCTGGACACGCCGGCGGACGTGGACCGCTGGCGCCGTGCCGTTACCGCGGGGCCGCCGCCAGCGCCGTGATGATGCGCACCAGCGCGGCGACATCGCGCAGGTCGAGCACTTCACCCGGCGTGTGGGAGTAGCGCCCCGGCCACGAGAGGCCGACGTTGGGGCCGCCGTAGGGGGCAATCGCGGATCCGTCGGTGGAGCCGTGTGTGGTGCCCAGCTGGACCGGGATCCCCTGCGCCCGCGCCACGGCCAGCACCCGGGCCCGTTCGGCCGGCGGTGAGATGGCGCCGTCATCGAGGCCGCGCAACACGAAGCCCTTCCCCAGCGGCGCGTAGGCGAAGGCCGGATTTTCGAGCGGCGTGTCGGAGGAGACGAAGGTGTCCACGCTGTAGATGCGCTGCAGCGAGCGGCCGTGTTCAGCGCCGAACGCCCCGGCACCCAGCAGGCCGCCCTCCTCGCGCACCGACCACACGAACAGCACCTTGCGCGCCAGCGTGTTCGGATCGATGCGCTGCACCGCGTGCAGGAGGGCGGTGGAGCCGGTGCGATCGTCGCTGCCACGGCCGGTGAGGCGCGTGCCGGCGTCACCGGGGGCGCCGAGTCGTGCGGCGCGCTTGTAGCCCGTGACGGCGCTGCCCACGCGCACGCCGGCCGCCACGAGGGCGGCGGAGTCCATGCCAAACCACGCCGTGCTCACCGCCGGCGCTTTCACGCGGGCGGAGTCGCGCGGCACGAACACCCCGCGCAACGAGGCCGGCGCCGCAGCGGCGCCGGGACCCGTGCCGGTGCGGTCAAAGTGCAGCGCGGCGGGCTGTCCCTCCCACGCGCTGGGAACCACGCCGCCGCGCCGCGCCAGCCGCACGGTGCCGTCGCGGGCGATCGCTTCCACCTCGAACGACACCTCGTCCATGTGCGCGATGAACGCGATCGTGTCACGCTCGGGGCCGGCGGCCACGATGAGATTGCCGGCGCTGTCCACCGTGGCGCGGGCCTTGGCCCACGCCGGGAGCAGCGCCGTGATGGCCTCGCGCACGCGCCATTCGTGTCCCGGCACCCCGGGAAGGTCGGCGATGGTGACGAAGGTCTTTTCGATGGCGTCGTACGCGTCGCGGCGCGGCGCGCGGACCCGCACCGTGTCGAGCGGCGGCGCGAGTAGCGCGGGGGCGGCCGTCGCCCCCGAGGCGCGCGCGGCTTCCGCCAGCACCCCCCGGATCGCGGCGCCATCAATCGACTCCACGAGCGAGCCGGCGTAGCGCACGGTCGGGGACACGATCCGCACGCTATCGAGACCGGTCGAGGCGATCACGCGGCTGAGCTGGCGGCGCGGCGCCCCCAGCCGGGCCACCGGCACCGTGGTGGCACTGCCGGTGGCGCGCCCCTCATCGAGCAGCGTGAGGGCATCGAGCCGGCCCTCACGCGCCACGACGGCGGCCAACCCCACCCAGCCGAAGCTGCGCTGCGACGAGAGCACGTAGATGGTTTCGCCGGGCTGCGTGGCGGCCGTGGCCGCGGCGCCCGCACTGGCCACGGCGGCGCAGCTGGCCCGCGCCCCGGCCGCCGGGCCGGCGGCGTGTCCGGCGTACGTCCACACCGGGCGTGCGGCGACGACGGGGTCGAGCAAGGCGATGCCGAGCGCCTCCGTCTGGGCCTTGGAGCCGGTGCCCACGTCGACCCAAAGCTGGTCCACGCCGACCACCGTGGTGTCGCCGCGGTGCTGGCGGGAAAAGTGCCCGTTGGCGATGGCGACCACGCCGGTGACCTCACCGCGGGCGGTGAGGATACGCAGTTGATGTGCCTCGTGGAACTGATCCCACAGGGGATGGGCCGCGACGCCGGTGCGATGGAGCCGTACGTAGCCCTGCTCGGTGATGCCGCTGACCACGAACGCCGGGACGTCCATCGCGCAGGCGACCATGCGGCGCGGCGATCCGCGACCGACTCGGCGGACCAGATTGCCCATGTTGTCACGGGTCCACCCCGGCAGGAGCGGCTTCAGGGCGTCGAGCGCATGCGACTCCCCACTGGGGGGAGCGGCCAGCGCGATCCACCGCGCCACGGATTCAGCGAGCGCGCCATCGGACGCCGCCGAGGCCGACCCCGAGGCCGCGGGCTGCGCGGCCAGTGGCGTGGTCGGCACGCTGACAGACGCGACGGCAACGGAGGCAGCCACGGCGACGGCGCGCGGCAGATGGCGGAGGGCGGACGAACGGAGCACGGCAGATCCCGGGTCAACGGTGGACACAACATTCCCGCACCCCGCAAATCGGCGGCCTCGACGGCCGGCCGGCAAGGCCACCCCCATGAAAACAGACCGGGGCGCCATCGACATGGCGCCCCGGTGATCACTCGCTGACGTGCGCGGCGGTCCGTTGCCGGTCCGTTACCGGTCAGTTCGCGGGTGGAACCGGCAGCGGACCGGTGTCGCCACCGCGACGCATCCGCGGCATCGCACCCTGTGGGCCACCCTGCGGCGCGCCGGGCATCATGCCGGGCATCATGCCAGGCATCATGCCGGGGCCCATGCGGCCACCGCGAGCGCGGTCCCCACCGCGATTCATCCCACCGCGGCCACCGCCCTGCCGCATGCCACCCTTCCCCATGCGCCCCGCACGGGCGGCGCCCATCCGTCCACGCAGCGCACGACGCATGTTGTCGACCTTCGTCTTTTGCGCCGGCGTCAGCACACTGCGCACGTCCTGCCGCACCTTGAGACGCGCCACCAGCGCTTCATTCCGCGCGCGGCTCATCTTGTCGAGCGCCGCCCGCGCGCCGGCGAGGTTGCCGTCGCCCTGCATGGCCTCCATCAGATCGGCCCGCGCACGCATGAGGTCGGGGGCGTTCGACTTGGGCTGCGGCGCGGCCTGCAGCGCTTCGAGCCGCGTCACCTGCTCGTCCGTGAGCTCGAGCGCCTGCCGTGCCCGCAGCAGCAGGGCGGCGGGATGACCGCCGCCACCGCGCTGTCCGCGGCCCTGTGCGCCGGGCCCCTGCGGGCGGTCGCCGCGACCGGGTTGCGGCATGGTGGCGCCGGACGCGGGCGCGGTGGCCGCGCGCGGGCGCGGCGCGGGACGAGCCTGCGATGAGAGCACGGCGGGCACGAGCGCACTCACGGCAAGGGCGAGTGCAACGGAACGCGAGATGATGCTGCGCATGGATCGGTCTCCGATATAGGCCACGTTCGCCGAACTGGCGCCCGTTTCATCCCATTGGACGCCTGCACTGCCGCGATGTTAATCACCGTCGTCACGCCCCTCGCGCGGCTCATCCCCTGTCCAACGGCAGCGGCCGTTCCTGCGTCTCCGGGGTAGACGCCCTGCGCGCGCGGGTGCACTCTCGTCTACACGCGCGTCTTCGAATCTCTGCGCGTGCCGTGGTCGGGCACGCGATGCCGTACGCCGGCCCTGCGCGCCCCACCCTGTCCCCGCCCCGACCCGCCCGTGGGAAGCTGGCTCGAATCCGTCACCACGTTCCTTTTCAAGTATCCCCCGCGCGTCTTCGCACGGGGGGATCTGGTGATGGCACCCGTCGTCCCGACGGCGGTCGTGGCGGTAGCGGCAGTCTGTATGGTGGCCGTGGTGCTGGTGGCCTACGCGCGGGTGCGCACGCTGCGCCCGGCCGACCGCGCGATCCTGGGGACGCTGCGCGCGCTGGCCCTGCTGCTGGTGCTGGGGTGTCTGCTGCGCCCGGGGCTCGTGATTGCCAGCGCCGTTCCACAGCGCAACGTGCTCGCCGTGGTGATGGATGACTCCCGGAGCATGCGGATCCGCGACGTAGACGCCGCCACGCGCACCGCCGCGGTGCAGCAGCTGTTCGCCGATACCGCCCCGCTCAGCAAGAAACTGGCGGACAAGTTCGCACTGCGCCGCTTCCGCTTCGCGGCCACGGCGTCCCCGGTGGCCGGCGCCGGCGCACTCACCGCCAACGGCACGCGCTCCGACCTCGCGCAAGCGCTCGCCGACGTACGCGACGATTTGAACGGCATGCCGCTGGCCGGTGTCGTGCTCGTGTCCGACGGCGCCGACAACGGCAGCGGTGCCTTGGACGACGCCCTGCTGGCGCTGCGGGCGCGCCGGGTGCCGGTGTTCACGGTGGGCGTGGGGACGGAACGATTCGCACGCGATGTCGCCATCGAGCGCGTGCAGGCGCCGCGTCGCACCCTCGCGGGCGCCGCCAGCCTGGTGGAAGCCGACGTGCGCCTCCGCGGTGCCGGACGCACACCGGTCACGGTCACGGTGGAAGCCGATGGCCGCGTGGTCGCCACCGAAGTCGCCCGCAGCGGCGCGGCGGGCGAGCTCACCACGCTGCGCTTCCGTCTGCCGCCGTTGCCACCGGGCGTGCACCGGCTGGCCGTGCGCGCGAGCACACTGCCGGACGAGATCGTGACGGAGAACAACGAGTGGCAAACCAGCCTCGAGGTACGCGCCGGTCCCGACCGCGTGCTCTATCTGGAAGGCGAGCCGCGCCCTGAATTCGCCTTCCTGCGCCGGGCCGTCGCCAACGACAGCGCCGTGCAGGTGGTGGGGCTCATGCGCAGCGCCGAACGCAAGTTCCTGCGCCTCGGGGTGCGCGACAGCCTCGACCTGCTGGGGGGCTTCCCCACCAGCCGCGACGAACTCTTTGGCTATCGCGCGATCATTCTCGGGAGCATCGAGGCGTCGTTCTTCACCGCCGAGCAGTTACGCATGCTGGCCGACTTCGTGAGTGTGCGCGGCGGCGGGCTGCTGGTGCTGGGTGGACGCGCGTCGCTCTCCGAAGGTGGCTACGCCGGCACACCGCTGGCCGACGTGTTGCCGGTCACCATCTCCGCCGGCAGCATCAACCTCGACGGCCCCGCCACGCCGGTGCGGGTGCGCCCCACACGCGCCGGCGACGTGCACGCCGCGCTGCAGCTCGGCGCCACCCTCGCCGCTTCGCGCGCGCGCTGGGATTCGCTACCGCCGCTCACCACGGTGAACCGGCTCGGCGCGCTGCGCGCCGGCGCCACGTTGCTGCTGGCCGGGACCGCCGACGGAGGCCGCAGCGACGTGCCCATTCTGGCGTGGCAACGCTATGGACGCGGCATGAGTGCGGTGTTCGGCGTGCAGGACAGCTGGTTGTGGAAGATGGACACGGGCATCCCGGTGGATGACGTCACGCATCAGACGCTCTGGCGTCAGTTGGTGCGCTGGCTTGTAGACGATGCCCCGGCCCCGTTCGAAATCATGGCCTCGCCGTCGCGGGTGGCCCCGGGTGAACCGGTGTCGCTGCGGGCGCGGGTGAGCACGCCGTTTTTCGCCGACGTGAATGACGCGACGGTGGCCGTGACGATCACGTCACCCACCGGCGCCACGACCACCGTGCCCCTCGAGTGGACGCTACGCGACGACGGCACCTACGCCGCGCGCTTCACCCCCACCGACACCGGCCGCTACGTGCTCGACGCCACGTCGGCGCGGGGACGCGACACGGTGCAGCGCGCCACGAGTTCGCTGCTCGTGGATGAGCGCGGCGCCGACGTGGCACAGGCGGAGCTGCGCACCGCGCTGCTGCGCCGCATCGCCGACGAAACCGGCGGCCGCTACTATCCGTTGGCGGACGCCGGCCAACTGGCCGAGGACGCGGTCTTTACCGATGCGGGTGTGACGGTGCGCGAAGCGAAAGATCTCTGGGATATGCCCGCGGTCTTCCTGCTGGTGGCGCTGCTGCTGGGCGCCGAGTGGGGCTATCGCCGATGGAGGGGACTGGCATGACGCGTCTGCTGGCGCAGTGTGCACGGACGCTCGCGTTGCATGGCGCGATGGCCCTGGCCGTGGCGCTCCCGCTCCACGCGCAGCGCACGCACGTGCTGCTCGTGAGCGGCCTGTCGGGGGCGCCGTCGTTCAAGCGGTCGTTCGAGACATCGGCCCAATCAGCGCGCGATGCGGCGAAGAAGCGCTGGGGCGTGCGTGATTCGAGTCTCATCGTGCTCACCGAAGACTCGGTGCGCACGGCGCTGTCCTCCGGACGATCCACGCGCGACAACATCGCGCGGGCCTTTCTCACGCTGTCCTCCCGCGTACAACCGGGCGACGTGCTGTTCGTGCTGCTCATGGGCCACGGCAGCGGCGAAGGGGCACAATCGAAGGTCAACCTGCCTGGCCCCGACGCCACGGCCGCCGAGTATGCGTCGTGGCTGGCCGGCTTCAATCAGCAGCAGGTGGTGTTCGTGAACGCGGCCACCGGCAGCGGTGATTTCGTGCCCGTCCTCTCGGCGCCCAATCGCGTGATTGTCACCGCCACCAAAACCGCCAACGAACGCAACGAGTCGGTGTTCCTGCCGTTCTTCGCCGGCGCGCTCGGGATGGACGCCGCCGACGCCGACAAGGACGGCCGCCTGTCGGTGTTCGAAGTGTTCCGCTACACCCGCACCGAGGTGGGCAAGGTGTACACCAGCAGCAACCGGATGCAAACCGAGCATGCACTGGTGAGTGATTCGCTGCTGGCCACGCGGGTGACGTTCGGCGCAACCGCCGCATCGGCGGATCCGCGCCTCGCGGCGCTGATCGCCGAACGGCAGGCGCTGGAGTCGGCGGTGGCGTCGCTGCGCGCGAAGAAATCCACGATGACCTCCGAGGCGTACGACGCGGAGCTGGAACGGCTGCTGCTGGCGCTGGCCGAGAAGACACAGGCGATCCGCGCGGCAGGGGGTGGCAAGTGAAGCGGTCAGCGTGGATGCTGGTGGCCTTGTCGGCGTTGTCACCGCTGGCGGCCTGCGGGCAGGATCGCGCCGCGGCACAGCCCGCAGCGCGCATGGCGCCGCTGCCGCCCCGGGTGCCGGGCCCCGATCGCTGGGCCACGGAGATCGCGGCGGCCGAAGCGTCGGCGCGGCGAGGGGACCGGCGTGACGCCACGCAGCGTGCGCGTCGCATCACGGCCACCTACGAACAAGGTGGCGCGCGCAACAGCGACGAATACCTCTCGGCCGGTCGCGCCTACGTGCTGTTGGGCGTCGGCAATGCGCAGGCCGTACGCGCGGCGTTGGCCGCGTTCGATCGCGCCACCGCCGCCGACTCGAACAACTTCGACGCGCAGCTACGGGCCGGAGCGCTGTTCCTCGAGAAGTACAACGCGCCCGATGCGCGACTATCGTTCGAGGGCATTCTGCGTCGCTCCCCCACCGACGCCAAGGCGTTGCTGGCGATGGCGCGGGTGGAGGAGTTCGAGGGGAAGGGCAACCCGATGGCGACGGCGCGGTTGAGCATCGCCAGCGATCCGCGCGATGCCGACGCGCTCGCCTTCGTGGCGAAGATGCATCGCGACGCCGAGTCGTATGATTCGGCGAAGGTGTATGCGCAGCGCGCCATCGATGCCGACACCACCTCGAGCGCCGGCTGGTCGGTGCTGGGGTCGATGGCGTTCCTGAACGGCGACAGCGCCACCTTCCGCACGTCGCTGGCCGCCGTGACCGCGTTGCAGCCGGCACCCGCCGAGTTCTATACCGAACTCGCCGAAGCGTCGGTGCGTCAGCGTCGGTATACCGAGGCGGTGCAGCTCGCGCAGCGCGCTGTGGGCTACGACTCGCTGTATGTGCCGGCCTACGGGGTGATGGGCACTAATCAGCTGCGCATCGGGCAGATGGACGCCGGACGCGCGGCGCTCGAGCGGGCGTTCGCGCTCGATCCGTTCAACCTGTGGCACAAGAACACGCTCGACCTGCTCGACAAGATGAAGACGTTCCGCACGATC
>JARIEX010000197.1 GCA_031127095.1 Gemmatimonadota bacterium
ACCCCCAACCACGGCGTGTTCGCGATCCCCACCGTGCAGCCGGACGGCGAGTTCAACGGCGCCGGCCCGTACCTGCGCGCGCTCAACGCGGGGAGCGAAGTGGTGCCCGGCGTGAAGTTTCTGGCGCTGCGCTCCGACGCCCTCGACAAGTATGCCCAGCCCGATGGGGCCGGACTCGGCATGACGGGCGTGGCCACCAACGTCGATGCCACCGGCCCGGCGCTGCGCGGTGCCGTCAATGAGGTGCTGGCCGGCACCGACCACCGCGAAGTCGCCTTCGGTAAGGCGGCGTTTGCGGCGCAGTACCGCTTCATCACGGGGCGCGCGCCGTCGCGCGTGGACATTGTCCCGGATACCGCGGCCGTGCTGGAGGGGATGATCAGCGGGACCGCGAACGCGAGTCCCACCAACCTGCCGCTCGCGCGGGCCGTGGTGACCGTGCATCTGGTCGACAGCGCCTCCGGACAGCGCGTCGGGGCCCCGGTGTATCGCGCGGTCACGTCGCATACGGGGCGGTGGGGTCCGTTCCGCGCCGCACCTACCGCACGCTATGAGTTTGAAGTGGCGAGCCCCGACAGCACGGTCATCGTGCATGTGTTCCGCCCGTCGTTCCCGCGCTCGAGCCGCGTCGTCAACGTCCGGCTGCCCGCCGCGCCGCCTGCCGCCCGCGCCGACAGCGTGAGCGTGCTCATCGTGCGCCCGCGCGGCTATCTGGGGCTGGGGCGCGACACCGTGGAGTTCGACGGCACGCGCGCGGCCGGCATTCCGCCCGGCGTGCCGACGGTGGATCGGGCGATCCGCTGGTTCGGCGCGCGCGAACCGGTCTCGGTGCGCACGCGCGTGAACGGCGAGACGATCGTGGTGCGCACGCAACCGGGTGACAAGCGGCGACTGGTGTCGGCGGAGTTCCAGCAGGAATAGCCCACCGGCAACGGCAAAAGCAAAAGCAAAAGCAAAAGCTGGAACACGGATGTACGGAAACAGCACGGATAACGCACCGATAAGCGAAACGGCGCTGAGAACATTCTTCTCAGCGCCGTTTGCTTATCGGTGTAATCGGTGCAATCCCCCGAAATCCGTGTTCCGGCTGTTGCCGTTCCCGTCGCCTAGAACCGGCGCGACAGCTGCACCGTCACGAACTGCGGCGCGCCGGCGATGAACGTCGGGATGCCGAACGCACCGCCGGTGTTGCCGGCGTCGATGATGTACTGCTGATCGAACAGGTTTCGCGCGATCACCGTGAACTCGGTCCGGTTGTCCGGCAGGCGCAGTCCCGCGCGCACGTTGAACAGCAGCTGCCCTTTTTCGGAGATCGCCGGCAGGTTCGTGTCCTCGAAGAACACCTTGCCGCGATAGGTGGTGTTCGGCGAGAGGTACAGCTGGCCGAAGCGGCGCTTGGTGGCGTCGATGTTGAGCCCCGCCGAGTAGCTGTGCATCGGCGTGAGACGGAACCGGTTGCCGGCGCGTGCCTGCTTGTTGCCGTTGGCATCGGTGCTGTCGAACTTCGCATCGGTGTAGCCCACGGTGGCGAACACCGAAGTCTGCGCGTTCACCTGACCGCGCACGCTGCCCTCGAAGCCCCAGGCCTTCGCGCGTCCGGCGTCGAGCGTCTCGCTCACCAGCCCGGTCGGCGTGAGGCGGGTAATCGACGTCTGGAAGTTGTTGTACCGGTAGTTGAAGGCGCTCACATCGAACTGGGCGCGTCCGCCGGCGAACTGTCCCTTGAGGCCGCTCTCTGTGCTGAGCACCGTTTCTTCGCTCAGCGTGCGCACACCCGCCGCGTTCACGACCACGACGTTGGGGCGGCGTCCCTTCGCAAACGACGCGTAGCCCATGAAGTCCTTGCCGAAATCATAGTTGGCGATGGTGCGGCCCACGACGGAACGGAACGTGCCGGTGCCTTCCTTACGGCCGTTGGTCGGCGCGAAGAGATTGTTCGGCGCGGCGCGCAGCAGGGCGCCGAGCGAGCCGGGCGTCGCACTGTTCTGCACCTCATATGCATTCTCCACCTGCTCGTAGGTGCCGCGCAGGCCCGCGGTCAGACTCAAGCGCGCAATCTTGTACGTGGCGTCGGCAAAGACCTCGGCCGCCGTCGTCTGGCCGAAGTTCTGGTACTGCTCGGTGTGCGACGTCTTGAAGGGTCGGCCCGTTTGCGGACTGTTCGCGATGCTCAGGTTGGCTGAGCCATCGGCATTCACAATCGGCTGACCGGTGAGCAGCGCGAACAGGCTGCGTTCATCGGTGCTGAACGGCACGCGCTGACTGCCCCGCTCCCAGAAGCCGCTCGCGCCCGCGAAGCCGGTGAGCTTGCCGCCGTTATCGTACGCGAAACGCAGCTCCTGGCTGGCCTGACTGCCTTCGGCGACTTCGCGGAACTGCAGCACCGGCGCCAGCGTGCCGTCGGCATCGAAGGCTTCGTCGCTGTAGAAGCGGCGGCCGGCCGTGATGCTCGTGAGCGTCCAGGCCGGTGAGAGCTGCTGGTTGTAGAGGATCGTGAGACCACCCACCTGCCGGTTGATGCCGAGCGAGTCGCCGCCGTTGAGGCCGGCGCGCGTGAACGGCGTGGCATCACCGGCCGGCGGCGCGAAGCGCGTACTCTTGAACGACGTGCCCGGGGAATCATCGGTCTGGGCATTCGCGATGATGTCGAGCGTTGCGGTGGTGGTGGGCAGCCAGCGCAGCGAGGCGCGGACGGCGCCGGTGTTCTTGCCGTTCAGCGTGCCGCCCGCCGCGTTGGTCATGAAGCCGTCACGCTTGTTGTAGATCGCCGCGACGCGTCCGAAGAGCTTGCCGTCCACCAGCGGCGCGTTCACCATGGCATTAGCGTACAGCTCGTTGAACGTGCCGCCGCCGATCGCGATCGATGACTCACGCTTGTTCACCGCTTTGTTCTGAATGACGTGCACCGCGCCGATCTGGGCGCCGCGACCGAACAGCGTGCCCTGCGGACCCTTCAACACTTCCACCCGCTCGAGGTCGAACAGCTCGACCACCGAGCCGCGCGACTTCGAAATCGACACGCCGTCCTGAAACACCGACACGCGCGGTTCGACGTAGCTGGTGCCGTCATCAGAGGTGATGCCGCGGATAACGAAGCCGGGATTGTTGGGGCTCTGCAGCTGGACGTTGAGCCCGGGCACGAAGGCCGAGAGGGCGTCGAACTGCTGGATGCTCTGCTTGGTGAGGAAGTCGGCGGTGAGCGCCGTGACAGCCACCGGCACCTCCTGCACGGACTCACTGCGCTTCTGCGCCGTGACGGCGACCTGCTGCAGCGTCGTTGTCGGGCGTACGAGGGTGAAGTCCGCGGTCGCGGTGCCGCCGGCGGTGATGGTGACCTGTACGCTGTCGGGCAGCAGTCCGATGGCGCGCGCGACCACCCACGCGGGGCCGGCCGGGAGGCCGCTCAGGCGGTAGCGCCCCGACACGTCAGTGGCGGCCCGCACGTCGCGGCCACTCACCGAGAGCGTGGCCCGTTCGACCGGGCGGTTGCCGTCTGCGGTGCGCACCGCGCCGGACACGGTGCCGACGGCCTGCGCGGGCAGGAGGACGGGGAGCAGCAGGGACAGCGCGGACAGGCACAGCGCGCCATTCCGGCGCGGCGGCGAAAACGGAGGGATCGTCATGAGGGACTCGAGGGGAACCGGGACGGAGAACAGGGCAGGATCGCCGCCACGGGTCACGCTCCGCCGACGGAAGTAGTCGCGGTGCTGTAACGCGGGTGCTACAATCGGGTACTCGCGCCCCGCCCACCCCGTCCCTCGAGCCATGTCCGAGATCACTCCCCGATCGCTGCCGCGTCTGCTGTGTACCGCCGCGCTGGCGGTCATTGCGATGACCGTCACCACCGCCGCTCCACTCGCCGCGCAAGGCGCCGCCACCGCGTTCCTGCGCGTGCGCCTCGACGACGCCAAGAACCGCGCGTTGCTGGAGATCCCGGCGGCACAGATGGGGCAGGACTTCCTGCATCAGGTCACGCTGACCACCGGTCTCGGTCAGGCCGGCGGCCCGGGGCTCGATCGCGGCCAGATGGGACAGAGCGTGGTCGTGCGCCTCGAGCGTCGCGGCGGGCGCGTGCTGATGGTGCGTGACAACTGGAGCGTGCGGGCCCCGGCCGGTGATGCGGCCAACCGGCAGGCCGCCGCGGATGCCTTCCCCCGCTCGGTGGTGGCGTCATTCCCCGTGGATAGCGACAAGGACGGCGTGGTCACGGTCGATGCGACCTCACTCTTCCTCTCCGACGCCTACGGCGTGGCCGACGCCCTGCGTGGCGGTGCCGGTCCCGGCGGCGTCGGTGCCGGTGGATCGGCCGGCGCCTATCGCGTGGATGCCGCCCGCAGCTGGCTCGACACGGCCCGCACCAAGTCGTTTCCGAAGAACACCGAGGTGCACGCGGTCCTCACGTTCGTGAGCGACGCACCGGGTGGCCTCGCCCGCCGCGCCGCCCCCGACCCCAAGGCGATGACGTTCGAGGAGCACCACTCGCTGGTCGTGCTCCCCGATCCCACCAGCTACCGCCCGCGTGCCTACGATCCACGCTTCGGCTACGGGGGCACGCAGTTCGCCGATCTCTCGCAGGGCTTCGATGGCACGTATCGCTCGGGCTTCATCAATCGGTGGCGTCTCGTGCCGAAGGATCCGGCCGCGTACCGCCGTGGCGAGCTCACGGAGCCGGTCACCCCGATCACGTACTATCTGGATCCCGGCATTCCGGCGCCGTACCGCGAGGCGCTGCGGCAGGGCGGCAACTGGTGGGCCAAGGTGTACGAGGCCGCCGGCTTCAAGGGCGCCTTCCGCGTGCTCGACCTGCCCGCCGGCGCCGATCCGATGGACGCGCGCTACAACATGCTCATGTGGGTGCATCGCTCCGGTCCCGGCCCGAGCGTGGGCCCGAGCTACAGCGATCCGCGCACGGGCGAAATCGTGCGCGCCATGGTCCGCATGGACGCGTGGCGGTCGCTGGTGGATTACAACATCTGGGCCGGCACGGTACCGGCGTCGGGACCACGCGGCCCGAACGTGGACGCCGAGACGTATGCCATGTCGCGCCGCCGGCAGCATGCGGCGCACGAAATCGGCCATACGTTGGGCTTGTCGCACAACTACATCGCGCACTCGCAGGGCCGCACGTCGGTGATGGACTACCCGTTCCCGCTCATCACGCTCGCGGCCGACGGCACCCCGGATCTGCGCGACGCCTATCGCACCGGCCCCGGCGCGTGGGACACGCTGGCCATCAAACTCGGCTACAGCTGGTACGCCGACAGCGCCTCAGAAGCGAAGGGGCTGGCCGCCATCATGAAGGACGGGATCGCGCGCAACGTCCGCTTCATCAACGACCAGTACGCCAGCGCGAACGGCTCCATTCCCGAAGTGACGCGCTGGGTGGAAGGCGCCACGATGTTCGATGCCGTGACGCGCACGTCGAAGGTGCGGCGCGTGCTCATCGACAAGTTCGACGACCGCGCGATCAAGCCGGGCGAGCCCATGGCGCTGCTCAACATGCGCTTCGCGCATGTGTACCTGCATCACCGCTACTCGTTGGAAGGGCTGGCCAAGAACGTAGGCGGCATGGATTTCACGTTCACGCTCCGCGGTGATGGACAGACCCCCACGACCGTCGTGCCCGCCGCGACGCAGCGCCGCGCCCTCGCGATGGCACTCGACGCGATCCAGCCGGCGGAACTCACGGTGCCCGAGCGCGTGCAGCAGATGATCCCGCCGGCCCCGCCGGGCTTCAAC
>JARIEX010000198.1 GCA_031127095.1 Gemmatimonadota bacterium
GGCGCCAAGGCGAAGATCGAAGCGGCCGGTGGCCGCGTCGACGCCTGACGGAGACGACCCGGCGCATGGCGCAGCAATCCAACCCGGCGGCGCAAGCCGTCTCGAACATCTACCGGACGCCGGAACTCTGGCAGAAGATCACCTTCACGTTCCTGTGTATGGTGATCTATCGGATCGGCGCGCATATCACGGCGCCCGGAATCGATGTCCAGGCGTTGACTGACTACTTCACCCGCCAGCAGGGCGGTGGCCTTCTGGGCCTCTACGACATGTTCGTGGGTGGTGGTCTGTCCCGCGCGACCGTCTTCGCACTCGGCATCATGCCGTACATCTCGGCGAGCATTTTCGTCCAGATCGCCGGGGCCGTGCTGCCGAATGTCGACAAGATGCAGAAGGACGAGGAAGGTCGGAAAAAGCTGACGCAGTACACGCGCTACCTCACCGTAGTGCTGGCGCTGATTCAGGCGTACGGCTTCGCGTTGTTCACTGCGTCGCTCCCGGCGGCCGTGTCGCGTCCCGGACCGTGGTTCACGGTTCAGATGATGCTGTTCCTGACCACGGGTGCGATTTTCGTGATGTGGCTGGGTGAGCAGATCACGGAGCGTGGGCTTGGCAACGGTGCGTCGCTGATCATCTTCTTCTCGATCGTCGAGCGGATGTGGCCGTCGATCCTCCAGTCGTTCAACTTCGTGACGACGGGCGCCTTGCCGGTGCTGTCGCTCGTGGTGCTGGCGATTCTGATGGTCGGCGTGGTGGCCGGCGTGGTGGCGATCACGGTGGCGGCGCGTCGCGTCCTCATTCAGATCCCGCAGCGTACGATGGCCCGCGGACGGCAGCGTGAAGCGGCCCGCAATTTCATCCCGCTGCGCATCAACACCGCTGGCGTGATGCCGATCATCTTCGCCCAGTCGGTGATCGTGATTCCGGGTGCCATTGCCCAGTTCAGCGGCAACGCCAAGGCGCAGGAGATTGCGGAGCTGTTCAATCCGCAGGGCCCGAATCCGTGGCTGTACTTCGTCTTGTCAGCCGTGCTGATCCTGCTGTTCACGTATTTCTACACGTCCATCATTTTCAATCCGGTGGATCTGGCGGAAAACCTGAAGAAGCAGGGTGGGTTCGTGCCGGGCATCAAGCCGGGCGCCAAGACGGCGGAATACATCGAGCAGGTGGTGGAACGCATCACGCTGCCCGGCGCCATTTTTCTGACGACGATTGCACTGATGCCCATCGTCATTGCGCGGTTGATCAACGTCCCGTTCGCGTTCGGTGGCACCTCGCTGCTGATCGTGGTGGGCGTGGCGCTCGACACGATGGCGCAGATGCAGCAGCATCTCCTGCTGCGCAAATACGACGGTTTCATGAAGAAGGGGCGCGTGCGCTTCCGCGGCCGCCAGGCGACTCAGGGCTTCTAAGGAAGAACATGATCATTGTCCTGCTTGGACCGCCGGGTGCGGGCAAGGGGACTCAAGGCGAGCGGCTTGCCGCTCGCCTTGACGTTCCCAAGATCGCCACCGGCGATGTACTTCGCGCCGCGGTACGTGACGGCACCCCGCTCGGACTGGAAGCGAAGGCCGCCATGGATCGCGGCGATCTCGTCCCGGACGAGGTCATCATGGGCATCATGAAGGATGCCTTGGCGTCGCCCAGCGCTGCCAACGGCGCCATCCTTGACGGCGTGGTCCGCACGACGCCGCAGGCCGATGGTGTGGCGGCGATGCTGGACGGGCTCGGGCGCCGGGTGGACGCGGTGCTGCTCTTCGACATTGCCGAGGATGAGCTGGTGCGGCGACTGAGCGGACGCACCACGTGTGATGCCTGCCAGCGTCCGTTCTTCGGGCGCCAGCCCGGCGAGCCGTGCGAGGTGGATGGCAAGGCCGGTGTCCTCGTGCGTCGCAAGGACGATGAACCCGACGCCGTACGGAAGCGGCTGCAGGTGTATCGCGACCAGACGGCACCCGTGATCAACTGGTACGAGCAGCATGGTCCGCGGGTGGTGCACATCGATGCGATCGGATCGCTGGAAGAAGTCGAAGCGCGCGCGCTTCTGGCCCTCGGCTACTGATGGCGATCGGCGGTTCCGCGCCGGCCACGTTGCTCAAGTCACCGCGTGAGATCGACATCATGGCGCGCGGTGGCGCTCTGCTGTACGCCACACTGCAACACATGAAGGCGAGTGTCCGGCCCGGCGTGAGCACGGCCGAACTCGACACGTTGTGCGAGGCCTTCATCCGATCGCACGCCGGCGCAGAGCCCGCCTTCAAAGGACTGTACGGCTTTCCCGGCAGCGCCTGCATCTCGATCAACGAAGAGATCGTGCATGGCATTCCGTCCCGGAAGCGGATCCTCCAGGACGGTGACATCGTGACGTGCGATGTCGGTGTCAAGCTGGAGGGGATGTACACCGACTCCGCGATCACGATCGCGGTGGGCGAGATTGACGCACTGTCTCGGCGGCTGATGGACGTGACGCTGCGCTCGCTGGACGCCGGTATCGCGGCGGCGACCAAGGACAATCACGTCGGTGACATCGGCGCGGCGGTACAGGCCGTGGTCGAGGCCGAGGGCTTCTCGGTGGTGCGCGAGTTGGTGGGGCACGGCGTCGGCTTTTCGCCGCACGAGGAGTTGCAGATCCCCAATTACGGCAAGCCGAAGCGCGGCAAGAAGCTCGCGGTGGGGCTGACGATCGCGATCGAGCCGATGGTGAACGTGGGTACCGCCAAAACGAAGACGCTCAACGACAAGTGGACCGTCGTCACGGCTGACGGCAAGCGTTCGGCGCACTTCGAACACACCATCGCGATCACCGAGAGTGGTCCCCGCATCCTGACGCAGCCGCTGGGCTGATTGTCCGGAGTGGTCCCCTACCGCTTCTTGATCAGCGGTACGGTGAGCGTCTGCGTGGTGCCGCATGTCACGGCCACCTGTCGCTCCGCGCTGCTGTAGCCGCCGAGCGCCACACTCAGGCGATAGCGGCCCGGTCGCAGCTCGAAGGTCGTGCCCAACGCCGTCTCCACACGCAGGGTGGAGCGTTCTGTTTCGCTCTCGAGGCGGACCAGTGCCTCGCTGGCGCCGGATGTCGCCGGCTGCGCGTTGAGCACCAGCACGAGGCGTCCGATGCCCCCGGCCGACGCGCAGGAGGCGCTCGCGGGCTCCGCGGCGGTTGCCGCGGCGCGTGCGCGGCAGCCCGTGACGGCGGCCAGGAGCACCGCGAGCGCCAGTCGCCGTGGTGTCACGCCGGCCCCATGGCGCGATCGGCGGCGGCTTCGGCAAGGCGCGCATGCACCGAGGCGGCATCGAGGCAGGAGCGGGCCTCGCTGGCCAATTGCGCGCCTGTTGCGGTACCGGCGTCGTCGAGCGACGCGACGTTGATGCGCACGTTGAGCACGGCGCCCTTGCAGGCCGCTTCCGCCAGTAGGGCGGCCACGCAGGCGTCGGTGACGGCGTTGGTGTTCCCGTGTTCGGCCACGGTGGCGGCGATGCCGGCCACGCGGACGGCCAGCTGCGCCGTTTCCAGCGGGACGCGAGAGGCGGCGATCAGTGCCTCCCGGATGCCGTCCGCGCGGGCCGCGAGCGCCGCGTCGGTGTCCTTGGGCAGCGCGTAGGCACGGCGCACCTGTTCGTACGAATCGGCGTCGCGCTGGACGAGCTCCGTGAGGTCACGGCGCAGCGCGTGGGCCTCGAGGACGAGGGCCTGCATCTGCGCTTCCACCGCCGCGTATTTCTTCTTGCCGATGGTGAGCCCGGCCACCATCTGGGCCAGCGCGGCGCCGAGCGCGCCGACGTGTGCCGCGACGCTACCGCCTCCGGGGGTGGGGCTGGCGTCGGCGACGCGCGACATGAAGGCGTCGACGGCTTCGCCGCCGGCGACGACCTCGCGCACCTTGGTCTCGAGGAGCATCGCCTTGGAGAACCCGCGCAGCTGGATGTGGCGCACGCCCGCGTCGAGCAGCACCCGCTCGGGGACGAGGCCCACGATTTCACTCCACGTGGGGACCACGCCGTGCGCGGCGGCTTCGGCCTTCACGATCTCGAAGACACGGTGCAACGGGGTTTTCTCGGTATCCACCAGATTCATGGAGACCTGCGCCTGTCCGTCGACCTCCATGCCGAGCCCTTTGACGTAGCGCAGGCCGCCCGACGAACCGCGGATGGCCTTGGCGACCTCCTTGGCGACGGGGAGGTTGGTGGCGTCGCCCAGGTAGACGTTGTATGCCACGAGGAACGGGCGCGCACCGATCGCGGTCGCACCGGCCGTGGGGTGCACGTCGCGGGGACCGAAGTCCGGGGCGCGCGTCGGATTGACGCGGATGTCGTCACGCAGCCCTTCGAACTCGCCGCGCCGGACGTCGGCCAGGTTTTCACGGGCCGGGGTCGTGGCGGCGCGTTCGTAGAGGAACACGGGAATCCCCAGCTCGGCGGCCGCGCGTGCGCCCAGCTCACGGGCGAGCGCCACGCAGTGCTCCATCGTGGTGCCGTCGAGCGGAATGAAGGGCACCACGTCGGTGGCGCCGATGCGCGGGTGCTCGCCCCGGTGCGCCGTGAGGTCGATGCGATCGCGCGCGACCTGCATGGCGGCGAAGGCGGCCGGGACGGCAGCATCGAGCGTGGCCACGAAGGTGATGACGGTGCGGTGGTGCGACGGGTCGCTGGACACATCGAGCACGTGTGCTCCCGGGGTGCCGGCGATGGCATCACGCAGGGCGGCGATCACGGCCGGATCGCGGCCTTCGGAGAAGTTGGGAACGCACTCGACGAGAGACACGATCAGGCGGGCTGAGGGGAACGGGCGGGCTCCTCGTCGCGCAATACGCCGAGGAACCACTCGTGAAGGATACCGTTGCTGGCGACGATCGGCCCGCCTTCGAGCCCGGCGTCGCGGCCGTCGAGGTCGGTGACCCGTCCGCCGGCTTCGCGGACCAGCAGGATCCCGGCCGCCAGATCCCACGGGTTGAGGTACAGCTCCCAAAAGGCGTCGAATCGGCCTGCGGTCACGTCGCAGAGGTCGAGGGCGGCCGAGCCGGCGCGTCGCACGCCGGAGACGACGGGCATGAGGCGGCGCAGCTGGCCAAGGTAGCGGTCGGCGTGCGTGATGTCCTTGAAGGGGATGCCGGTGCCGATCAACGCGCGGCCGTGTGTGGCCAGCGTGGAGACGTGGAGCGGCCGCTCGTCCCGAAACGCGCCGCCCCCGGCGATCGCGTGGTAGGTGCCGCCACGGGAGACATCGTGGATGACAGCGGCCTGCGGGACCCCGTCCAGCGCCACGCAGATGGACACGCCGTAATTGGGAAAGCCGTGCAGAAAGTTGGTGGTGCCGTCGAGCGGATCGACGATGGCCACGAGCCCACTGACCGGGGAGCCGCCGCCCAGTTCCTCGCCGACGATGCCGATGTCGGGCGCCTGTTCCGCGAACACGCGTCGGATGATCGCTTCGGCGCCGAGGTCCACGTGGCTCACGAAATCGGTGGCGCTCTTCTCCTCCCACGTGATGGTGTGGCGGGTGAGCGACTCCTGCGCGATGAAGGCGGCGGCGTGCGCGGCGGCGCTGATCGCGACGTCGCGCCAGTGGGTGCGCTGCGTGGAGGTGGGAAGCGGCATCAGGTTGCGTTGCTTGGGCGGTTCACGGCGGATTACGTTTGAAGGATGGCACGCATCTTCAGCGGCATCCAGCCTTCGGGCGAACTCCACATCGGCAACTACC
>JARIEX010000199.1 GCA_031127095.1 Gemmatimonadota bacterium
CGCTTCCTCGGGGGTGACGTGACCGCCGACCGCTCCGCATCGGCGGCACCATCGCCGGCACCCGCGCCGACACCGGCCACCACCGCGCCCACCACGCCACCCGACACGAACGGCGCTGCGCTGTACCGCACGTGGTGCGCCGGCTGCCACGGCGCCACCGGGCAGGGGAATGGTCCGAACGCCAAGGCACTCCCCGTGCCACCAGCCCGGCACGCCGACGCCGCCGCCATGAGCCGGCGCCCCGACGACTCGCTCTACGACACCATCGACGGCGGCGGTGCGATCATGAACCGCAGCGCCCGCATGCCGGCCTTCGGGGGCACCCTCTCGCCGGTGCAGATCCGCGCCCTCACGGCGCACATCCGGACCCTCTGCCGCTGCACCGGGCCCGCCTGGTCGCGCGACGGCGGCCGATGAAGACCCGTCATCCCCTCCGCGCCGCGCTCGTCGTCGCGCTCGTCGCCGCCGTCGTCCTGGCGGGGCTCACCGGCTGCGCGCAGGACGCCGCCGGCACCGGCGAGGGCGGCACGACGGCGCTCACCACGGTCGCCCTCCCGGCACCGCCCCCACCCCCGTCCGCCGCCGATTTCGCTGGCGCCGGGAGTTGCCAATCCTGCCATGCGGCCGAATACGCCACGTGGCAACGCTCCACGCACGGCACCGCGGGCGGCGTCCCCGGCCGCGCGGGGAACGAGGTGCGCGTCATTGCGCCCTTCGACGGCACCCCGATCCGCTTCCGCGACGCCGTGGTGATTCCGCGGCAGACGCAGGGACGCTTCAGCTTTCTCGTGCAGCGCGACGGCGAGGCCGACACCACCTACACCGTGGACGGCGTAATCGGCGGCGGCCATATGAACGGCGGCGGAACACAGGGCTTCGTCACCGCGTGGCCCGACGGCACCCAGCGATTCCTGCCGTTCGATTGGAGCCGCAGCGCCCGTGTCTGGTTCTGCCACACCGGAACCCGCGCCGAGCAAGGATGGCGGCCGATCACCCGCACCATGCGGCTGGCCGACTGCGGCGACTGGCCGCCGTCGCGCATCCTCGGCGACGAGCCCCGGTTCAGCAACTGCCAGTCGTGCCACGGGAGCGGTATCACCGTGGGCTTCGACAGCGTGGCGAAGCAGTGGCGCACCGACGTCCGGTCGCTCGCCATCGACTGCGAATCGTGCCACGGACCGGCCGCCAAGCATGTGCGCCTCATGCGCACCGGCCCCGCCGGCGCCGACATCGGACTGCCGGCGCTCGGCGCGCTCGACAAAGAGCGCTCGCTGGCCACCTGCATGGGCTGTCACGCCCTCAAAACCCGCCTCGCCCCCGGATATGCCCCCGGGGCACCGCTCGAGGATTACTACAGCCGCTATCTCTCACAATTGGGCGACCGGCCCTTCACCCCCGACGGACGCACGCGCACCTTCGCGTATCAGGAGGGGCACTACGCCAGCGACTGCTACCGCAACGGCGGGATGACCTGCGCCTCGTGTCACGACCCGCACTCGCAGGGCTACCGCACCGTCGATGGCGCACCGATTCCCGGCCGCTTCGACGACCGGCAGTGCACTAGCTGCCACGCCAGCAAGGCCGCCGACGTGCCGGCCCACACCAAGCATCCGGTCGCCTCCACGGGCAGCCAGTGTGTGTCGTGCCATATGCCGTACGAGCAACAGCACGAACTCGGGCGGGCCATCCCGTACCGCCGTTCCGACCACTCTATCGCCATCCCACGCCCCGCCCTCGATGCATCGCTCGGGCTGGTCGGTGCCTGTCAGGGGTGTCACGCCACCCTGAGCACCGCCACGCTCGAGGCGCAGGTCACGCGCTGGTGGGGCACGCTCAAGCCGCACGAAACCGCCGTGGCCGGCGTCCTCGCGGCCCGGTCCGTCAGCGCCCTTGAGGCGGCCACCCCGCTGCTGCTGCACCCCGACTCGCGGAACCCCATGGCGCAGGTGGCCGGGCTCAGCGAATGGCTGGAACGCTTCACCGGCACCGGCCGTGACCGCGCCGGCCGTGATGGCACCGCCCCGCCCGCTGCCGCGGCACCCGATGCCGCCGCCACCGCGCGCCTGCAGGCGCTGGCCGACGCCCCGGACCTCGACGTGCAAGCGCTCGCGCTGGCCGCGCTGCAGCTCGCCCGCGGCAACGACCCGGCGGTGCGCCGCCTCCTGCGCGAACGCGCGCGCCCCGCGGCCGGGGATGATCGGTCGGCGCTCCGCCGCCGCTGGGCCGTCACGCTCGGCGGCCTCGGCGACGCCGCCCGCACCGCCGGCGACGCACCGCGTGCCATCGCCGCCTATCAGGCCGCCCTCGACGTCGCCCCGGGCGATCCGTTGCTGCTGCTCAATCTGGGACTCGCCCGGGCGGCGCAGGGCGACCTGAGCGGCGCCGTGGCCGCCTACCGGGAGTCCCTGCAGCGCGACCCGCGCCAGATCATGACCGAGGTGAATCTGGGCAACGCCCTCGAGCAGGCGGGTGATCCCGCCGGCGCGGTCGCCGCGTACGAACGCGCGATCGCGCGCGATCCCACCGCCGCGCTCCCACGGCTCAACCTCGGCACGCACTACCTGCGCGCCGATCAGGCCGCGCAGGCCCGCCCGTATCTCGAACAGGCGCTGGCCCGTGACCCGGGGCTCGCGACCGGGCATTTCCAGCTGGCCCTCGCGCTTCTCAAGGAGGGCGATCTGGGCGCCGCCGCGCGGGCCGTGCGGCGGTCGCTGGCCCTCGACACGACCAATGCCGAAGCGCGCAAACTGGACGAAGCCCTGCGCGAAGCCCGCGGCGGACGGTAGCCCGTCGCACACGGACTCACCGGTCCGATCCGTCCAGTCGTGACACGACGCGAGACCAATTGGGACGAAATCGACATAAACCGTTGCCGAGTCTACGGTAAAGCCACATATTCGCCCCGCTTTTCTGTTCACTTCTGGTCCGTTGGGCCAGCAGTTTCTTCACGACCTGTAGGAGGCACGGAATGCCCGGAGCTTTTCTCGCACGATGCCGGCCCCTCATCGCACTCGCGGTGATGGCCCTGGCCGTGCCCCTGGCCCGCTCGTCGGCCCAAGGATCCACCGCGATCGTCGAAGGTCGCATCACCGACGCCGCGAACAGTCGGCCCCTCGAAAACGTGCAGGTCAGCATTGACGGCACGACGCTGGGCGGCATGACCAACGCGCAGGGCAACTACCGGATCACGGGCATCACCGTGACCGGTGGCTCCTCGCAGGTCGTCGTCCGCGTCCGCGCCATCGGCTACTCGCGCGAGACCCGCACCGTCACGGTCGCCCCCGGCCAGACGGTCAAGGCGGACTTCTCGGTGACCGTCTCGGCGATCCAGCTCAACACGGTCGTCACCACCGGCAGCGGTCAGAAAACCGAAGTGAAGCGCCTTGGCAACACGGTGGCGGTCATTACGCCGCCGGCCAACGCGCCGATCAACGATATCTCGAATCTCCTCACCGCCCGCGAGCCTGGCGTGACCGGCCTCGTGTCGGGTGGACTCTCCGGCGAAGGCGCCAAGATCCGCATCCGCGGCAACGCGTCGCTCTCGCAGTCCAACGAGCCCATCATCTTCGTGGACGGCGTGCGCATCAACTCCGGCGGCGGCTATGGCATCGGTAACGGCGGCGGCGGATCGCCGTCGCGTATCGACGACATCGACCCCAGCACCATCGAGCGCGTCGAAGTGCTGAAGGGCGCGGCCGCGGCCACGCTGTACGGCACCGAAGCCTCCAACGGCGTGATCCAGTTCTTCACGAAGACCGGCACGTCGAGCGCCCCGCGCTGGACGATGCAGCTGCAGCAGGACGCCGTCAGCTTCGGCGACCGCGTGGCCCCGAACTCCGGCTACGCCCGCACCCAGGGGCGCGCCGATTCGCTCGCCACCTACTGGAACATCCCGGGGCTCAAGCCCTTCCAGGTGTTCGAAGTGCCGGTGTTCAACAAGTACTTCACCGAGACGGGACGTGGCAACACGTTCTCCACCTCCGTGCAGGGCGGCGGCCAGGCCGTCACCTACTTCGCCAGCGGCCGCTACTACTTCGAAAACGGCCCCTTCGGCGGTGCTGACTACGGCCCCGCGCGCGACGTGATTCGCCGCATTCAGTCCACGGCCAACCTGTCGCTCGTCCCCACGAAGAACCTCCGCCTGCGCTTCAACAACTCGTACTACAACACGCAGGGTGAGTCGCCCGAGAACAACAACAACATCTACGGCGTCAACTCCCTCAGCTACATGGCGCGCCCCGAGCTCGCCAACTGTAACGCCTCCACGTACGTCGCCCCCGGCGTCTGCTCCGGGGCCGGCAACGCCTTCGGCAATCAGGCGTTCATGACGGTGCGCGAAGCGATGCAGGTGCAAAACAAGACGGGCGTGCAGCGCTACGTCGGCACCCTCGACGGCGCCTACACCGCCACCGAGCGTCTCACGTTCAGCAGCACCCTCGGCTTCGACTACGCCTCGCAGAACGACTTCGGCCTGTCGCCCTTCGGCTACAACGTCGACCTCTTCACGTCGAACAACCCCGACGGCTCGCGGCAGGTGTACTCGGGCGGCACGCGCGTGCTGACCCTCGACGGCAAGGTCGCCTATAACCGCGACTTCGGCGCCTTCACCACGTCCAGCGTGGCCGGCCTGCAGGTCTTCAACAACCGCACCACCACCAACTCCGGCTCCTCGGCCTTCTTCCCGGGTCCCGGCATCGAAGTCGTGGGCGCCGGCGGCCAGAACATCTCGGCCGGTGAGTCGTTCCTCACCACCGTCAACGGTGGCTACTTCGCGCAGTCGCAGATCGGCTGGCGCGACTGGGTGTTCGGCACCGTCGGCGGCCGCTACGACTTCTCCAGCGCGTTCGGCAAGAACGCCGGCGGCGTCTTCTACCCGAAGGCCTCGCTGTCCATGGTGCCGTCGGATCTCAACAGCTGGTCGTCCACGCTGCTCTCCACGTTCCGCCTGCGTGCCGCGATCGGTCAGTCCGGCCGTCAGCCCGGTGCCTTCGATCAGTTCACCACGTTTGCGCCGCAGGTCACGTCGCTGGGCGCCGGCCTGCTCCCGTCGCAGCTCGGCAACGCCGACCTCCGCCCGGAAATCTCCACCGAACTCGAAGGTGGCTTCGAAGCCGGCCTGTTCAACAACAAGGTCGCCGTCGACTTCACCGCGTGGAAGCGCAACGTGAATGACGCGCTCGTCCCCCGCCTCTTCCCGACCTCGGGCGGCTTCCGCAGCGCGCAGCTCACCAACATCGGCACCATCGACGCGAGCGGCCTCGAACTCGGTGTGCGCAGCACCGCCATCCAGCGTGGCAACACCAAGCTCGAAGTCTTCGCGAACGCGGCCTACCTCAAGCAGACCCTCACGAGCCTCGGCGGCGCCCCGCCGATCCGCGTCTCGGGTGGCTATGCCCGGTACCGCATCTACCTGAAGGAAGGCGATCCGCTGGGATCGATCTACGAGCCGCGCATCGCCCCGGCCTGCGGCACAGCCCCGGCCAGCAACTCGGCCGGCAAGCCCATCGCCTGCTACACCGCCGACCAGCTGCCGATCAACTTCAATGGGCGCGGCACCCCGGCCACCAAGGCCGAACTGCTGGCCTACTTCGCGCAGCCGCGTGACATCCAGCAGTCGTCGGTGCAGAGCACGCTCCAGCCGTTCCTCGCCGACTACGACGGCAGCGGCATCCTGTTCGAACAGCGCG
>JARIEX010000200.1 GCA_031127095.1 Gemmatimonadota bacterium
CCCCAGCGCATCGAGGCGCCACCCGGCGGAGAGCCCGCCCATACCGCCGCCGATGATCGCCACTTGCACGCGCCGTTCCGCGCGGCGCGTGGCACCGCTGGAGCGCTGCGCCGTACCGTCGCGCAGGGCATGCCCCATCGCGCTGCCGTCGGGAACGAAACCACCGCCGATCACGCGTCCCTTGGGCGTGAGCCCCACCAGTGCGGGCGCGGCGATGATGGCACCAAGGGTCCGCAGGACGTCGCGACGTGATAGCGTCACGTCACGATCACCGGTTGATGGCGTCGAACTCGTGCTCGTAGTAGCGCACGAGCACCTGATCGTTGAGGCGGTTGGCCAGCGCCGGCACGCGTTGCATATCGGCGGGAAAGTCGAACAGCGCCGGCACGCCGGAGGCCGTGAGATAGCGCAGGCCGTCGGGGAGCGTGGCGGGCGGCGCGTAGCTGTCGAGCCCCGCGATCACGAACCCCCATTCGCCGAAGCTGGGCACGTATACGTGGTACGGCCACGTGCGGAGTCCGGCGCCTTCGAGCGTCGTCACGATGCTCCAGAACGACTGCCGCGCAAACATCGGCGACGTACTCTGCACCACCAGAAAGCCGCCCGGCGCGATATGCTGTTTGACGAGCCGATAGAACGCGCTCGTGTACAGCTTGCCCACGTGATAGTTGGACGGGTCGGGGAAGTCGATGACGACGAAATCGAACGGCACCGCCGTACTGTCGAGCCACGTGAAGGCGTCGGCGTTCACCACGCGCACGCGCGGGTCGGTGAGCGCCTGCGCATTGAGGGCCGTGAGGCGCGGATGTTGCTGAAAGAGCGCCGTCATCCCTTCGTCGAGATCGACCAGCGTGATCTGCTGCACGTCGGGGTACTTGAGGATCTCGCGCACGGCGAGTCCGTCGCCGCCGCCGAGCACCAGCACGCGGCCACGGGCCATTGCCGACGACAGACCGGGGTGCACGAGCGCCTCGTGGTACCGGTACTCGTCACGCGAGGCGAACTGCAGGTGCCCATTGAGATACAGCCGCAGGTCATCCTTCCAGCTGGTGAGCACGATGCGCTGGTAGCGCGTGTCCTTGGCCAGAATGATGGGATCGGCATACATCCCTTCCTCGGCCAGCGTGGTGATGCGCTGCCCCTTCCAGAGGCCGGCGCCCAGCACGAGCAGCGCGAGGATACCACCCGCCCGCAAGGCATTTTTGCGCGGCAGGACATCGCGGAACAGCCACGTGCTCCAGAGCCCGACCAGCACGTTGATGACCCCGAACAGCAACGCCGAGCGCACCAACCCGAGCCGCGGCACCAGCAGCAACGGGAAGAGCAGCGAGGCGAAAAGCGCGCCGATGTAGTCGAACGTGAGTACGTTGGCGACCACGTCTTTGAAACTGAACCGATCCTGCAGGATCCGCATGAGCAGCGGGATCTCGAGCCCAACCAGAATGCCGATCAGCAGGACGATTCCGTACAGCGTGGGGCGGAACGCTTCGGTGTACGCGAACGCCAGAAAGAGAATCAGCGACGATAGGCCACCGACCACGCCGACCAGCATCTCGACCAGCACGAACCGCGTGACCACCCCGCGGACCACGAAGCGCGAGAGCCAGCTGCCGATGCCCATCGCGAACAGGTACGTGCCGATGATCGTGGAGAACTGCGTGACGCTGTCGCCCAGCAGATACGACGCGAGCGCACCGGCGACGAGCTCATAAATGAGTCCGCAGGCGGCGATGAGGCAAACGGAAATGAACAGCGCAATCGGCACTAGTGAATAGCGGCGGCGACGATGATGCCCAACGCGATGGCGACCGAACCCATGAGAATGGCGGCGGCCGTGTTCTTCTTCACCCCGATCTCGTCCCAGAGCTTGCCGGGGGTGAGCAGGTCGATGATGACGAAGGCGATGATGAACATCACGACGCCGATGAGCGCGAACGCGCCGGAGTTGAGCACGTTCTGCAGGAACTGATCCATCATGACCTCCTCATTTGCCGCGGAGCGTGCGCCCCGGGATGAAGTACGTGGGTCGGTAGGCGCCGGGATTATCGCGGACCGACCGGGGGTTGGTGCGGGATTCGCTGGCGCGGGTGAGGCTCCAGCCGCGGTACTGCGCCGTGCCAAGCAGGGCGAGGACGGCGACGGCCCACAGGGTGTAGATCCGGGTGCCCATCAGGCGGCTCCGCTATTCGTCGTCATCGCTGCTCCCCGTCGGGACATGATCGCTCTCGGCCCAACGACGGCTCTCGAAACTGGCCCCCGGCACAAGCGCGAGCAGCGCCGGTGCCACGAGCGCGATGAACGCAAACCCGTAGAACAGGTAATGCGGCGCATCACGCCGCACCCGCACCCGATACCGCGCTTCGGCCCGACCGGGCTCACCGCCCTCGGCCTGCACGCGCAAGATGTAACGACCAGCCGGGACTGAGGCCACGCGCACCGATTCAGAGCGCGAGCCTTCCGTCCACTGCCCGTCACTGTCGGCGCCGCGGTAGAAGCTGATCTGCCGGGTGACTTCACGCGTGTCGCCGGTTTGCTCGTTGACCAGCGAAAAGACGAGGAAGATCCAGTCGTTGTCCAGATCGGCGTCGATGTCGAGCGTGACATTGGAGGGACGTCCGTCGAGCACGAACGGCTCCGTGACCGACACGGCGGTGTCGTCCTGCCCGCGCACCACGCGGAAGGCGCGCTCGAACACCGTGGTGTTGCCGGCCAGCGCGATGTTGGCGGCCAGCAGGGCCACGAGGGCCACGAGCGCGATCAGCATGCGCCCCATGATCCGCTGCGGCGTACCGGCGTGCGGATTGGGTTGATTGGCGAACACCCCCGCTGGCGGGCGCAGTGAATGCTCGAGACCGAACGCCTTCTGGATCACGTCGTGCGGCGTGTAGACGCCCAGCGACCACGTGATCTCGCTGCCCGATGCCTCGGCGCTCAGCACATACGGCGGGGCCACGAAATCGCGCGTCACGACGTGATCGCCCACGCGCAATTCCCACGGAAACTCCCCGAGCGCCGCGGTGGTGGTGGCCGTGGCCGTCTGGAAGTGCCGGTACGTGGTGCCGTCGAGTTCCACGGTGGGCCGTGCCCCGCCCTGCTCCCGTTCCGGACGACGGCGCAGCTTCTCGATGACGTTCCAGTGGCCCTGATATTCCGACAGATACAGGAAGCCGCGGTACGGATTGAAGCCGACGTACTCGGTCCAGCTGTAGTCGGTGCCGTCCACGGTGATGGTGACGCGCTGGGCGCCGATCACCTCCCACGGGGCGCCCTTCCAAGTGCCGCGTGTCCCCAGTGGGATATGCGGCACGAAGTCGATGCCTTCGCCATGCCGGAGGATGCGCAGCTGCTCGTCGGTGGCATCGAGCTGGGCGCCGCACGTGGCGCACACCACCGACACGGCCCACCCCTGCGCGTGCAACGTGATGGCCGCCCCGCAGGACGGGCAGTTGAGCGCGGAGGCCCGCGGCACGCGTGCGGCGGGCGTATCGAGCGGCGCTACCATCCCTCGAACTCCCGCAGGTTGCGGAACCGCAGGTCGTCGAAGGTCACGTACTCGCCCAGAAAGAGCAGCGGCGGCACGTCGGTGCCGTCGATGGTGGCGAAGCCGTGATGCGCGTTCTGCAGATCAACGAACAGACAGCGGCGCTTGTCCCACGTGGTGAACGGGAGCTCGCCCTCGGTGCCGAGATACTGCGCCTCGGTGATGCCCACCACATCGTACGGGGTGTCGTTCCAGACGTACGTCTCACCGACCTGCACCGTGGCAGGATCCGGGACGACGGTATCGGCCGGCGCGATGATGGTCATGGCGTACTCGAGCTGCGCGTCGGAGAGCCACGCGCTCTGGCCGTCGTTGAGCACGCAGTGCCATTCGTTCCAGCGGCCCCGGTGCCAGCCGTAGGTGATGCGTCCCACGACGACAAACCGCATGTTGTGCCACTGCCCTTCGGTGCCCAGCTGAATGGGCGAGCCGGTGGCGGGGAAATCGGCCTGTTGTCCGAGCGTGGCGAGATCGAGGTCGCGCCGCACGAGCACGGACCGGCAGTACGCGCAGGTGGCCTGCACCGCCTGCGCCCACCGGAAGCGGACCGGCGCGCCGCAGTTGGGGCAATCGGTGCCGTGGGGCTGTGGCACCGTCACGATGACGGCTCGTGGGCGTAGGCGCGCGCGATCTGCCGGACGCGCACGTCGCGGGCCCCGAGGAGCACCGCCAGCTGGGTGGCCCACGGCCACGTTTCACGCGGGGTACAGCAGAACAGGTTGAGGCAGACCGACGCATGCTCGGGGAAGGTGTGCACCGTGAGATGCGACTCCGCGAGCATGAGCAGGCCGGTGATCCCGCCTGGTGTCGGAAACTGGTGCCACACCGCCTCGGCGACCGGATGCAGCGCGAGATCCGCGACGATCACGGCAAAGAGCGCGCGCAGTGCCGCGAGGTCGGCGAGGCGGACGGGATCGCACCCGTACGCCTCGACGACCCATTCATTGCCGGTGCGGTGCGTGAGGCCGGGCACGAAACGTGAGCGGGCGTCCGTGTCGCGTCAGCTCTGCGGCGAGCCGCAGCCCGAGCAGAACTTGGCGGGCGCCGGAAGCGAGGTGCCGCAGTTGGTGCAGAACTTGGTGTCGCCCGTAGCCGCGGGGGCGGCGCCAGCAGCCGCACCACCGGCGGCAGCACCGCCCGCGGCGGCACCGGCACCCGCGCCAGTGGCGCCGCGCATGGCATCGCTCACGATGCCGCCGAGTCCGACACCGGCGCCGATGCCGGCGGCGAGACCGGCCATTCCGCCGGTGTTGGCCGCCGCGATCGGGATGGACTGTGCCGCCTGGAACTGCGTGTACTGCCGCAGGTCGCCGAGCATGTTCATCGAGATGCGCTCGTCGAGCCGCTTCTGGAGCTCGTCGGGGAGCGAAAGATTCTCGACAGTGAACGACTCGAGGGCGAGGCCGAGCTGCTCGAAGGCGGGCTGCACGGCCGCGGCGATCTGCTCGCCCAGCTGCGCCTGATTGGCCGCCATGTCGAGGAACGGCACCTGCGCGTTGGCGAACGCCGCCGTGAAGCCGCTCAGGATGGCGTTACGCAGCGCGGGGTCGATCTGGGCCACGGTGTACGCCGCGTCGGTGGCGCCGACCTTGGCCTGAAACACGGCCGGATCGGCCACGCGGAACGCGTACATGCCGAACGCGCGCAGGCGCACGGCGCCGAACTCCCGGTCACGGATGGTGATCGGCTGCTGGGTGCCCCACCGCTGTCCGGTCTGCGAGCGCGTTGAGAAAAAGTAGACGTCGCTCTTGAACGGCGACTGAAAGGCTTTGTCCCAATTCTGGAGATTGGTGAGCAGCGGCAAGTTGGCCGTGAGGAGCGTGTGCAGCCCCGGCGCGAACTGGTCGGCGGCGCGCCCCTCGTTGACGAAGAGCGCGCGCTGCGACTCGCGCACCGTGAGCTGCGCACCGCTCTGGATCTCCATGTCCTGCATGGGGAAGCGGTACATGAGGACACCCGGACCGGACTCGGTCCACTGGATGACGTCAATAAACTGCTTGCGAAGGAAATCGCCGAATGCCATGGAATCCGCCCCGAGTCGTGAGAGTGTCTGCGTCCGTACGGTAATCAGGCGTGAAAGTGTCAGCGCGGCGTGCGCCGGCCGGTCACTTCACCAGGTGATACGTCGACTGCCGACCGAA
>JARIEX010000201.1 GCA_031127095.1 Gemmatimonadota bacterium
CCGCGCGGCGCGGAATGATGTCAGAACTGGATGCATACCGGAACCGGAGATGCGCGCTGTTACCCGAAGTGAAAAACTACTACCGTCGCGCCACCGCCGCCTTCGGCGTGTACCACTCCCCACGAATCCAGTCCACCACCATCTCGATCTCACGCTGCGTGAGGCTCTTCTCGGGGCCATACGACGGCATCCGGTCGTTGTCACGCCCGAAGAAACGTGGGTGCGAGGGGTCGGTCACGAACGACACCATCCACTCGCGCGACGCCCAGCCGCTGAGCTCCGGGCTGTCGGTGCCCACGTCCTGGAACTTGTGGCACTCGGCGCACCCGCTGGTGGTGTTCCGCATGAACCCGATGCCGGCCGCGATCTGGACACTGTCCCGCCGGTCCAGCGCCGCCTGCGACCGCAGCGCGGCCTGTGACGACAGCGCCAGCACCACGTTGCGGCGCATCGCCTTCTCCTCGTCGGTGTCCGGCATGTGATCGCCCAGCCACCCCACCATGTCCCCTTCGGTGTGCGCCGTGCCGCCCCAGTAGCGCGCGGTCAGAATCGTATCGGCGTTGAGGAACCCCTCCGCCCACGCGCGCGACCCGTATCCCTTGAGATCCGAGGCCGAGATGGAGTCCTTGGGCAGCGCGTTCCCCATGCCGTCGTGCCCATCGTAGCGATGGCAGGACGCACAGTTGCGCGAGAAAATCCGCGGCCCCTGCGTGTAGGAGTCGTCCCGCATCAACGTGAGCGCACCGGTGATCGGCACCCCCGCGTTGGCCAACTCCACCGCCCGCGCCGCGTCGCGCGTGGACACGGTCTTGGCCACCTGATACTCGGCGTCCTTGGCGTCGGCCGACATCGACTGCCACGTGAGCAACGCGGCGCCGGCCAGCAGCGCGCCCATGAAGCCCACGTTGAAGCGGTGCCCGAGCTTCCAGCGTCCCAGGAACGGCATCGCCATCAGCACCACCAGCCCCAGCGACGGGAGCACGATCGCGCCGATGATTTCGGTCTTGCCGGGGAAGTACTTCAGGAACTGATACAGGAACAGGAAGTACCACTCCGGTCGGGCCGCCGAGAACTGCTCGGCGGGATCGGCCGGCGCGCCGAGCGGGGCGCCCTGCTCACGCACCACGAGGAAGAGCACGACCGCCAGCACGGCCAGGCACGCCACCGCATCGCGCAGCACCTGCTCCGGCCAGAACCCCTGATCGGGGCCCTTGAGCGGCTGCTTGGGGGTGAGCCCGTGCTTCCGGAACAGATACACGTGCCCCACGGTCAGCAGGATCACGAGCCCCGGCAGGACGCCGGCGTGCAGCGCGAAGAAGCGCGTGAGCGTGAGGTGTCCGTACGTGACCCCGCCCACCACCACCGTTTGCAGCGACTGACCGATCCCGGGACTCATGCCCACGATGTTCGTGGACACCGCCGTGGACCAGTAGCCGTTCTGGTCCCACGGCAGCAGATAGCCCGTGAGCGACAGCGCCAGCACCAGAATCAGCAGCAGCACCCCGAACCAGAAGTTCATCTCGCGCGGCGCCTTGTATGCGCCGTCGATGATGACCTGCATGAGGTGCAACACCAGCAGCACCGTCATGGACTGGGCCACGAAATGGTGCAGCCCGCGCAGGAACCAGCCCCCCAGCATCTGGTGCTGGATGTAGTACACGCTCTCCCACGCCGTCTGCGAACTCGGGCTGTAGGACATCCACAGGAACACGCCCGTGATGACCTGCACCACGAAGAAGAACGACAGCGTGCTGCCCCACACGTAGCGCCAGCGGGCGCCCCCTGGGACGTTTTCGAACAGGGTTTCGTGCAACAGCCCCTTATACCCGGTGCGCGAGTCGATCCAGGAACCGATCGACGGGCGTTCGTTCCGCGGTTGCTCGGCCATCAGACGGCGATCTTGTCGGGGGAGCCTTTCCGGAAGTTCTGGAAGCGCACCCAGACCTCACCGTCGCGCACCACGGCCTCCAGTTCGTCCATGCCGCGCGGGCTCGGGCTCTTGGGGTCGGCGATGGCGCCGTCCAGCGCGAAGCTGCTGCGGTGACAGGGGCAGAAGTAGCCCTGCGTGCTGGCGTTGTAGCCCACCGAGCACCCTAGGTGCGGGCACACCGAGTTGAGCACGCGGACGGTGGCGTCACCGGTGCGCTGCAGGTACACCGAGCCCACGGGCACGTTCTCGGTCTTGTTCCACGCGTCCACCAGCGTGTCGAGCACCGGGAACTTGCGCGGCGGCCCGTCGGTCTCGAGCGAGACCAGCGCGGCGACACGCACGAGGCCGCGCGTGTCGGTTTTTCGCCGCAGCGGATCGAACAGCGTGAACAGGCCGGCGATGGGCGCCACGGCGGAAATGAGGCCGCCCACGATGATCGAGGCGGTCTTGGCGACGAAGTTGCGCCGGTCAGGCGCCTGGGTGGAATCGGACATGTCGTCGGCGGGAATCCAGGAAAGCAGCAGAAGACACCGCACGGACGCGTACGGCGGGACACGGCGGGGCACCCATGCCCCAGGCGTATTCCATGCGCCTAGTATACGTCAGGGAACAGCGCGCTGCTGACCGTGTTTACCGTGTGTCAGCGATCGTACCGCGCGCTGCGTTAAGCGTGCAGTACGGCCTGCATCCACGTGCCGCTGATCGTCTCGGGCGGCGTACGGCTCCCACCCTCTCGTTCTCCATTTCCCCATGCATCTGCGACTCCGTCAGTTCGGCGCGGTCTGCGTTCTGGCCCTCTCCATGGTGAGCACGGCCAGCGCCCAGCAAGACGAAGACAAGACGCCGCTCGGCAAGAAGATGAGCGCCATGAACACGGCCTTTAAGGCCGTGGGCCGCCAGATCGACGACGCCTCCAAGAACGCCAATACCCTCGAGCAGCTGGCGATCATGGAAACGAACGCCAAGGCCGCGCTCACCCTGGAGCCCGAGAAGAAGGCCAAGGTGCCCGCGGGCGATCAGGCGAAGTTCACGGCGGGCTATCAGGCGGGCATGAAGGAGTTCATCGCGACCGTACAGAAACTGCAGGCGGCCATCAAGGCGGGCAAAAATGCGGACGCGGTGGCCATGTACGACGAGCTGAAGGGACAGCAGCGCGAAGGGCACAAGGAATACCGCATCAAGAAGGCCGGCGCGCCCCCTGGCGGGAACTGACCGCCGAGGCAGCGCTTCACCGCGGCGGGCGCGCGACTCGGCGCCCCGGTCCGGCGCGGCAAACCGTGGCGTTGACGCACCACCTGTTCCTCGCGTGTCACACCGGCCTTATCGGGCGCGCGACGTCACACAATGCGCATATTATTGTGGGTCACTGACTTACGCATGCGACGCTGCCTTGGCAGCGTGCGGCTGAGGTTGGCGCGGAAACTGCAGTGCTGTGCGGTTTCCGTGCACCGCGGCCCATCTCCCGCCCCGGTCGATGGCGATGCCTCAACCGAGACGCTCACGATATGCCGTTCCTGACACCGCGCACGCACTCCGTCCCGTCGCCGTCTAAGTCGCTCACGAGCGGCGTGGCCGGGGGTGTCCGTGACGTTGTCGCGTCCATCGCACGGTGCTCGCGCCGGCTCACGCTCCTGCTGCCGTTTGTGGCGCTGGCGTTGTGCCCTGAGGAGGCGAGCGCACAAATCCAGATCTTCACCAGGAACCTGACGCCTCTGGGAGCCCCAACGGTCACCCTGGACGTTGACGAGAACAACTCGATAGAGCAGGTCAAAGCCCAGCATCAAGGCAAGTTTGGCTATCTCGCGCCGAATCAGTACCTGTTCTTCGCGGGGAAGTTGCTGAAAGACGGCCGAACGCTTACGGACTATAACATTCAGAGGGAATCCATCATCGACATGGCGGTGATCGATTCCTTCAACGGGCTGTCGTTTTCCGGATTTCTGCCCGGTTCGCGAGGGGGGTTCTCGCCCTTCCTGATGCGGAGTGGCACCAGTGGCGCCGGCAATGGGTGGTCGGTGTTCAATTACACAAATGCCGTCGATCTCTCGGCTACCGGCAGCGGTACCTACACGCTCAACCTGTTTACGATTTTGCCCGCAGTCCCGGACGTGCGGCCCGACGAACTCGGCCCGATGCCCGACTTTGATGGACATCGGGCCTACGACTGGACCTTCCTCACCGCGACGGGCGGGATTTCCGGTTTCGCGGCCGATCAGTTTGTGATCAACTCCGGAAACTTTGCCAACCCCGTATACGGCTCGTTCGCGGTGGTGCAGCAGGGAAACAGCCTGGCGCTGTCCTACACCCCGGTGCCCGAGCCATCGACGTGGGTGTTGGTGATGACCGGACTCGCCTTCGGCGGGTGGCGCATGTCCCGCCGTCGCCAGCGGGCCTGACACGGCGCGCGTGCGCCGTGCCGTGCCAGGTCGGGTACATGACCCGCACGACAGGGGCCCGGGAACCGACAGGTGGTGCGTCGCTCTCCGTCAGGTCACCCCGTGGCGCAGGTCATGTCCTGTCCGCAGCACAGCGGCGACTTGATCTTGCCATGCCCATTCGGGCACTTCGAAATGGCCACCACGCGCCCGTCCGCGGTGGTGAGGGAATCGTGCACCAGCGCATCACCGCACTTGGCGCAGCTGGCGTTCACCGCCATACCACACTTCTCGCACTCGTAGGTTGCCATCGGTCCGCCGAATTATTGAGGGAAGGAAGAAAATGCAGCGATGATATAACGCCTTCGCCGCACCGTCGCGTTCCGTGAGTACGCTACACCTCATACTCGCGCACTCGCGCGCGCACGATCAGCGACGTCAGGCCGTCGTCTGGCCCCGCGTCCCGAAAGTCGTGCAGCGCCTCGCGCGAGCGCCACACCTCGAACACGTTGACGCGATGCGCGTCGAGCGGGTCGGCGGCGACGACGAAATCCTCACACCCGGTGGTATTCCGGGCGAGCTGCATCGCCATCTGCGAGCCGTCCAGAAAACGTTGCCGCTGCCCGGGCTGCACCTCGATCTGGCCGGCAACGATGATCGGCATGGATCACTTCGCCGCGCGAATCAGCCGTTCCTGCACCGCACGCAGGGGGAGCGTGGGCCCGCCGCTAATGTTCCACGCATTGAACACCACCACCATCTCCTGATCGGGAAACGCCATCGGGAACTGCCCGCCGAATCCGGACCCGGCCCAGATGAACGCGTCCGGCTGTACCGGATTGGCGTATAGCCACCACTTGTACCCGTACTTCGGCGCGCCCGCGCGAGCGCTGGTGGCGATCTGCGGGGTCACGGATTCGCGCACCCAGCGTTCCGACACCACGGTCGATCCGTTCCATCGGCCGCCCTGCAGCCACAGCTGCCAGACCCGCGCCAGGTCGGTCGCTTCGAGATACAAGCCACCCTCGGTGTCGATGGCGCCCGAGGTGGTGCGCTTCCAGTGCCAGTTGGTGATACCGAGGGGCGTGAAGAGATGGCGCGACGCATACTCCTCGATGTCAACGCCGGTGGCGCGGAAGAAGATGTGCGCGAGCAACGCGCTTTCGCCGCTGCTGTAGTTGAACTGCGTGCCCGGCTCGCGCATCATCGGCCGGTCGATGGTGAACTTGACCCAGTCCGGGCTG
>JARIEX010000202.1 GCA_031127095.1 Gemmatimonadota bacterium
GGCCGGCGTCGTCATGCGACGCCGCTGGTCGGCTTCCGCCGTGACGAGGTTCCACATCTTCACCTGTCCCGCGTCCGCGCGGCGCGCCTCGGCTTCGCTGGCCTCACCATCGAGCCACTGGTGGATCACGAGCGAGGTGTCAGCCGCAGCGGCCGTCCCGGGAAGCGGCACTTCGCGATCTGCCATCGGACGATCGGTCCCCCGCGCGGTGTCGCGCGCGGGCATATCCTGACCGAAATCACGGTCATTGTGCGCTTCATGACGGTCGAGCATTAGGCGTATTTCTCCTCGAGCAAGGTCTGAAGGGCTTCACGTGCCCGATGCACGCGCATCTTCAGTGCTCCCACGGTGGTTCCCAAGAGATCCGCCATTTCTTCGTAGGAGCGTCCTTCAACGTGTTTCATGATGAAGGCCTCCCGAAGCGATGGGGCCAGTTGCGCGAGGGCGGAGTCGAGGTCCGACCGCATTTCGGTGCGGTCGAGATCCTCATCGGGACTCGCGAAGCTGGAGGGCTGGTCGTCTTCGTCGTAGCTCAGGTGCGTGCGCCGAATGTTCTTCAGCCAGTCCTTGCACCCGTTGGCAACGATCCGGAACAGCCAGGCATCGAATCGACCGCGGACTTCACCGAGGTGGTGATAGGCCTTGATGAACGATGTCTGAAGAATGTCTTCGGCCACGTCGGGACTTCCCGTCATGCCCAAGGCATGCCGATACAGCGGATCGCTATACCGGCCGATCAGCATCGCGAAGGCATCGCGCTCTCCCGCCAGAATGCGGGAGATGACGTCCTGATCCGTATCGACGTCGGCGGGCGTGGGTTCTTCTTCCGTCATGTTCACGGCGCTACGATAACGCCGCAGAATCAGGATTGACACCCCTCCCGACAAACGCGATAGGCAGAACATCGCCGATCGTCTCGCGGGAAAGACGAATGGGCGCGAAAGACGTCACACGGGCCCTGCGGGCAGTATCGGCACGTGGTCGAACGCACTCCACTGAAAAGTACGGATCAGTTCGCCGTGGGCGTCCAGGAATGGCGGTGCGTAGCGAACGGAACCATGTCCCTGCGGCGACACGCCGGTGTGGGGCGACGCACCGCTGTCGCGCAGTGCCTCCTGCACGCCGCGCACGAGGCCACAGGGCACGCCCACACGCTCGAGGGCAGCGATCCACGCGGCCGCCGGCTGTTGCGCCACCGCCGCGCTCACCGCCTCGACCACGCGCGCCCGGTGTGCCAGCCGTCCGGCGTTGGTCGCCAGTGCCGGATCGGCCGCGAGCGCCGCCAGTCCAAGGGCGTGCGCCGCGACGCGCCATTGGGCGTCGGTGCCGACCGCGAGCACCAAGGGCCGGTCGGCCGCCATCAACAGCTGATACGGCACCAGATTGGCGTGCGCATTCCCCCAGCGCACCGCCTCGTGCCCCGAGACCAGCGCGTTCTGCGCCACATTGGCCAACGCCGCCAGGGCCGAGTCGCGCAGGGCGACGTGCAACCGCCGGTCGGCGACGGTGTGGAGGTGGTCACGTCCCGCCAGCGCCCCGAGCACCGCGATGGCGGCATCCTTACCGGCCATCAGGTCCACCAGCGCGACGCCGGCCTTCAGCGGAGGGCCATCCGGCTCGCCGGTGATCGCCATCCATCCGCATTCCGCCTGTACGACGAAGTCATAGCCCGGCCGCTGACTTTCGGGACCAAAGCCGGAGATGGTGCACCAGAGCAACCGGCTATTTTGCGACAGCAACAGATCAGCATCAATACCTGATCGCGACAAAACACCGGGAAGAAAGTTCTCGATCACCACATCGGCGGTGGCGATGAGCTCCAGCACCAGGGCGAGATCCGCGGGGGACCGAAAGTCTGCGGCGAGGGACAGCTTGTTCCGGTTGGTGCTCAGGAAGTACGCCGACTGGCCGTCAGGGGCGAAGGGCGGCCCCCATCCGCGGGTATCGTCGCCCGCTCCGCGGCGCTCGACTTTGATCACCTGCGCCCCGAGATCGCCCAGCGTCATGCTGCAGTGCGGTCCGGCGAGCACTCGGGACAAATCAAGAATTCGGATGCCGGAGAGCGGTAATGGCGTCATGATGACCTAAAGAAGACTTTATGGTGTATCGTAAAAAAGGCGATAAAGAGGCGAAAATGACGCGTTAACGGTCAATCACCGCCATGGCCGGTCGCACAATCATACCGCGCCGACCTCGCAAATCACGTCCGGATGACTTGCATAGATGTCGGAGAATCATATAGTTACCCCCATTCTGGTAGTCGCGGGCGGTACTCGGGTAGGACAGGACGTCCTGTTGCCCGTGGCGCGTCGGGCGGCACCTCTACCTTCATTGCTGGCGGAAGGAGTGCGTTCGACCCATGGCCGATTTGCCGCAGGCTGACGACGATATCATCACGGACGGTGATGCCCCTCCCGCCAGTCCAGCTCCGCGCCGCGGGCCTGGACACCGGGCCGCAGATGCGCGCGACACGGCGGCCGAAATGGCGCAGCGTGCGCACGAGATCAGCATCGAGGCCGGCAGCAAGATGGCCGGTGCGATGCGCGAGGTCATTGGCGCGGCGGCGGGCTTCAGCGCCTTCGCCATCGAAAGCGCCCGCGACCTGATCAACTACATGGTGCGCCGCGGCCAGATGGGACAGGAAGAGGCCGACGTCCTGATCCAGCAGGCTGAGGCGGCCTACATCGCCAAGCACGGTGCGCTGCCCGTCCCCGGACCGAAGGCGGCGCCGCCAAAGCCCGTCCCGCTTGGCCAGCTCCCCAAGGCGGTGACCGCCCCGGCCGCGGCCGCCGAAGCGGCGCTCGAAGCGCGCGCCGCCATGCGCATCGACTCCCAGAAGCCGTCCGACAAGGTCACCTTCGCACCCCTCGAGCCGAAGGCGCCGCGCGTGGTGGTGGCCAAGGTCGAAACGCCGGCGGTGGTCGAGACGACGCCTGCGGCCGAGGCCAAGCCAGCCGCGAGCGTTGCACCGGTTGCCCCTGCGAAAGCGGCCGCCCCGGTGAAGGCGGCCGAGAAAGCGGCTGAGAAGGCGCCGGCAACCAAGGAAGCCGCCAAGCCGGTTGCCAAGGCGCCGGCCAAGGCCCCTGCCAAGCCGGCCGCTAAGACGCCGGCCAAGCCGGTCGCCAAGGCTCCAGCCAAGCCGGCTGCCAAGGCCCCCGCCAAGACGCCGGCCAAGCCAGCCGCGAAGGCCCCCGCCAAGCCAGCTGCGAAGGCCCCCGCCAAGACGCCGGCCAAGCCAGCCGCGAAGGCCCCCGCCAAGCCGGCGGCGAAGGCGCCCGCCAAGAAGGCCGCCAAGGCTCCCGCCAAGAAGGCGCCCGCGAAAAAGAAGTAAGCGGCGTGTTGGTCGCGTCGGCCCCGAGTCGCCTCGACTTCGGGGGTGGGTGGACAGATGTCCCACCCTACCCCGAAGAGCGGGGCGGTTTCGTTTGCAACCTCGCCATCGAGCGACGCAGCCGCGTGATGCTCCGCCCTGGGCCGGCCGAAACGGGCCGCCTGCCGCTGGTCTCGGCGGCGCTCCGCCGCACACCATTTGGCGGCCACGTCGCCATCACGAGTGATTTCCCAATCGGAGCCGGACTGGGCGGCTCGGCGGCCGCGGGCGTGGCGCTGGCCGCGGCGCTCTCGGCGGCACGGGGTCCGTCCATCGCCGCTTCGCCCGACCTCTCGGCGATCGCCGAGTGGAGTCGCGCCACCGAGGTCGAGGAACTGGGGGTCGCCGGCGGGCGGCAGGACCACTACGCGGCCGCCTACGGCGGCGCCCTCGGCCTCACTTTCGGTGCGGCCGTGTCGGTGGAGCGGATTGCACTGTCCGATGCGTGCCGCACCGATCTCGAATCGCGCCTCCTGCTGGTGTACACGGGCGAGTCGCGCCTCTCGGGCGACACCATCACGGCGGTCCTCACCGCGTACCGCGAGCGGATACCACGAGTGGTGAATGCGCTGGATCGGATGGCGGTGCTGGCGCGCGGGATGCGCGGCGCGCTGATCGCGGGCGACGTGACGACGCTGGCCGCACTGGTGGATGAACACTGGGTGCACCAGCGCGCGCTGCATCCGGGCATCACGACGGCGCGCATCGACGCATTGGCCGAGGCGGCGCGCGGCGCGGGTGCGCAGGGGCTCAAGGCACTGGGCGCGAGCGGCGGGGGCTGCGTAGTCGTATTCAGCCCCTCCGGCGAATCCGCACGCGTCGCCGAGGCCGTTCGGCCCTTCGGCGAGGTACTGCCCTGGCGAGTGGCGACTACCGGCGTTGAGTGGTCAATGGGTGCGGCGGTGTCGCGACACGCGCCTAAGCCGTAGACTGTACGGCGTGACGTCTCCCTTGCCGCTCGACCCCGTGGCGCTGACCGCCGCGCTGGTCGCGATCGACTCCCGGAATCCCTCGCTGGTGCCCGACGGCCCCGGCGAGCGTGCCTGTGCGACGTACCTCGCGGGGGTCCTCGAGACGTGGGGCTTTGCGGTGTGGCAGCAGGAGGTGGCGCCGGGGCGCGCCAACGTGATCGCGCGCATCGGCCCCGCCGGCTGTTCGCCGCTGGTGCTGAACGGGCATCTCGATGTGGTCGGCACCGACGGCATGACGCATGCGCCGTTTACGCCGGAGGTCCGCGACGGCAGCCTCTACGGACGTGGTGCCACCGACATGAAGGGGGGCATCGCCGCGATGTGCGTCGCGGCCGCGCGCGCCGCCGCGCGGGGGGCGCTCGCGAGTGAAATCATCGTGGCCGCCGTGTGCGACGAGGAATACGAGTCGATCGGCACGCGGGCGTTTCTGGCACATGGGGTGCAAGCCACCGGCGCGATCATCACCGAGCCCACGCGTCTGGCGGTCACGCCGGCGCACAAAGGGTTCGCGTGGATCGAGGCCGTGGTGCACGGCCGTGCAGCGCACGGCAGCCGCTACGACGTGGGGATCGACGCCAATCGCAACGCGGCGATGCTGGTGGCCGCGCTCGACCACTTCGAGACTGATGTCCTGACGACCCGCGTGCATCCGCTGCTGGGACGCGCCTCGCTCCACGTATCGTCCATCGCCGGCGGGACAGGGTGGTCCACCTACGCCGAACGCTGCGTCGTGCGGATCGAGCGGCGGACGCTGCCGGGGGAGACCGGGGCGCAGGCGCTGGCCGAGGTACAGGCGCTGTGCGACAGGCTGTCAGCAACCCGCAGGGGCTTCTGCGCCGAACTCGCGCTGGTGTGCGCGCAACCCCCACTCGATCTGTCCGCCGACGCGCCGCTCATCGCCGCCGTCTCGCGCGCCTGCGCGTCGCAGTCCCTCGAGCCGCGGATCGCCGGCCTGTCCTGCTGGACCGACGCCGCCCTCTTCGCCGAAGCGGGGATTCCGGCCCTCTGCTTCGGCCCCGGCGATATCGCCCGCGCGCATTCGGCCACGGAGTGGGTGGAACTGGAGCAGATCACGCGCGCCACGGACGTGCTGGAGGCGGTGTGCGAGGGATGGGGACGGTAACACGAGTGGCTTGGGGTGACAGCGTTTAGGCTCCCAGGACCCACGACCCAGTACTCAGTACCTCAAGCCCGCAG
>JARIEX010000203.1 GCA_031127095.1 Gemmatimonadota bacterium
CGGCGCCAATACCGCCGCTGGTGATGCGGTTTGCGGTGCCCACAACTTCGGGCGCTGCGCACTGCACGACCAAGTACATACAAAAAGCGCGGGAGTCAAGCGCGGCGCACATGTGCGTGCGACTTCGCGACCGGAATGCGGCGTCGTTGCGCCATTTCGGTCACGTGCCCGTGGCGTGACCGGGTCCGGCGTCGATGCGGGGGATGCCCGTGACCTGCCCCGACTCCACCACGACGGTGAGGGCCTCGAAGACCCGAGGCTCGAGGAGTCGACCGACCTGCGTGTGGAGGTAATCGAGGGTGCTGCGGGCGGACATTGGTTCCCGGTAGGCGCGCTGCGACGTGAGTGCGTCGAAGGCATCGGAGGCGGTGAGAATGCGCCCGCCGATAGTGATGTCTTCGCCCGCCCGCCCGTGGGGGTACCCGCCACCGTTCCAGTGCTCGTGGTGGTCGCGGATGTAGAGCAGGGCGTCGCCGAGGTGCTGGAGCGGTGAGAGGATGTCGAGACCGATGCGGACGTGATCCTTGACGTGCGCGAACTCCTCGTGGGTGAGCGGGCCGGGCTTGTTGAGGACCACCTCACGGATGCCGATCTTGCCGACGTCGTGCAGTCGGCCGGCGGTGTGGATGGTCTCGACGAAGGCGTCGCCCAGTGCGAGGTGGCCGGCGATCGCGGCCGCGATGTCCGCCACCCGGAGCGAGTGCCCGCGCAGATAGAGGTCCTTGGCTTCCATGGCGTTGATCAGCGTTTCGGCCACGCTGACGGTCATGGCGCGGAGCGCCCCCTTCTCCTGCTCGAGCTGCACGGTGCGGATCGCGACCTCCTCGCGGATCAGGCGATCGACGGCGCGGCGCTCGACGTTGCGGACGCGCCGCATCATGGCGCGTTCGACCGCGGCCTGAAGGTCGGTGAGCTCGACGGGCTTCGTGAGATAGTCGAACGCACCCCCCGACAACGCCTCGGTGGCGCTGGCCGCGTCGTTGATGGCGGTGAGCATGATGATGCCCAGATCCTGATCGATCGCGAGCGCCCGTGGCACGACTTCAAGGCCGGTGATTCCCGGCATCCGCAGGTCGCAGAGCATGAGCGAGAAGCGGTTGGTGCCGAGCAGTTCGAGCGCCGCCACCCCGGAGTCGGCCACTTCGACTTCGAACCCGCGTGTGCGGAGGAAGCGGCTCAGCGCCAGCCGGATGGTGGATTCATCGTCGACCACGAGAATGCGGCGGATGGAATCCTGCGCGAGGGCGGCGCCGGCCGCCTCAATGGCGACGAGGGGGTCTTGACCCGGGAGACTGGTCATGGGCGTTCGGAGGACACGGCAGGAAGGGCGATGGTCACGGTGGCTCCCACGTCAGCTTCGGAGTCGACGGTGATGGTCCCACCGTGCGCATGAATGATACCGTAGCTGACGCTGAGCCCCAGTCCCGTCCCGTTGCCGGCTGGTTTGGTGCTGAAGAAGGGCTCGAAAATGCGCCGGCGGACCTCGGGGGTCATACCACGCCCCGTGTCGGCCGCCGTAATGATCACGCGGCCGCCATCGCGCGTGGTGCGCAGGACGAGCCGTCGTTCGGGGCGATCGAGCATGGCGTACTCGGCGTTCCCGATGATGTTGAGCAGGACCTGCTGCAGTTTCTGCGAGTCGCCGCTGATCTGCGGGGCGGCGGGGTCGAGCTCCAGCGTGACGGTCACGCCGGCATGACGGAGCGGATAGGAACGCAGGCGGATGGTCTGCTCGATGATGTCGTTGATGTCGACCGGACCGGCACCGCGATCGGTTTTCCGCGCAAACAAGAGCAGATCTTTGATGACCATCTTAGCGCGATCACTTTCCTGCTTGATGAGCTGGATGGACTCGCGCTGGTCGCCGATCAATTCCTCTTCCAGCAGGATCTGCGCAAAGGCCGAGATGCCGGTGAGCGGGTTGTTGATTTCGTGCGCCACGCCGGCCACGAGTTCGCCGAGGGCGACCATCTTTTCCGTCTGGCGCAACTGTTCTTCGAGGCGCTGATCCTGGCTGACGTTGCGAACGCTGATGACTTGCCCAAGCGACTCGCCGTCAGTGCCGGTGAGCGCACTGATGGTGACGGCGGCCGGAAAATCGGTCCCGTCGCTCCGTCGGTGGACGTCGTGCGACAGCTGGATTCCGGCGTCGAGCAGGCCCTCGGTTTCCTGCTCTCCTTCGCGGGTGCCGCGGCCGGCGACGAGTTGGTCGAATTGCATTTCCATGAGCTCGACCTGGCTCCAGCGATACTCGCGGGCGGCCGCAGGATTGGCGTAGCGCACGCCGACGCGATCGAGAATGAAGATGGGGTGATCGATGATGGTGATGGCCGTCGCGAGCAGCTGCTCGCGCTCGCGGGCGAGCCCCTCGTCTTCGTCGAGCAGTAGCGCATCGAGCGCCAGCGCGATCGAGGTGGAGAGGCGCTCGAGGGTAATCCGGTCGCGATGCCGCAGCGGGCTGGTCCGCGGCGTGGTGACCAGCAGCACGCCGAGCGTCCGCTCGCGGGCGGCGAGCGGCACGACGAGCGCCCATTCATCGGAGAGCGACTCGGCGAGATCGTCCGGTGCCACGTCGCGCAGGCTGTGCAGCTCGGTCGGTTGTCCGTCGGGGGAGAACTGGTCGATGCCCTTGGTGCTCCCCGGCCGGTGCCCCTTGAGCGGATCGAGGGTGCCGCTGGTGGCGATGTATTCGATCTGGCCATCGCGCGCACGTGCCACTCCGAGCGCCTTGCCGTTGGACGGGATGAGGCGGTCAAGGACCTGCAACAGCTCGGCGGTCCCTTCGGCGAGCGTGGTGGCTTGCAGGGTGACGCGCGCGATTTCGGCGGCGCCTTCGGCGCGCTGTCGCTGAAATTCCTGCAAGGCAAACAGGCGCGCGCTCTCGACCGCGGTGCCGGCATGACGCGCCATGATCGTCAGCAGGTCGAGGTCCTGCAGCGCGAAGACATCGGGTCTCGTGTCCACGAGCCGGATGACGCCCACGTCTCGCCGGCCGGCGCGGACGGGGGCGCACAGCTCCACGGTTCCTTTTGTGAGGCCAGGGACCGGGACGAAACAGGACGCCAGTCTGGGGATGCCGGTGAGCGATGTTTCCCGCGCGAGCTCCGTTTCGGACGCGTCGCTGGGCGCTGATGACCGTACCTGGCCGTCTTCGATCCGGACGAGACGCTGGGGGCCATCCTCGCCCAGCGACAGCACCTCGACGATCTGGCAGGGGATGACGAGATGCACTGCCTCGGCGATGGCGGTGGGCAGCTGCTCGGTGCTGATGAGCGGTGTGAGCTGCTGCTGGGCGCGGGCGAGCAGGGCCAGACGATCGGCGCGGCGTTCGATTTCGCCGAACTGCATCGTGGTGCGGAAGGCGAGCGCCACCTGGGTGGTCAGATCGCGCAGCAAGGCGCGGTCGGCGTCGTCGAACTGGCGCGTGCCGGGGAAACGCACCACGAGCACGCCTTGGGTGCGTTCCTCGAGGACCAGCGGGAGCAGCGCGAGGGCGAAGACTCCGGCCTCGATGAGCGCCTGCCCGATGTCGCTGTCCGGGTCCTCGCGCCGGAGATCCTCGATGAACACCGGGGATGCCTGCAGGACGACCTCAGCGAGCGGCGTGCCCCAAAAGGCGGTCTCCATACGCGCCGGCTCAATGCTGGGGCTTCCCCACTGGTATTCCACGCGCGCGGTGCGCTGCACGCGGTCGGCGTCGTAGACGCCGAAGCCGCTGGCGCCGAGCTCTTGCACGAGCACCTCGGCCAGGCCGGCGTAGAGTCGTTCCCTCGTGGTGGCGTTGGCCAGCGCGCGTGCGGTTTTGACCAGGATGGCGTTTACATGCGCGGCCAGTGCGGCCTCCTCGGCGCGCGTGCGCGCGTTGTCTGCTGCGTGCTCGGCCTGCTGCACCAGCGCCCGACTCCGCATTACGAGCGCGCCGTGTGCGGCGAGATAACCCATCAGGGCCACGTCCTCGGCGCGGAAGCGGGCGTCGTGGTGGTTGACGCTGATCAGCAGTCCCTGCACGCGCTCGTCGAGCACGATGGGCGTGGCGGCCAACTGGCGCATGTCGATCGGGAACTGCTGGCCTTCGCCGCTCTGTTTCGGTGCGGTGTCCCCGTTGTCGTAGGCAGCGGTCCCCGACAGCAGCACCTGCCGGAACAGCGGCGGCATCGTGTCGAGCGTGAACAGGTGTCCACGGCACACCGAGGTAATGCCACTTGGCGCCGCCACGCGGTAGCCATCGGGCTCGACCTCGAGCACGCAGCTGCCTTCGACGCCGATCAGCGCCCGAGCCGTGTCGGCGAGCCGCTCGTACAGGTCGCCGACGGTGAGGGCGCTGTCGGACAGATCACGGACGAAGTGCGTGAGCGTGTCGGTGAGGCGGCTCGGCGCAATCGCACCCCGCGTGTCGGGCGGGGTGTCAGGCGATAGGAGTGTCACGACGTGGACTGGCCCCGCGGAGCACGCCGCGACAGCGACGAATGATGATCGGTCCTGACCGGATCGGGCGGCGGGCATACGGCGTCGCATGCTCCTGCACAGGACAGTAGGGCTTGCCTCCTGTCGTCCTGATCACCGTACCACCTTTTCGAGGGTACGGCAATCGGTTGGCCGCGATGGATCACACGGTCGCGCGTGACCGCGTCAGTTTGGGCGGCGCGCCTCGTCGGCGGCACGGTCGATTTCGGCGCGATGCATGTCGTAGTCGGGCAACCGCGTGGCGAGTTCCGGCTCGAGCGCCTTCAGGAGGCGCTGGTCGAAGCGCTTGGCGCCCGCCGTGTCGCCGGACATCCGTGCGGCGCGGGCCGCGAGCAGGAGTCCCAGCAGATTGTTGGGGTTGCCTGCGAGGATGGAATCCGCCTGAGCGATGGCGACGGGGGCGGCGTTGGTGACTTCGGCGATGCGGCCAAAATGATAGCGTTCGTCGGTCGTCGGCTCGGTGAGCATCTCATGCGAGGCCATGGCCATGGGCGCAAAGAAGGCCACGGAGTCGACCTTGCCCCCCTCGGCGTACTCCATGATGCGCGTGTACAACCGGTTGGCGCGTTCGCTGGGGGAGAGGTTGGCGATGTTCGGCGCGGCGCCCCCGCCCCCACCCTGCGCGAACGGGGCGCCGCCAGCGGCGCCGTCCACGGCCTGCGTGGGCAGCGAATTGGCGGAGCCGTCGATGCCAGAGCCCTTGGCTGCGCCGAAGTTTTTTCCGGCGAACATGGCCACGAGGGCGAGCAGGGCCACGAAGGCCACGCCCCACGGGAGCACGGCGGCGGCACCGCTGGCGGCCGGCTGGCGGACCACGGGGAGCCCCTGTCCGAGGGGGGTGCCGCAGCGGTGACAGAAGCGGGCGCCGGCGGAGAGGGCCGCGCCGCAGGCCGCGCAGAACCCCGCGCTGGCGAGAGGGGCCGAGCCCCCGGAAAGATTCGAGGAAGTCATGAGGCGTGGAAAATACTACAATACGCTACGCCTGCACTCCTCCCTTTCCGTCGAATCGTGCCGATTCAAAGCCGTTCCCTCGTGCCCGCCTCCCTGGCGGGTGCCACCGC
>JARIEX010000204.1 GCA_031127095.1 Gemmatimonadota bacterium
CGGTCGATGCCGTCTGGGCGGCCTCCGGGGCCGGGCGCAGGAGCTGTGCGCCCGCGAGCATCAGCACCAGATACACCGCGCCCAGTACGAACAGCGTATTCGCCACGCCCACGCGCTCGATCAGGAACGCATTGGCGTATCCCGCCACGAAGGCACCACCTCCGAAACCCATGATGGCGAAGCCGGTGGCCATGCCGCGCCGCTCGGGGAACCACTTCACGAGCGTGCTGACGGGGGCGATGTAGCCGATGCCGCAGCCGATCCCGCACAGGATGCCCAACCCCAGGAAGAGCAGCAGCGGTTGCTGCAGCAGCAGGCCGATGCCGCCCAGCACCAGCCCGCTGGCGAAGCAGACGGCGGCGGTGCGTCCGGCGACCCGTGCGCCCTGCCGCTCCACCCACGGCCCGAGCGTGGCTGCACTGAGGCCCAGCAGGACGAGCGCCGAGGTGAACGTGGTATACGGCGGACTCGCCCACCACGCCTGGGTCGGCATCGCGGCGATGATGGGGCGGTTGAGCGTGCTCCACGCGTACACCGAGCCGATGCCGAGGTGTACGAGGACGGCGCCGAGGGGGATGGTCCACCGGGATTTCGTCATACGGCAGAATCAACCATAGCGGCGTGGATTCCGTACCCCCTGGGAGGCCCCGGTTGGTAGGTTGAGGCATGTCTTCGCGCGAGAGTCCGATCGCGGCCCAGCGGGCCCGGAATGCCCGCCTGACGGCCCAGGCGGAGCAGATCGCCCGCGAGGACCGCGCGGAACACGCCCTGCCCGCGCTGCCGGTGATCCTGCTGCCGGCGAATACGCGCAATACCACCGAGCTCCCCGAGGCGTCGCGCGACGCGTTTCTGGACAAGCTGCGGGGCACGATTGCCGAGGCGTTCAGGGAGGCGGTGCGGGACAACCGCGCGCCGATGAGCGCGGAGGCCGTGCAGGCCCGCGAGGACGCCGGATGGGCGCTTCCCGCGTCGATCCCGGCGATGCCGGATATCATCGGGGCCAGCTGCGGGACCTGCCGCGGGGAGTGTTGCACGGCGGGCGGGACGCACGGTTTTCTGCATGCCGACAGCATCATGCGGGTGCGCGCCCAGCTCACCGACGACGGGGAGACGGTGACCGCCGAATCACTGGAAGCCTGCTACGCGTCGTACCTGCCGACCCGTCATTACCGCGGCTCGTGCGTGTTTCACACCACGGCGGGGTGCAATCTGCCACGCGCGCTGCGCTCGAATCTGTGCAACCGGTACGTGTGCGGCGGCCTGGCCCAGCTCACGCGGGCGCTGGTGTCGTCGCAGCAGACGTCGGCGTACGTGGCCGCGGCCGATTCGGTACACCTGCGGCGGCTCGCCCTGGTCACGGTGACGGGGGCACGGGCGATCCCACTGGGCGAGTCCTAGCCCTCGCCTGCCTGGGCTGTCCGGGGGACGCATGGATTAGGTTTCATGGCTTGCGGGCGTCCTCTCCCCCTGTACCGTTACAGATTACACCTTTCCGTCCGCTGCCGGTGTCCCATCACGTGAGCATACCGATGCGTACCACGATCCGCCGTCCGATCCGCCTGGCCGCCGTGAGCGCCGGGCTCGTCGCCATGACGGCCTGCGCCACCTCGCGGTCGGCCTCATCGGCCGGACCTGCCTTCCAGATGGGCGACGCCGCGGCGATCGCCCGCGCCCAGGCCGACAGCCTGCGCTACGCGTGGGTCCAGGCCGATGTGGACTTCATGAGTGGCATGATCCACCACCACGCGCAGGCGATCACGATCTCACGCTGGGCTCCCACGCATGGGGCCAGTCCATCGGTCCAGCGACTCACGGCCCGCATCATCAATGCGCAGTCCGATGAGATCACGATCATGCAGACGTGGCTCAAGGATCGCCGTCAGACGGTGCCGATGGTGGACACGCTTGGCAACGTCACCATGGGCGGTGCCGGGCACGACATGGCCGCGCACGCCGGTCATGACATGGCGGGGATGGCCGGCATGGGGCAGATGGCGATGCCCGGCATGCTCACCGACGCGCAGCTCAAGGAACTCAACACGGCGCGCGGCACGGAGTTCGACCGCCTGTTCCTCACCTTCATGATCCAGCACCACCGCGGGGCGGTGTCGATGGTGAAGACGCTGTTCGCGGCGCAGGGGGCGGGACAGGACGAGACCGTCTTCAAGTTCGCGAACGACGTGGAAGTCGATCAGAGCACCGAGATCAAGCGGATGTTCACCATGATGCTGGACATGGGATTCGCTCCACCGGCGTAACGGCCGGCGGCCGACGGTATCCCAGGCAGGACATGTACGACACGCACGATCACCACCACCTCTTCTTCACAGGAACAGACATGTCAGAAGCACTTCCGCGTCGTCGCGGGGCGAGTGTTGTCACCGGGTACGCGGCCGTGGCGCTGCTGGGTCTCGCCGCGTGCGCGCCGGCGAAGCCCAAGACCGCCCCGTCGCCGATGAACGATCCGCGCGTCGGCCTCAAGGCCGGTTTGTTCGACGCCGGCGAAGCGATCTCCAACATGAAGGTCGTCGCCAAGGCGGTCTCGCCGCCGGGCTTCCTCGGCATCACGAACTCCGATCTGGCGTTCACGGGCAAGTACGCCATTCAGGGCAATTACAACGGTCCGGTGATCTGGGACATCTCGAACCCGGCCAAGCCGGTGCTCGTGGTGGCCTACTCGTGCCCCGCGTCGCAGAACGACATCTCGGTGTACAAGAACCTGATGTTCATGTCGGCCGAAGCGAACAACGGCCGCGTGGACTGCAAGCCGGGTGGCGTGCCTGATCCCGTCAGCAAGGAGCGCATGCGTGGTGTGCGCGTGTTCGACATCAGCGACATCAAGAACCCGAAGCTGATCGCGAACGTACAGACGTGCCGTGGCTCGCACACGCACACCGTGCTCGAGGATCCGAAGGACAAGGAGAACGTGTACATCTACGTCTCCGGTTCGTCGGGCATCCGTTCGGCGGGTGAACTCGAAGGCTGTGCCGACGTCGCGGCCGACGATCCGAACTCGTCGCGCCTGCGCATCGAAATCATCAAGGTGCCTCTGGCCAACCCGGCCAGCGCCGCGGTGGTCGGTCGCGCCAACATCTTCGCCGGCCTCAGCGCCGCGCCGGGCCACGGCCTCTCCGACGCCGACAAGGAAGCGGCGGCGAAGACGCTCGCCACGGCGAAGGCGGCCGGTGCGTTCATTGCCAAGAACCCGCAGTCGGGCGCCGAAATGGTCGTGCCGCCGCAGGTGATCCGCCCGTTGCTCGACAACGCCATGAAGGCGCGTGGCGGCACGTCGGTGAACGCGGCCGACAGCGCGACGGTGCGTGGTATGGCGCAGGGTGCGATCAACACGATGTTCGCCGGCGCGGCGGGCGGTGCACCGGCCGGTCGCGGTGGCGAGCGCTCGCAGTGCCATGACATCACGGTGTACCCGGCGCTGGGTCTGGCTGGCGGCGCGTGCGAAGGGCACGGTCTGCTGCTCGACATCAGCAACCCGACGGCGCCGGTGCGTCTCGATGCGGCGGCCGACTCGAACTTCGCCTACTGGCATTCGGCGACGTTCAACAACGACGGCACGCAGATGCTCTTCTCCGACGAGTGGGGCGGCGGTTCCTCGCCCAAGTGCCGCGCCGGTGACAAGCCGGAGTGGGGCGCCAACGCGATCTTCTCGATCGTGAACAAGAAGCTCGTGTTCAAGAGCTACTACAAGATTCCGACGGTGCAGTCGTCGAACGAAAACTGCGTGGCGCACAACGGCTCGCTGATCCCGATCCCGGGTCGTGACGTGATGGTGCAGTCGTGGTATCAGGGCGGCATCTCGGTGTTCGACTGGACGGACCCGTCGGCGCCGAAGGAAATCGCCTCGTTCGATCGCGGCCCGGTGGACTCCACCCGCATGGCGATGGGCGGTTCGTGGTCAGTGTATTGGTACAACGGATCGATCGTGAGCTCGGAAATCGCGCGTGGTCTGGACGTGGCCGAGCTGGTGCCGAGCCAGTACCTCTCGCAGAACGAGATCGATGCGGCCAACACCGTGAAGTGGGACTACCTGAACGCGCAGGGTCAGCCGAAGATCTCCTGGCCGCCCAGCTTCGCGCTGGCGAAGGCGTTCACGGACCAGCTGGAGCGGAAGGGCTGCGTGGCGCCGGCGAAGATCGCCGACATCCGTGCGTCGATCTCGAGCGCTGAGAAGACGTCGGGCGCGGCGCGCAACACGACGCTCACGAAGCTGGTGTCGGACGTCGAGTCGAACCGCAGCTGCGACCCGAAGAAGACGGACCTGCTGAAGAAGGCGCTGCAGGATCTGCAGACGCTGGCGATGTAATCACGCCGCTGGTCTGTGGTGCCACACAGCCCCCGATCCCTCGCGGATCGGGGGCTGTGTCGCGTTCGGGGCTCGATAGATTGCGACATCCCTTCACCCGCACCCGACCCGATGACCGCCGACTCGATGCTGCCGCCGTGCCCCGCCTGCCGCTCCGTGTACACGTACGAGATGGGCACGCTTTACGTCTGCCCCGAGTGCGCCCATGAATGGTCGTCGATGGCCGCGTCTGACGCGCCAGCGGCTGAGACCGCATCGGCCGGCATCACGGATGCGAACGGCACCCCGCTCGCGGATGGGGACACGGTCACCGTGATCAAGGACCTCAAGATCAAGGGCACGTCGCTGGTGGTGAAAGTCGGCACGAAGGTGAAGAACATCCGTCTGGTGGACGGGGATCACGACATCGACTGCAAGATCGACGGGATCGGCGCCATGAAACTCAAGTCGGAGTTCGTGCGGAAGGTGTGAGGGCGAGGCGAGACCGCTCAGCACGGGAACGCGGAGGCGGTGCGCCGAGTATGAGGGAACGCGGTCACGCGACCGCGCATCCCACCGAATGGAGCGCTGTATGACGAATGCCTGGCACGTCCTCACCACCGTCCCCTCCGGCCTCGAGGCGGACATGATCATCGCCCGTCTTGAAGTGGCGGAGATTCCCGCGATGCGCGACAACAATGACACGGTCGGGATCTTCGGCCCCGGCTTTCAGGGGGCGACGGCGCGCGGGGTTTCCGTGCTGGTGCCGGAGGGCTACGCGGCCGACGCGCGCGACGTGCTGGAGGATGTGGGGGAGAACGTGGTGGTGCACGACGACGACGAAGAGGAGGAGGAGATCGTCGAGTAGTACGTCACGGCGGGAACCTGCTAGCTTGCACCAGCACAGGCCGCTCGTGGCCTGTGCGTCCCGCACCTCAGCCACGACGTCATGCAGAAGAAACGCGCGCTTGCCCTTCAGGCCGCTTGGGGGGCGCAGCCCTGTGATCATCCGGCCTTCTCGAAGGAGTACGACCTCGGCGAGCGCACCGGCAGCTACGTGTGCACGCAGTGCGGCGCGATCTTCAGCTTCCGTGAAAAGGCCGAACTCGTGGCGGGTCGCACGGTGACCGAGTAGGTCAGCGCATGCTGATTCCGCTCCGTGCACCGATCATCGTCGCGTCACTGTTCGCCGGCTTGTTGGTTGCCGTCGGCA
>JARIEX010000205.1 GCA_031127095.1 Gemmatimonadota bacterium
CTCCCCTGCCGGACGAGGGCGCCGTCCATGAGCCGATGCGCGAGCGCGCGCAGCAGTCGCAGCGCAATCGGGCGCCCGATCAACGACGGCAGCGAGCGCGCGGCACGCCGCTGGATCCCGCCGATGGTGGCAATATAGGAGCGAGCCCACCGGCGGCCGGCCTCCCGGAACGCCAGATCGGCGTCGGGGCGACGCCCGATCAGCCGAGCGAGTGCGAGGACCTCGTCGAAGGTGACCTTCTGACGCGCGCGCACCGCCTCGTTGTAGCGTCGGATCTGATGGTACACCGTCTCACTGAGCCCCAGTCGCTTGTTCCGCAACTCATGCACCAGCTCGGCATCGAGTTCCGCCTCGGGCGTATCGATGGCCTTGACGGCCTCGAGCAGCGCCAGCGGCAGTCGCGCGTCGAGCGGACCGCCGGCAAGCGACAGGGGCGCATCGGCTGGATTCGTGGCGCGGGCGGACCGGCCGTCAATCATCGAGGACACGGGAGGATGGTAACGACGGAGGCGTCGCGGATACAAGCGCGACGATCATCGGGCACTGCCTTGCGCCGCCGCGGTCCCACAGGCAGCGTTTCTCGCAGATGCAACAGAATCTCTCGCACAACGCCCAGACGGCGTTGCCTTCCGACTGCCTGCGGACCCGGACGCACTTGCATGCGTTTGTGGATGGTGAGCTGACGGCCCATGACGACGCGGGCCAACCGCTCGCCGTCATGGTGGCCGCGCATCTGGGTAGCTGCGAGCGCTGCGCGCGACTCGAACGGCAGTTGCATGCCATGCGGGCCGCCTTGCGCGCGACCGGACGACGCGAGCGGAGCGTGGTGCGTGCCACGCCCTCGCTCCGCGCGCGCGCCGCCGCGATTCTCTCCTCGCACTAGCCGCGCGTCACGCCGTGCCGGCGTGGTCGACTCCGCACGGTCCGGCCCTCCCGCTGGCGCTGCTCGTCGCGCTGGCGATCGCACTCCCGGCGTGGCGCACGGGCAACCTGAGCACGAGCGGCGCCGTCGCCGCCACACTCGTGGGCGCGACGGCCCTCGTGGCCGGGTGGCCGTGGGGCACCTTCCTGATCCTGTGGTTCGCCATCACCACGTTGGCCTCGCGGTGCGGACGTCGCGCCAAACAGGCGCGCACCATGGGTGTGGTGGACAAGGGCGCGCAACGCGACGCGATGCAGGTGCTGGCCAACGGTGGAGTCTACGGTGTGGGGGCAGCCGTCGCGCTGCTGAGCGACGACCCTACGCTGCCGGCGGCGTGGTGGGCCAGCGCAGCGCTCGCCGCGGCCGGCGCCGACACGCTGGCCACAGAGATCGGCACGTGGATCGGCGGTACGCCGCGCTCGGTGCGCACGTGGCAGCCGGTGCCGGCCGGCCGATCGGGCGCCGTGAGCGTGGCGGGCACGGCGGCGATGGTGGGCGGCGCCCTGCTCTTCGCCGCGCTCGCGGTGGCCGTCGGTCTGGTTCCCGCGCCACAGGCGTGGATCGTGGCCGTAGCCGCCGTGACGGGCGCGCTGGTGGATACCGTGGTCGGCGCGTTCGTCCAGCAGCTCCGCTGGTGCCCGCGCTGTGCCGCGGTGACCGAACAGCGCACGCATGCCTGCGGCACCGATACGGTCGCGCACACGGGGTGGCACTGGCTCACTAACGATCAGGTCAATCTGGTGTGCACCCTCGCCGCCGCCCTCACGGCGGTCCTCCTCGGGTCACTCGGCGCGCCCGCCGCCGCGTTACCTTCCTGACACGCTCCGTCGGCTCGGCTCCTCTCGCTTCCGTCTCCACCCATGTCTGACCGCACGCGCGCGTGGCAGGTGATCGTGGTGGGTGGCGGCCCGGCCGGCAGCGCCGCGGCGTGGCATCTGGCCACCGCCGGATTGGACGTCTGTCTGGTGGACCGGGCGCGGTTCCCCCGCGCCAAGCCCTGCGCCGAATACGTGAGCCCCGAGGCGAGCCGCATCCTGCACGCCATGGGGGCGCTCGCACCGCTGGAGGCGGGTGATGCGGCTTCGTTGACCGGCATGGTGGTGCATGCCCCGTCGGGCGATCGCATCCACGGCGAGTTCGTGGCGCAGCACGGCTTTCGCGGCTTCCGCGATCGCGGGCTGGGCGTCCGTCGTGAAATTCTGGATACGCTCCTGCTCGGCCGTGCCCGCGAGGCGGGTGTGTGCGTGTTCGAGCACGCCAAGGTCGAACAGGTGCAGCAGGACGTCGATGGCCGCGTGACCGGCGTGACAGTGCGCACCCCGGAGGGCCTGCAGACGCTGCGCGCCGCGCTCGTGATCGGCGCGGACGGCCTACGATCGGTCGTGTCGCGGCGCTTGGGGCTGGCGCACGTTGCCCGGTGGCCGCGGCGCGTGGCGCTGGTGTCGCATTACCGGGGCGTCGAGGGGATCGGCACGTTGGGCGAAATGCATGTGACGCCCCATGGCTACGTCGGTCTGGCCGCCGTGTCCGGGGGGCTCACCAACGTGGCGCTGGTGGTGCCGCAGCGCGACGCCGCCACCATGGCCGGCGACCCCACCGCCTATCTCGAGCGCTGGATCGCGGCGCAGCCGTCGCTGGCCCCACGCTTCGCACGCGCACAGCGCGAAACGCCCGTGCGCGCCACGGGGCCATTCGCGTCGCACGCCACCCGCCCCTGGGCACCCGGCGCGATGCTCACCGGCGACGCCGCCGACTTCTTCGATCCCTTCACCGGCGAAGGGATCTACGCGGCGCTACGCGGCGGTGAGCTGCTGGCCCCGTTTGCCGTGGACGCGGTGCTGGCCACGCAACGGGGAGACTTGCGAGGCATGCGCCGGTCCCTGCAGGCCTACGGGCAGGCGCGACGACGCACGTTTGCCGGCAAGTGGCGGGTGGAAAAACTCATTGGAGCCGCCGTGGCCTTTCCATCGTTGATGAATCACGCGGCGCGTGTCCTTACGCGGGACCGCGATCTTGCCGACCTGCTGGTCGGGGTGACCGGCGATTTCGTACCGCCGTCGGCCGTTCTGCGCCCACGCACTTTGCTCCGATTCCTGACCCGATGATTGATCGTGACCTGTTCCGCGCCGTGCTCGGGCGCTTCGCTTCCGGCATTACCGTGATCACCGCGCGCGATGCGCAGGGGACCCCGCACGGCATGACCGTGAGCGCGTTTTCCTCACTCAGCCTCGATCCGCCGCTGGTGCTCGTGTGCGTCGGCAACGACGCGACGATGGCACCCGTGATGACGGCCGCCGAGAGCTTCGCGGTGAATGTGCTCTCCGATGTGCAGGAAGCGCTGTCGCGGCGCTTTGCCGGCAAGGTGGACGATCGTTTCGCCGGCGTGGGATACCGCGAGGGTGAGCTGGGCGATCCGGTCCTCGACGACGTGCTGGCCTCGCTGCAGTGCCGGGTGGTGGCCCGTCACCCAGCCGGCGACCACGTGATTGTGGTGGGTCGGGTGGAGCACGGGGCCGCGCGCGACGCGAAGCCGTTGCTGTACTATCGCGGCGGGTACGCGCAGTTGGACCGATAGGCGCGCGCGTCGCCGCAATGTTCACGCCGGCGCGCCAACGCGGCTCCGAGATCCTCGACGACCCAGCGCAGGATCCCGCGCTGGCGTTGCGCTCGCTACGCGACGTCGCGCTGGCCAACCGGTTCTTCGGTGGACGTCGCGCCGTGTTGGCCGAGGTGCAGCGGGTGCTGCGCCACGGATCTGCGGCCCTGGGCTCGCCGCGCGCCGTGACGTTGCTCGACATCGGCACCGGCCTTGGCGACATCCCGCGCGCCGCGCAGCGACGGGCCGCCCGCGGTCACTACGCCATGACCACGATCGGCATCGAGCTCGTGCCCGCGCTGGCGCGTGCGGCCGGCGCGTCGTGCACGCACACACTCGCCGCCGACGCGATGGCGCTCCCGTTCCCGGACGGCAGCATCGACATCGTGACCTGTTCACAGGTGTTGCACCATTTCGACGGCCCCGACGCCGACCGGCTGCTGCAGGAATGCACCCGCGTGGCGCGCACCGCCGTGATCGTCGGCGATCTGCGCCGCAGTTGGCTTGCCGTGGCCGGACTCTGGGCGGCATCGTTCCTGCTGGCGTTCCATCCCGTGAGCCGCCACGACGGAATCGTCTCGATTTTGCGTGGCTTCACGCGCGACGAATTGCGGGCGATCGTGGAACGTGCCACGGCGTGCCCGGTGCGGGCGCGACGGGCACCAGGATTCCGGGTAGTCGCCGTGTGGTCACCCCGTCCGCGTACCAACGTGCCCACGTAATGTTGTCGTCTCCTTCCTCCGCCACGACCATGCACGCGAACTACGACCTGGGACCGCCGCCGGCGGATCAACTGGTGACACAGATCGACGAGCAGCTCGTGCGCGCGCCGGTGGCGCGCATCTTCGACATCGCCCGCGAGGTCGAGCACTGGCCGGCGTACCTGCCGCACTACCGGTACGTGCGCTTCCGCCATCGCACGCCCGACAGCGGCGGACTGGTGGAGATGGCGGCCAACCGCCCCTTCGGCCTGTTCAACTGGCCCACGTGGTGGCTGTCAGAGATGGCGGTCAATCACGACGTGCCGTGGGTGCGTTTCCGGCACATCGGCGGCGTGACCACGCGCATGGATGTGGAGTGGAGCTTCACGCCGGTCGACGGCGGGACGCTCACGCGCATCGTGCATGTGTGGAACGGCCCGCGCTGGCCCCTGATCGGACGATTCGCCGCCCGCCAAGTGATCGCGCCGGTGTTCGTGCACGGCATCGCCTCGCGCACGCTGGCGGGACTGGCCGCGGTGGCGGAACGGAGCCCGACATGACCACCCTGCCGGACCCGCGCATGCCTCCGCACACGACGCCCGAATCGTCGCCGTCGCGTCGTCGGGTGGCCATCACCGGCATCGGCTGCGTGACTCCCATCGGCACCGGCGTCGAGGCGCTCTGGCAGGGGCTGCGCGCCGAACGCTCGGCGGTGGTGCCGGCCACGCGCTTCGATGCGTCGATCTACCGGTCGCAGTGCGCCGCACAGATCGACGACTTCGACGCCACCCACTGGATCGACGCCAAGCGCGTTAAGCGATTCGATCGCTTCAGTGAGTTCGCCGTGGTGAGTGCGATGCTGGCGCTGGAAGACGGCAAGCTCGATCTGGCCAACGAGGACCGCGATCGCGTGGGCGCGATGATGGGCACGGCGCTGGGCGGCGTGGGATACGCCGAGGAACAGGCCGCGCGCTTTTTGCACGGCGGACTGCGGGCGGTCGATGCCACGCTGGCCTTGGCCGTGTTCGGCGGCTCGGCCAGCTGCAACATGGCGATCGAGTTCGGCGTGTCGGGGCCCAACTCCACCAACGCGATGAGCTGCGCGTCGGGCGCCATGGCGATCGGCGAAGCGTTCCGTCAGATCCGCGATGGCTACGCCGACGTGATGCTGGCCGGCGGCTCGGAAGCGCCACTCGCCACGTTGTGCTTTGGCGCGTTCGCGCTCATCCGCGCCATGTCCACGCGCAACGATGATCCGGCCCGCGCGTCGCGTCCGTTCGATGC
>JARIEX010000047.1 GCA_031127095.1 Gemmatimonadota bacterium
GCGGGCTGCACGCGGCCGGCGTGCCGCTGCTGGGGGGCACCGACGCGCCGCTGGCGGCCGGGGGGCCGGGGAAGTCGTTGGTGGGAGAGCTGCGCCACCTGGTGGCGGCCGGCCTCTCGCCACGCGAGGCGTTGCGCACGGTCACCACGGAACCGGCGCGCTACTTCGCGGCGGCTTCGATTGGGGCGGATTCGCTCGGGGCGGCTTCGCTTGGGGCGGCTTCGCTTGGGGCGGATTCGCTCGGAACGGTGGCGCCGCGGGCGGTGGCCGATCTGGTGGTCCTGGACGCCGACCCGTTGGTTGACATCGGCCACGTTGCCCGCGTGCACCTCGTCGTGGCCAACGGCCGCGTGTACGACCGGGCGGCGCTGGCCGCGCTGGTGGCTGCAGCGCGGCGTGTGGCGCGGTAAGGCGGTACGGCCTGCGCGCGTACCTGCGCTGCGGCCGAGCCGGATGTTGTAGATATTTTGACGAATCCCTTACACCTCGCCAGGAGCGCTGGTGTGCCGAGCACATAGAATACAACAGTAGCACCAATCAAGTCGCGGGAATCCAAGAGAATGACAACGAAGAAAAAAGCAGCGGCACCTGCCAAGCCGCCGCAGTCCAAAGCGGAAAAACAGAAGAAGACCTCACCAAAACTTTCGGGGCCCAAGCTGTGGCGCCGATTGCATGACATCGATCAGCAACTCAAAGCGATGCGCGTCGAGTGGGACCTTTCCGCGCACACCATTTGCATTTCCGTAGAGGACATTCATTGCCATAATGATGGTGCGTCGCACTCAATGCCACTCGCCAACGGATGGTCTGCCGAGTTTGTGGTATCGAATTCGGGAGGAGCTGTTTTTATTAGGAGCGACACAGAGGTCGCACTCGGGCTCGACGATCTCCTGGCGCTGATTGCTGCCAAGAACTTTCGACTGAAAACGATCGGGTGGACGCATCTTTGCCAATTCGATCATCATAATGGCAACGAGACTGGGTGGCTGAGCTCCCCTGAGTGTCACGAAACCACAACGGTGATCGAAGAGACGATTCGGATTGTATCGCCCACCGGGCGCGTCTTCACGATTGATGGACCGGAGTACGACGACGCGGATACGTCAGACGCCGAAGATGATGTGAGCTCTGAGCTATCTGTTGAGAGCGACGATGACGGATACGACATGAGCGACGATGACGGCTATGAAACCTACGCTGGCAACCTCACCGTCAAGATTTCCGCTGGGGCCGAATCTCTGAGGGGCTCATTCCCCTTCGAGGTGAAGATCGACGTGTGGCGCGTCCAGCCGTCGGATGTCGTGACGGAGGCGTCGGTCCTGACTACGGACTTGGAACAGCAACTCCGTGCGGTCATTCTGGAAGGGGAAGCGTTGATGAAGGGCGAATCGGACATATAGAGTCGCGCTCTCGCCAATGCCGTCAATCTTCAGGCTTTTTGTCCACCGCTTGATCTTCCCGATGGTGTTCTCGGGGCATTCGGCGGACTGGCAGATCAGCAGCGCCCCCTCCGCCCCCGACTGCACGGTGCGGCGCCCCACGGGGCCCTGACAGAAGGGGCACACGGCGGGCACCGGAATGGCACGACGGTCGGAGCTTTCAGCCTTTGGCCATCGTTTTCCACGAGCGCACAAGCAACTGATCAATCTGCTTGGTGGATGATTTCGTTGTTCCGAGAACATCCAAAGGGTGTATCGAAAAGTCACGCGTTTCGATCATGTAGCGGTCTACAAGAAATGCGTACTCGGCGTCCGCCTCAGGACGCGGGTTGAAGACGTAGACAGCACCCGTCAGCACGCCGCGTTCTTCGAGCTTCAGACTTGTCAGCTGCACTTGCCATTCGCCGTACTCATTCTGCAACGCATTCGGATACCGGTCAAAGTCCCACTCTCCACGTGGCAAGCGCGCCATCCACTCAACGATGTCGCCATCGCATGCGATCTTTCCGCCGCGTCGGATCACGGAAATCCCGAGGGGATCGTCGAAGGTTTGCACGAGCGTTACCGTCGAGAAGTCCGCTCGAATGGTGACGGTCAAGGGAAGATTCAGTCCACCCAAGGATTCCCACGTCAGCGATGTGACGGAGTCGGCGCCGGCACGCTCAACCGCTGCGAGAACATGATCGACCGAGCAGATGACCGTCGAAGCCTTCAGCTCATCGCCGGCGATATGGGCCTGCCCCTCCATGGCAGGCAGTCGTGCTTTCCATCTGTTCGACAGCCTGAGCGAAACGACGTTGGCGTCTGCAGACCAAGATGCGTTGGAGAGCACTGGCATGAACCGCAGCGAAACCGATCCGCCCTGCCACGGTCTATCCGTCATGTTCAGTCGCCGACGTAACGAAGCCAGCACCTGCCATTTCTGTTCGAAGGAGTAGGCGTCGAGGGCTTTGGGATCGAAAGTGCGAGGCATTTCATCGCTCTTGCTCATGACTGTTCCTCATTCATTGTCGTGAACCTTTCGATCACTCGACGCTCATGCATCTTTTCGGTGAGCGTGACCGTCTGGAACTCGGGCTCTTGCGTGACGTTCACACCGGTCGGGTGCGTACTGATCCCATCTTTCCAATCAAAGCCGTGACGCGGCACACTCTGAGTGACCACCGGCATCCCCGTTGACGTGCTGATGGCCATCCCCGAGGCGTAGTACGTCCCGAAACTGCCTGGCAACGGTCCAGTGATTTGCTCACGGCAACCGAGGCAGATGCCGGTTGTGCTGTGGTTTCCGCTCAGAAGCGATCCGCCAACACGGACGAGGTACAGGCGCCCTGAGCAACGTGCACAAGGGATGACCCATTGGCCGGATGTCCACAACTGTATCAGACCGCCGATGGTCAGCACGCGGCCACCAAACTGCGAGCCCACCGAACCGGCTTCGATGTAGTAGTCCGCCTGTCCCGGCTTGAAATGATCCCGATGCCTGAGGATGAGCGCGACGTCGTCGGCCGTCAGGTCGGTCGGTGACGATTGGGCAACGCGTTGTGTGTAGCGCTCCACTGTTTCCTCCAATGCGTGGCGTTCACTCAAGTGGGGGGTGCTACCGATGCCTTGTTGGACGTCCGCCGTCTGCGGCACCAGCGGAGAACCGAACTGCAGCGCGGGGCGTACTGTCACTCAATTCGCCGCAGAGCGGAACGGCGCTGAGGGCTCGTGTGGCGGCCTCAGGTATAATCATGGCATGGGGGTCTGACACGATCACGCGCTGGGCGTCAGCCGACCGGAGGACCGGACTCTCGCCCCAGGGGGAGCTGAGGGCGCGGTCGAGCGCGTGGCTCACGTTGCTGCCGAGTATGGTGACGGCGGTGAGCTGCCTCCACTCGCCATGCCGATTCTGGACTTCGATGCGCGCGCGGGACGCCGCGTGACGATCAAGGGACGAGCGACTCCGAGCTGTACCCGCCGAGGATCGCTCGACTCTCACCATGCCACGAACGTCGGCAGCAACGAGCCCTCACCGCCGAGTGAAAATGCGGTACGTTACCGAACGTCTCTCCACCGAACACGCCGGTCCTCGGCCCGTGGTCGCACCAGTCGCCTGCGACGTGTCCCCTGCTGGTATTTTATCGTGGTCCCGACTCCATGATCCCTTGCGTCCGCCCTCGCGCGTTGCGACGCCTGTGCCTCGCGCTCTGCCTCGCGCCCTTCGCGCTGGACGCTCAGGCCACGCGCCGCATTGCCGGCTTCGGCCTCGCCTACACCGCGCCATCAGGCTGGACCCTCGCTGGCGCCGACGGGCGCGTGGAGGCGTGGAGTCGTTCCGGGAGTGAGGGCGCGCTGATCGTGTACGGCGGTATGTATTCGACGGCGCCATTCGCGATCGCCGATGGCGGTGCCCTGCTGCAGGGCGCGCAATTCCGGGACGCGCCCACCGTGCTGGAGCCACTCACCCAGCGGCGCATCGGTGGTGTCGACCTCTGGTCCAGCGCGATGCGCGTGCACACGCCAGCCGGCGAGGTCGTCATCGTTCGCATGTTGGCGCGCCCCGCTGATAACGAGACAATGCGTGGCGTCGTGACGATGGCCGCGCCTCCCGCCGACAGCGCATTTCGCGAAGCGGCCCAGCAACTGCTCGGCACCCTGCGATCAGGCACGCCCGTTGATGACCGCGCGGCGATCACGGCCGTCGCCGGCGCGTGGCGTTGGCAGGAGTCGAACATGTCCGCCAACGGCGGGTACGTCAACGAGGAAGGGTGGGATCTCGCGGCGGACGGGACGTTCGCGCATTGGACCACGAGCGCGGTCTCGCTCCCCGGCTCCGCCGTCGAGCCGACGCGCACACGGCAGACCGGGCGCTGGAGCGTGATGGGCGGGGCGCTGGTGGTGCGCGCCACCGATGGGGTCACCACGCTCTCGCTCAGACACCAAGGACGCGAGGCCAACATCGCCGGGCGACGCTTCCTGCGACGCTGATTCGATATGCGATCGACACACGCCCCACAACCGCCTTCGCCAACCGCTCCTGCCTCTTCCGTATCGGCAATGATCCGCCCAGACGCGGGAGGATGTTCCACGCGTTGAACACGACTGTCAGATCGAGATCGGGGAAGACAGCGTTCGTCAGACAGCAGGCGCACGATTCTTCGGGGCCTGCGATCCTGCTGCGCATGGACGCGTGCGGGCCGCGATCTGGTCGCCGGTGATCCAAGCCCATTCCGCCTTCAGTTCGCGTCTACCTTTGTGCGACCACGAGACTGCTGAACGAATCCGGAATGATGAGCTGCTGCCCTCCGCCGAGGACCATTACGCCGAACTCCTTGCCGAACCACTTTTGAGCGCGGGGCGTAAAGCCCATGGCCTGGCTCGCGGCAGCACGGCTCCAGCTGTCCTTCGTCGGAGCGGTTGAGGATTCGAGTGCGCGCACGGAGTCGCGTACCACGAAGTGTGCGGGACCGCGGCCTGTCGTATTAATGCCCAACCTGTCTGGTGACGCGCCGCGGCGCGCGAAAAACAGTTTGAATGGCGATTCGGTCTCGGTGCGAAAGCCGAGAAGCCGCTCGCCGGGCCGTAGCGTTATCTCCCGCACCGTCTTCGAGAGATCCATCGCGGCGAGGAAACCGACGGCATCCCTCAGCGCGAGGCGAGGCACCTCGCGGGCAAAAAATGCGAGACTTGTCCGGATACCCTGTCGTGGAATGGGCGCGTCGGCGCAACCGAGTTCCGCCACCCACTTGTCGAGTCCGCGGTCGGACAGAAAGTCGTGAATCGCCAGAGTCATCGCCATTGCCCGAAAGGCGTGTGAAATGAATATGGAACGTGCGACGAAGTAGGATCCAGGTGCAGCGACGCAGGCTCCGTTGACGCACGGCACTCGCAACGATGCAGGTTGCTGCCGAACGCCCCTTTCCGGCGTGGAATCCCTGCGTGGCGGACGCTATGCAGGCAGGTCCTCGCAGCATAACACGGCAGTGCGCCCGGCGCGCACCGCCGCAACCCTGCACCGCACCACCACGTCGCCCGCGAGGCGTGATTTCCTCCGCTGCCGTTAGCCTGCGGGCCTCGCAGGCTAAACGGCCCACGGCCGGAGAGACGCCGAACAGGCACCCAGCACCGCCCGATGTCGAGCGCGTACCGCCCGCTACGCGGCGCTGGCGATTCCGGCCATCGCGCCGTACGATTCCTGATCTGGCTTCTTTCACCAGTGCACAAGGAGGTTCGCGTCGCAAACCCAATCGATCCGAGCATTTCAGCCCGACATCGTCCAATCGACGAGACCCGAGATCGGACACTGCGCCATGGCGTCAGAACTCCCGCCCGTTGTTCCCGATGCACAGCGTCGCCACGCGTCGTGCAGCGGTACAAACTGGCTGATGGCGGTGCATGACGTGGTCATGCAAGCACGACGGTCCTTGAAGACACGGAGGCGATCGTGAACGAGGAGGAGCTGTGGGGCATGCCAATCTTTCGCGGCCTCGACGACGCGCAGCGTCTCTATCTGAGCGGCGTCCTCCGCGAGAACCCATACGAGCCGGACGCATCGATCATCACGGAAGGCGTCATGGATCCATTCGTTCACATCATCCGACGTGGCCGGGTGGCGATCATGAGGAATACGGCTTCCGCAGATGCGCAACTCTTGGCGCACCTCGAGGCGGGCGAGCTCGTCGGTGAGATGAAGATGGCAGAGAATCGACCTCCCGCCGCGTCGGTGGTCGCGATCGGTCACGTCGACGTATGGACACTCAATGTCGACGAACTCACGCAGTCTGAAATCGGCCGTGGGATCCGTACGAAGATCATTTCGAACTCAGTGGAGCTCTTGTCGAGTCGACTCCGCCACATGGGCGGCACGGCGGCGGCGGCGATGAAGAACGAGCTCGCTGAGACACGTGCGCGCGTCACCGCCGGCACGTTCGCGATGTCGATGCTCGGGCTCATGGCGATCTATTCGATCGGCACGGCGATGCTCGCGCGCCTCGATCCGTCGGTTCGTCCGAGTTTAAACACCACAGTCGCCGTCGGCATCGTCCTGTTGTGCCTGCCGATGTAGTGGACGATTCGAAAGAGTTCATACCCGCTTCGATCGTACGGGCTGACGCTCGCCCACTGGCCGCGAGTGTCGGTCGAGGCGCTGGTCTACTCGCTGCCAATCTTGGTCGTGGTGACGCTGCTCAAGCTCCTCGCGATGAAGACGATGCCAGCCCTTCGAGACACACCACTCATCGATATCCGCGGCGTCTATGCGTTCGGTCTCCACGAATTCAACCTCTGGCTCTACATCGTCCTGGTGGTCACCTACATCGTGACGGCACCGGCGCAGGAATTCTTTGCGCGCTCGGGACTTCAAGCCTCTCTCGACATGCTCGTGCCGAGCGAAGCGAAGACCAACTGGACCGCGATCGTCGGCGCGAATCTCTTCTTTTCATCCGCGCACGCGTACCTCAGCCTCGAATTCGCGATCGCCACGTTCATCCCCGGCATGTTCTGGGGATGGCTCTTTCACAAGCAACGATCGCTCGTCGGCGTCTCCGTCTCCCATGCCGTGATCGGTCTCTGGATCTTCTTCGTCTTGAATTTTCGAACCGTGCTAAACGCCCTCTGACACGCACGTTTGTGTGAGGTGCAAACAAACGGCGGTCGGTGATCGCGTCGCAGACTCGACCGACGTCCGTACAAAATCCAACCGTGATGTGAACGGTGAGGCCCGCGTCGGGCGCGTGCTACGCGCTACCCCGGCACGATCAGCGCCTTCACCACCTCGCGGTTGGCCACCGCCGCGAGCGCCTCGTTGGCCTCGGCCAGCGCAAACCGGCGCGACACCGCGTCCAGCCACGGCAGCTGCCCGCCCTGATGCGCCAGCAGCTGCACCGACCGGTGGAAGTGTGAGTAGTCGCACCCCCAGCAGCCGCGGATCTCCACGTGCTTCCGGTTGATCTGCCAGTGCGGATTGATCGCGATGGGCCCGCCGTCGGTGTATTGCCCCGCCACCACCACCACGCCGCCGTCGCGCACCAGATCGAGCGCCTGCCCCACCGCCTGCGGATCGCCGGCCACTTCGATCACCACGTCCACACCCCGCCCGCCGTTGGCGGCCCGCACCGCCGCCACGCGCTCCTCGTGCGGCAGATCGAGCGAGACCGCCGCCGTGGCCCCCATACGCCGCGCAAACTCCAACCGCGCCGCCGGGGCCCCCACCGCAATCACCGACTGCGCACCGGCCAGCGCACTGAGCGCAATCGCCGCCTGCCCCACCGGCCCCGCCCCCAGCACCGCCACCGTGGAGCCCAACCGCACCCCGCCGCGCTCCACGGCATGCGTCGCCGTCACCAGCCCGCAGCCGCCCGCGATGAACTGCGCCGGATCCACCGACGGCGGCAGCCGCAGCAGCTTCACCCCCGGCTTCATCCAGATGTAATCCGCCCACCCGCCCAGCGGTCCGTCGGCCACACCATACGAAATGCCGTACACCTTCCGGTGCGGGCAGCGCGTGGTCTGCTTGGTCACCAGACACTCGTAGCACGCGCCGCACGTCTCGTGCACGTCGAGGAATGTCACCAGATCCCCTTCGCGGAACGGCACCCCCTCGATGTCGGTCATCGTACCGCGGATCTCGGCCAGGTGCCCCACGGACACGTGCCCCGGCACGATCGGGAACGGCACCCCCGCCATCCGGCCGTGATGCAGATGCACGTCCGTGCCGCACACCTCGGAGTACAGCGTGCGCAGCATCGCGCTCCCCGGCGTGAGCGTGGGCCACGGCAACTCGCGCAGCTCGAGGGGCTGATGCGGTGCCGTCATCACGGCGGCGCGAACGGTCTGGCTCATGATCGGATGGGGAAAGCGGGAACGTCCGCGGAACAGGCGATCCCGCGGTACTGCCGGAAGTATGCGCCACGCGCGCGGGCACGGCGAGCGCGACCGGCGCGGCCGCCGTGGTTATTGACGCCGCGCGCCGCGCGCACTCCATTCCGGTATGACTGCTTCTCGCCGTGACTTCGTTCGCCGCATCGGGCTGGGGCTCGCCGCCTCCGCCAGTGCTGCCGAGGCGCTCAGCGCCCACACCTTCACCAGTGGCCGCGAGGGATCGGAGCGGCTGCTCGTCGAGAATCCGCGGCACCCCACGCCGGCGCCGGTGGGCACCGACCGGTTGCCGCTGGCGTGGTATCAGGGACAGTCGCGGCGGCTGCGCGAGCAGGCACGCGCGCGCGGCGTGGACGTGATCCTGCTCCAAAGCGACGTCAACCTGGTGTACTTCACCGGCTGCTTCCGCGGCAGCGGCGAGCGCACCACGTGGGCCATGATGCCCACGCGCGAGACGGACACCGTGTATTGGTTCTCCCCCGCCATCGACCGTGACCTCATCACGTCGTGGTGGTGCACCGAGAACGAGTACTACTTCTGCTATCCGCACGCCGAGGGCGGCTTCCCCAACCGCGGGCAGCTGGCGAAGGGAGGACGCGTGGACCTCTGGGCGTGGGTGCTCGGCCAGCTCGCCGCCAAGGGACTCGGCGACGCCACCATCGGCCTCGACCGCGAACTCACCCCGTCGGCCCAGCGCACCTTCGATCGCATCCTCCCCAACGCCAAGGTCGCCGATGTGAGCGACCTGTGTCTGCGGATGCAGGTGATCAAGACGCCGGAAGAGATCGCGCTCACGCAGCGCGCGTACCGCTACTTCGATCTCGTGCACTGCTTCGCGCGCGACTTCATTCTGGAGCACGGTACCCGCACCACCGACTATCAGGTGGGCCAGGCGCTGTCGCAGTACGGCATCAACCTGATGATGCGCGACGTGAAACGCGACGGGCGGCCGCACAGCGCCGTGGGGATGGAAGTCACCGGCAACTACGTGCGCACCGGCGTCGCCACCGCGTACCCGCACCCCAACCAGTTCTTCCACGCGCCCCTGCAGAAGGGGCAGCCCGTGTACGTGAACTGTGACATCCTGCTGGGCGGCTACGGCGGCGAAGGGTATCGCAACTACATCCTGCGCCCGTCCAACAGCGCGCACGACCGCATGTGGCAGGTGGTGGCCGACACCGTGCAGCTCATCGTGGAAGAGACCAAGCCCGGTGCCGTGTGCGCCGACATCGCGTACAAGGTGCACGCGTACCAGATCAAGCAGGGGATGCAGGAGTTCATCTACCACCGGCCGGGACACGGACAGGGGCAGAACTTCGTGGGACACCAGCCGCCGTTCCTCGCGCTCGGCGACGAGTCGGTGGTCGAGGAAGGGATGACCTTCTCCGTGGAGCCCGGGCTCTACGACGAAAAAAACGGCATCGGTATCAACCCCAGCGACCGGCTCGTGGTGCTCAAGGACCGCTCGGTCCTCATGAGCCGGATCCCGTTCACGAAGGAATGGAGTTTCCTGGACGTATGACGGTGCCCGGCGGCGCGGCGGGACCGTTGGGAACCGCGTCGTGCCGTCACCACTTGGTCTCCGGTCGCCACGCTCTTCTCCGCCCTCAGCCCACGGTCCATGTCCCACTCGCCCGTTCCCGACGTCGTTGACCGCCGTGCCTTTGTGGGCACCACCGCCGCCTACTTTGTCGCCGCCGCACTGGCCGCGGCCTGCAGCGGCGGGACCACCGCCCCCAGCAGCGGCCCCACGACCCCCGGCGGCACCACCCCGCCAACCGGGGGCGGCAACACGGGCGCGACGCAGGCTGGCGTCACGGTCAGCGGGTCATCGGTGACCATCAACACCACGCTCGCAGGTATCGCGACCGCCGGGCAGTTCGTGATTCTCTCGGCGGCCGATGCCATCGTGATCAACACGGGCGCCGGATTCGTCGCGCTCTCCAAAACCTGCACGCACAGCAGCTGCGGCCTGGCCCGCTTCAACAGCAGCTCGTCGCTGCTCGAGTGCGATTGCCACGGGTCCCGTTTCCGCACCAGCGGACAGGTGGCCACCGGCCCCGCCACCGCGCCGCTGCGCAGCTATCCGGTCACGGTGAACGGCGCCGCGATCACCTTCTCCGTTTAAACGATGCGCGCACGTCGACTGCTGGTGCCGTCGCTGCTGGTGCTGTTGGGCGTGGGGGCGCGCCCCCGCCCCGCGCTGCCGGCGGCACCGGCCACCCTGTTCGCGTTCGACCGCGCCAACGAGGCGGAGTGGGACGTGGTGAACGACGGCGTGATGGGCGGTCACTCCGCGGGGTTCGTGGCGGTGGCCGAGGGGACGCTGCGCTTTACCGGCACGCTGGTCACGCAGGATGGCGGCTTCACCTCCGTGCGCGCGCGCCGCGACGTCGACCTTACCGGTCAGACGGGGATCGAGCTCCGGGTGCGCGGCAGCGGGCGGCAGTTTGAAGTGGAGATCGACGACGGGTTGCGTACCTACGGTCGTAACATCTCGCGTCGCGCGCCGATCGCGACCACGGCCGACTGGACCACGGTGCGCGTGCCCTTCAGCGCGCTACGAAGCTCCATTTTCGGGCGGTCCGTGAACGCGGCGCCCCTCGACGTGGCGCACATCCGCGGCGTGGGGCTGTACATCGCCGACGGCAAGGACGGGACGTTCCGGTTGGAGGTGGACTACATCCGGTCGTACGGCGGGGATACGGCATTGGGTAACGCACAGGGGCGTCACGGGGACGATGACCGAGCTCGCACGAGCAGCGGCGCACGCGTGGGGATACTTTAGGCAGTGACGGACCGATGCCCCGAGTGCCTCGCCGCACGCGACTCGGCGCGCCCCTCACCTCCCTCCCCACCTGCCATGACACGCTCCACGCTCCGGCAGCCGGCCACGATGGCCGCCACGGCGCTCTGCGCGCTTACCCTCGCCCTTGTGCCCAGCGCGCCGCTCGAGGCGCAATCCCGCCCCGCCCAGCCCCGCGGCAATGTGATTCCCGGCATCGAGGTGCTGCTCACCGATTCGCTGCATCTCATCAAGGGAAAGCGCGTCGGTCTGCTCACCAACCACTCGGGACGTGACCGGAAGGGCACGAGCACCATCGACCTGCTGTTCAAGGCCGCCGGCGTGAAGCTCACCGCGCTGTACGGCCCCGAGCATGGCATCCGCGGCGAGGCCAAAGCCGGCGAGAAGATCAGCAGCGGCGTGGATGCGAAGACCGGCGTCACGGTGCATTCGTTGTACGGCGCCGTGGAAACGCCCACCCCCGACATGCTCAAGGACATCGACGTCCTGCTGTACGACATTCAGGACGTGGGCGCGCGCGTGTACACCTATCAGTGGACCCTCGCCCTCACGGCCGCGAGCGCCGGCAAGCCCATCATCGTGCTCGACCGCCCCAACCCGATTCGCGCCGACCGGTTCGAAGGCAACATCCTCGATCTGAAATTCCGGTCGCTCGTGGGGCAGCACGCCGTAGCGCTCCGGTACGGCCTGACCCCCGGTGAACTCATGCGCTATCTCGTGGGCACCAAGGCGCTCAACGCGCAGGTCACGGTCATCCCCATGAAGAACTACACGCGCGCGATGTGGTTTGACGAAACGGGCATTCCGCGCGTGAATCCCTCGCCGAACCTGCGCACGCTCGATGCCGAGCTGCTGTATCCGGGCACGGTGTTCTTCGAGGGCACCAATGCCACCGAAGGACGCGGCACGGACGCGCCGTTCACGCTGATGGGCGCCGATTACCTCACCGATCACGTGGCGATCGCCCGCACCCTCAACGCGCTCAAGCTGCCGGGCGTGCGCTTCGACACCGCCACGCGCACCATTGAACCGGGCTACAAGTTCGGCGGGAAGACCATTCCCATGATCAAGGTGAGCGTGACCGATCGCAACGCGGTGAAGCCGGTGGAGCTGGGCATCCGCATGTTGCGCGCGTTTTACGCCGCACATCCGAAGGAGTTCACGTGGCGTGAGCCCACGGTCAACGCCGCCGGCCGCATCAAGGGGATCGACCGCCTCGCGGGTACCGATCAACTCACGAAAGCCGTGGAAGCCGGCACCGTGGACGCGCTCATCACCCAGTGGAACGCCGACGCCGCGAAGTTTGCCACGCTGGTCAAACCGTACCTCCTCTACCGCTAAGGCGCCCCTGAAACAGCAGCAGGGCGTGACGTCGATGCTCCCGACGCCACGCCCTGCCGTTTTACTGGACCGCTAACGAGCCGCCCGCGTTACCAGTCGAGCCGCATGCCCACCTGTGCCATCCGGGCGGCGAATGCCGCCGTCGGAACACCGAACGTCGCCTGCTCGGCGCCGGTCGACGTGTAGCGGTTGCTGCCAAACGACAGGTTGTTCTTCCAGTTGAACAGGTTGAACGCCTCGGCCGACACGCTGACCTTCTTGCCGTTCCAGTTCAGAATCGGACGCGCAAGGCGGATGTCGACGGTGCGATACCAGTTCTTCCATTCATTCGCCGGCATCGTGGTGCGAATACCGGTGGACGATACCGTACCGCCAATGAAATCGTCGTTCAGGATATTGTCGAGATTGATATCGCGTCCGTCGAAGGAGGCGAACGGACGCGGGCTCGCGATCGTGGTCACACCGGAGAAGGTGAAACCGAACGGCAACGGGAGAATGTGCGAGAATGCCACGCGATGCCGTTCGTCGCCGGTGGTGCGCTGGCGATTGAACAGGAATTCGTACGCGAAGTTCGGCAACCCCGCCGTATCGAAGTCGCCCTGATACCAGCCCAGCGTGTAGCCGAGGTTGAAGCGCGCCTTGCCACGCTGATAGGTGGCCTGCAACAGCACCGACGAATAATCCGACTGTCCGATGTCATCCCAGATCAGAATGTCGCCGTACGCAGGCGTCAACTTGCGGCGGGCCGGCGTGACGGTGCGATCGAGGTAATTCGGATTGCGCTGGACGTACAGATTGTCCATGTGCTGACGCACATAATCCACGTTGATGCCAAACTCCGGCGTGAGCTGATGCCCGATGCCAAGCGACATCTGCTTGGAGTTGGGCGTCTGCATGTCGTTGTTCATCAGGATCGGCGCGACGGCGGCCGTTGCGCCGGCGATCACACGCTGACGCAACACCGCGGGATCGCGGGTACCCGGATTGGCAAAGGTATACGTGCGCCACGTGGAGTTGCGACGCTCCTGGAAGCCCATGAAGCTGGTGACACGATCGTAAATGATGCCGAATCCACCGCGCACGAAGGTGCGATTGTCCTTGAACGGATCCCACGAGAACGACGCGCGCGGCGAGAAATTGCCGAGCTGATTCTTGCGATTACCGGTATTCAGGAAATTCTGGAGCGCAGGAATCGCCTTGAGCGTGGGGTCATTCGCCCATGGTACCGTGTACTTGTTGTTCATCGTGTTGAACTCCACGTCGTGGCGCAGTCCCAACGACAGGGTGAAGTTCGGCTTGATGCGCCACTCGTCATTGATGTAAATGCCGGTGGTATACCCTCGGGCGTCGGCAATGGCATCAGAGGTGCCATTGGGATCGGTGAAACCCACCGCGATCGAGGCGGCCGTGGGCAACGCATTCGGATCATCCGACGCAAACGTGAACGTACCGTTGGTGTTGTTCGGCTGGTTCTGCTGCGCACCGACAGTGCTGAGCTCCACACCCGCCTTGATGATGTGCGAGCCGGCCTTCTCCAGGTTGTACGTGGCCCGGTTCACGAAGCGGAAATGGGTTTCCTTGAGGATGAGCGGGAACCCCGACGTTCCGAATTGCACGCCCGGATAGTTGAACTGTGGGCCCGGCTTGAGCGGTGCTTCGTTGTGGTTCCAGTTCACCAACTGCAGGGAGGCTTCGTTCACCAGGTTGCCGCTGGTGGAGATGTAGCGCTGCCGGAGCTGCGCGGTATAGATCTCGTACTTCTGCGAGATACCGGCATCCTGCGACGCGCGGCCACCGAAGTTGCCTTCACCACGCAGGAACCGTGACGAGCCCATGAAGTCGTACGTGAGCCGCGGGCTCTGCACGTACGTGAGCCGTGAGAACAGCGTGTGATTGGTGTTGGGCGCGAGGAAGGATCCCTTGGCGGCCGGAAAGGTGGTGTTCGCGGCGGCCGTGGTGGGATTCACGTCGAGAAAGAAGTCCGTGTTCGTCCGCTCGTAGCTCGTGGCGAGGAACAGTTTGTCCTTCTTGATCGGGCCGGCGATGTTGAAGCCCAGCTGATCGCGTCCGAAGTTCGGCACTGCGGCCTGGAACGCGTTCTTCGCCAGCATCGACTTGTTCTGCAGGAATCCGAACGCCGAGCCTTTCCACTGGTTCGTGCCGCGCTTGCTTTCCGCGCTGATCACGTAGGAACCGGCCCGCGTGAATTCCGCGTCGTAGGGATTGAGATACACGCGGAAGTTGTCGAGCCCTTCCTGCGGCAGCGGCGAACCGGTCTGCCCGAGTCCCACGATGTTGCCGTTGAAGAGACTCTTCATTTCCACGCCGTCCATGTAGACGTTGAAGAAACGAAGGTCCGGTGCGGCGCCGCCTGACGGCAGCGAGCGTCCCGACTGGGCGGAATACGTTTTGATGCCCGGCGCGATGCCGGCCAGGTTCATGATGCCGCGGGAATTGAACGGCAGGTTCTCGATCTCGTCCTTCGTGACCGGCGCGCTCACCGACATGCGCTGCACTTCGACCTGCTTCACCCGTTCCGCGGTGACGGTCTGGGCATCGAGCTCAGCAGCGCCCTTTTCCATGCTGAATTCGAGCCGCGCGCGCTGACCCAGCGTGAGGCTGACCGTGTCCGTGCGCTGCCGGAAGCCAAGCGCCTTCACGTTCACGGTGTACTGCCCGGAGTAGAGCCCCAGCACCCGGAACTCACCGGACGCTCTGGTGGCCACGCGGGTGACCTCGGCGGTGGCCACATTGCGCACCGTGACCTGCGCACCGACCACCGGTGCACCGTCGGCGCGCACGGCGCCTTCGAGGGTGATGGTGTTCTGCGCCAGGAGGGCGCCGGGGGCGAGCGCGGACGAGAGCGCGGCCACAGACGCCGCGAGGAGCAACCGCGTGAGGATCGGTCGCATCATAGGCTTTCCTCTTTCAAAAGGGAGGGTGGGGGTGACCGGGGGATTATAGAACGCGCGCATCGAGTGCGCGAGCATACGGAAGGGGCGTGAGGGGGCACTCAGGGGGGAGGTGCCAAGGTCCCGCCTTGCTCCGTGACGGTCTGAGCGGCAACGTCCCCCTCACCGCGCCGCCCTGTTCGCGGCGATTCCCCAAAGCGTATCCGACGCGCAATGGACGTCGGCGCACCCCCCAATGACATGCCCCGCCTGCACAAATACGTCAGCCGCGATGCCCACTACGTCCTGACGAGCATTGATGGCCAGGTCAATACGTACCAGCTCACGCCGGCGGGCGAAGGCAAGCTGGCGGCCGCGGGCATCGTGGCGGGACAGAATTTCGAACGCGCCATCCTGCTGGATCTGTACCGCACCGGCGACGCTTTCGCGCGCGGCGGTGAGTTTGCCGAGGCGGTGCTGGCCAACCAGCTCGAGATGGACCTCGCGAGCGACCCGTATCCGGAGCGTGCGTTCCCCACGGCCAACATCGCCGACACCAGCGTGCCGGTGTCGCTGCTCACGAGGCCGTTACTGAGCCGCCTGTTCGAGCTCAAGTCCGTGGGCACCAAGGCGGACAATGTGCTGCGGTACGAGGCCCTGCTCGACGCCGCGTTCGCGCTGCGATGGGACGCGGTGCGGCAGCAACGCCGCAAGAGTCAGGCGGCGCTGTTCAGTGACGGGGAGCTGGGCGGGTTGGACTTGTAGGTGGGGGAGTCCTTGGTGCCGGGGAATCGGCATCCGTCAGCCCCCACCGGCGCCATCACACGCCCGCCTTCCCACACCTCGCGGCTCAGAACGCGCGCATCGCCTCAAGCAGCGCGTCATGCGCGTCACCAAGCGCATACCCCTGCACGTGGCCCTCGAACGTCGCAAAGCCTTCGTCGCCAAGGAGCGCCCGGAACACGTCGCGATGGGTATCGAGATCATCGGCCGCATCGGCATCGAAGTTCGCGAGGCGCTCCATCATGCGATCCACGATGGGCCGTCCCGTGACCGGATCGAAGGGAGCCGCGGGGGCCGCGGCAACCGCGACGGGCGCCGCCGCGTAGGCAGGTCCCAGTCGCGCGATCAGCGTGGTGAGTTCGTGCGCCAGCGCGTCGCACAGCGGGGCACACTGCGCCGCGTCGACACCGTCGCCGATGGCCTTTTCCAGCACCGCACCGGCGGCCTGCACCGCGCCGGCGCCGAGCGACCCCGCCACGCCTTTGACGGTGTGGGCGAGCCGTTCCGCGGTGCTCCGGTCGCCGCTGTGCAGACAGGCACCGATCCGCGCGCCGGCATCGGCCTCCTGCACGACAAACTGGCGGAGCAGCTTCACGTACAGTTTGGTATTGCCGGCCACGCGGGCCAGTCCCTCGTCGACCTGCAGCCCCTCGATGCGGGGGAGCTCTTCGGCCACCGCTGGGGGAACCGGCGGTGCGCTCTCCACGGCGACGGCCCCGACCACGGCCGCCGCGCGGGCCGCTCGGACTGCCGCCGCCCGCGACGGCGCGTAATACTTCTCCAGCGTCTCGAAGAGAATCGCCGGTGAGATCGGCTTGGAGATGTGGTCGTTCATCCCTTCGTCGAGGCAACGCGAGCGCTCTTCGTTCGACGCGTGCGCGGTCATTGCGATAATCGGTACCGCGGCAAAGCGCGCATCGTCACGAATCGCAATCGTGGCTTGATGCCCGTCCATAATGGGCATCTGCAGATCCATAAACACCACGTCGTACGCCGTGGGGTTCAGGTCGAGGTAGTTGACCGCCTCGAGGCCGTTGTTCGCCACCGTGACGTGCGCCCCCGCCCCTTCCAGCAGTTCGATGGCGATCTGCTGGTTGATCTCGTTGTCTTCCGTGAGCAAGACGCGGACACCGGCACACCGGTCGATGTCGCCGTCGTACGTTGGCTCAGCGCGCCGGGCGCCGGTTTCCGCCGCACTGGCGAACAGCGTGACCAGCGTGTCGATCACCATCGACTTGCTGACCGGTTTCACCATGAAGCCGTCGAGATTCAGCGCCCCCGCGGCCTCCTTCACTTCCTCGCCGTTGAAGGCGGTCACCATGACCACCGCCGGCTGCGTCGTGAGGCCGGTCTCCGCGCGCAACAGCCGCGCGGTCTGCAAACCGTCCAGCCCGGGCATACGCCAGTCCATGAACACGACATCGTACGGCGCCGTGTTGTCGACGTTGTACTCGCGGATCGCCGCCAGCGCTTCCGCGCCGGAGCTCACGGCGTCCACCACGGCGACCAGATCGCTGAGCGACTCGGTGAGGATCTCGCGCGCCACCGAATTGTCGTCCACCACCAGCGCACGTAGCCGGTGCATCGCCTCGGGCACCATCGTGCGGCGATCCGCCGCCTTGCCGACCCCCATCCGCACCGTAAAAAAGAACGTGGTACCGACGCCTGGCTCGCTCTCGAGCCCGATCTCCCCGCCCATCATCTCCACCAGCGTCTTGCTGATGGTCAACCCCAGGCCGGTGCCACCGTGCTTGCGCGTGGTGGACATGTCGGCCTGCGTGAACGGCTGGAACAGCTTGGCGCACTGCTCACGGGTCATGCCGGGGCCGGTGTCGCGCACCGTGAAGCGCAGCATGACCTCGTCGTCCCCGACGTGCTCCCGTAGCGATGCCTTGAGATGGATCTCGCCGCGCTCGGTGAACTTGACGGCGTTATTGATGACGTTCGTGAGCACTTGGCTGAGCCGTAACGGATCGCCGATGAGATCCATCGGGACCGTGTTCGGAATATCGATCAGGAACTCAAGCCCCTTGTCGTACGCCTTCTGCGTGGTGACGGTCGTGACGCCACGCATGACATCTTCGAGATTGAAGTCCACCGACTCGATATCGAGCTTCCCAGCTTCGATTTTGCTGAAGTCGAGGATGTCGTTAATGATGCCGAGCAGTGAATTCCCGGCCGTATGGATCTTGGCCACATAGTCGCGCTGCTTCGCCGTGAGGTCGGTCTTGAGCGCGAGGTACGCGAGCCCGATCACCGCGTTCATCGGGGTGCGGATTTCGTGGCTCATGTTGGCCAGAAACGCACTCTTCGTCTGGTTCGCTTCGTCGGCCACCGCCTGCGCGCGCCGCAATCCATCGCCGTACTCGGCGTTGCGGGCTTTCAGATCCTGCAACGAATCACGCAGCTGCCCAAAGGCCTGCGTGAGCTGGTCGATTTCGGTGGCATGCCACGTGCTGACAATCGGGACGTCATACCGTTCGTCGCGCAAGGCATTCGCCACCACCGTGAGATTGCGCACCGGCTGCGACACCGATCGGACGATGTAGGCCAATACGCTCAAGGCCACGACCACGAGCAGAAACAACGCCTGATACAACGGGACATTGAGCTTCGCGATTTGCGCGTCGAGACGCGTGCGCGAGGCCGCCACGACGATATACCCCTTCAGTGCCTCTGAATTCACCGCACGTTGTTCGTACATCAAATCAGGACGTGCACGCCGGAGCACTTCGGTGGAATCGATCGTGCTGGGATTCACGGCGAAGACGCTCACCCCGTCTTCATCCTGTTGGACGAACGCGACGTATTCGAAGTCGTTCGCCGAGGTCGTGACCTCAATGGTGCGCGCCAGCGAGGCGTAGTCTTCCCGCTCGATCGCCAGCTCGATACTGAGCGCCGTGATGCGGGCCAACTCCTTGTTGCGCTGCTCGGTGGTGGCCCGAAACAACACTTCCTGACGCTGGGGATAGTAGACACCGAGCGCCGAGAGCGAGACCGTCAGAACCATGGCCAACGGAAACCAGATCCGGAAGCCAATCCCTTGCATGAAGGCGCGCATCAGAGCTACCGCACCCGGATCATGAGGACTCTTGCCATGACCTACTTGAGCTTGAGCACTTTGACGCCCGGGGTGGCGGCGCCTTCGCTCACGTAGCCGATGCCACCACGTGTGCTCTTCACGTACGCCACCACCGCATCGTCGTTGTCCTTACTGACCGGCGGCGTTTCTTTGCCGGAAAACACCTGCTGCACCCAGTATTTCACCACGGCGTTGGTAGGACGGCCGTGCACCGCCTTGGAGAACGCCCCACGGGCCGGGTCGCTCGAGGACAAGTCCACCGGCGCCGCCTCGATGCCCGTGGAAAACTTGCGGTCTTTTTTCAAGAACAGACTGGACAGCGATGCTTGGCCAATGTCGACGAGATCGACATCGGGGTTCACGACCACCTTGAACCCCTGCGCGGCTGATGCCCGCGGGGCGAACATCACCACACCGAGGCCGGCACACAGCACACCGCGGTAGAGAAAGCGAGTCATGGCGTGGTACCTCAAAAGGTGGTGGCGATGCTGACAAGCCAGTAGCGCGTACTGCGCGGCGGCGCGAGCACCACGGAGGGCGGGATCTGCGAGCGCACGGTCGCGACGTTGCTATCGAACACGTAGCCGGCTCGCCAGTGATGCTCAAACTTGAGCTGCGTGCCCGGCGCCACTTCGAGGATGGCCGCGGCGCCCGTGCTCGTCGCGGCGGGAAGCACCGCCCGCAGCGCAGGTGTCGCGAAAAACAAACGACTGCGCGAGATGGTGCGTTCGGTGGCCAGTTGAAAGCGGTCGGTGACTTGCGCCACGGCCTGCACATACTTGTGGTGATTGTCGCGCGAGGGCGCGAACCCATTGATGTTGGTCTGTTCGGCACGCAGCGTGAATCGGGAGAACTGCGACTGCGCACTCACGAACGTGTTCGTCATCATGCCCTTGGTCGTGGCCGTTCGCACTTCCATCCGGGCGGCATGGGCGCCCAGTCTGATGTTCGCGAAGGGCACGTCGAGATAGAGCTGGGAGCCATAATAATTTTCCATGCGCTGGATGCGCACATCCTGGCCGGTGCTGGTGGTCACCACCGAGCGCCAATCGCTGCCGCCAAAAAATCCATGGGCCTCGAGCGAGAAATCACCGAGCGGCTTCCGAATACTGACCACCGCCCCGTCGAGCGCGTCGAAGGCGTCGCTGTAGACCTCCATCGACGGACGAAAGAACGGCAGGACCGCGCCGATATAGCGGACCTCGTTGAGCAAGCCACGCGGCAACGGCGTGCGTCCCGCCTTGATGTTCGCGGTGGCGTCGCCGATGTCGAAGCGATGGTTGAAGTAGGCCCACTGCGCGGTGAGGTCACCGATCGCGCTGGCCAGCGGGCTTGCGCCGAACTTCCGGTTCAGGAGCTGCGCCACGAACTCGTCCTTCTCGGAGAGCTTGATGCGCGTCTGGAGCGTGAACAGGCGGTAGTCCGAGGTGCCCTTGATCGGGATCCCGAGCGTCGGGAGGTCAGAGGAGCGCCCGTAGCCCGCGTTGAGGGAGGCGTGCCACGTGAGGCGATCGCCGATCTCCTGCGCGCGCAGCGATGCAGCGCCCACGGCAAGCGCCGTCACCAAGCCGAGGGGCAGACCAACACGACGAAGACAAGACATGCGTAGTCGGGGTTGTGGGTGCGTCGTGCGTTCCTGCGCTCGGCGAAATCTCGAGACTCCCCGCCGCATGGACTGACCGCCCGCACCGGGCGCGGAGGGGGAATCCCACATAACGGTGGTGTCGCGGGGCGCTTTCAGCAAGGATGGCGGGAGTCTTTGCGTTGGACGGGTCCTCAGCCATCGAGGAGCGTCAGCGCCACCGGCCCGCGTACCCGACGCGTGAGGGCGTCAACTGGCGCGGCGGCGTAGCTTATCGAGGACGGGCTCAGTCGGCTGCTGCTCCGAAACGGGCAGGCTCCCGCGCTCGTGCGGGCAATTCAACCGTCAACCCTGCAGAAAGGCTGCCGACTCCGACATAACGCCTCAGCTTCTGCAGCAAGCATCGTTATCCCGCGCGCTTCGCCGGCCGCCGCCGCTTCGGCTGTCCCAACTCGTCCACATAGCTCCGCAGGACCGCATTGATCCGCGACTGATAGCGCGGGCCGGCCTGGCGGAAGAAGGCCACGACATCGCTGTCGAGACGGATGGAAATCGCCTCCTTCGAGACCGGCGTGACCACGCGAGCCCCCTGCCAGAAGTCATCAGGCAAGTTGCGGAGCTCGGGCGGTGAGGTCGCTTCGATCTCGGCGTCCGTCATCCGCCGCAGACGCGCGAGGTCAGCGCGTCCCTTCGTCGGGCGACTGGGTGGCTTTGAGGCTTTCG
>JARIEX010000206.1 GCA_031127095.1 Gemmatimonadota bacterium
CGCTGTGGGGCTGCACGTTGGCATGCTCGGCGCCGAACAGCTGCTTGAGGCGGTCAATCGCCAACTGCTCGACCTTGTCCACCACCTCGCAGCCGCCGTAGTAGCGCTTCCCCGGCAGCCCTTCGGCGTACTTGTTGGTGAGCGTCGAGCCCACCGCCTCCATGACCGCCGGCGACACGAAATTCTCGCTGGCGATCAGTTCGAGGCCGTCGCTCTGGCGCTGCGTTTCCTCGTCGATCAGGTGCGCGATGACCGGATCGGCCTGCGACAGGGCATCACCCGGCGGCAGGCGATCCCACTGCGACCATTCCGCGCTGGCTCCGTTACTCACGTCATGCTCCCCGAGGCGTCGGCCTCACTGTCGTCGCGTTCGATCTTCTCCACTCGCCCCTGATGCCGCCCACCTTCGAACGGCGTGGTCAGCCACGCCTGCAGAATGGCGAGGGCGTCCTCGTCCGACACGAAACGCGCCGGGAGCACCAGAATGTTCGCGTCATTGTGTTTCCGGGCGAGCGCCGCCACATCCGGGTTCCACGCCACCGCAGCGCGGACCCCCGGATAACGGTTGGCCACGTACGACATGCCCAAGCCAGTGCCACAGAGCAGGACGCCGCGGGCGGACTGCCCGTCGGAGACCTCCTGCGCCAGCGGATGGGCATAGTCGGGATAGTCCGTGCTGGCCGTGCTGTGCGTCCCGATGTCGGCCACCGTGTAGCCCATCTCGGCGAGCGCCGTGCGCAGGCGCTCCTTGAGTTCGAATCCGGCGTGATCGGAGGCGATCGGAATGCGCTCGCCCGGCTGTGCCACATCCACCATGGTCAGATAGCTCCGTTGACTGCTCAGGATTCCTTGTTGGGATACTGCGGCCACGTCTTGATCATACCGCGCACGGCGTGGATGCGCTGTTCGGCGACCCGGTCGGCGGCCAGATACGTGGGGATGCCCGTATCGGACGCGAGCCGGAAGACGCTCAGCACCGTCTGGTAAATCTCGTCCGCCTTGCGGAGCGAGCGCTCGCGGCTCCATCCGGTAAGTTCGCTGTACACGTTGATCACACCGCCGGCGTTGGCGACGTAGTCAGGAGCGTACAGAATGCCGCGGGCTTCCAGCGCCTCACCGTGGCGCGCTTCGAGCAGCTGATTATTGGCGGCGCCGGCCACGATCTCCACCTGCAGCTGCGGGATCGTGTCGTCGTTCAGAATGCCGCCCAGCGCGCAGGGGGTGAAGATGTCGGCCTTCGTGCCGTAAATGGCACCCAGCGCGACGGCCGTGGCGCCCATCTCGTCCACCACGCGAGCGATGCGGCCGGCGTCTATGTCGGTGACGACGAGCTTCGCGCCGGCGGTGTGCAGTTCCTTGCAGAGGTAATAACCCACGTGGCCCAGCCCCTGCACGGCCACGGTACGCCCGCTGAGGCTGTCGCTGCCCCACTTCTGGAACGCCGACGCCTGGATGGCGCGGAACACGCCATGCGCGGTCACCGACGACGGATCGCCCGACTTGGAGCCGATGCCGGTCACATGGGTGGTTTCCATGTGCACGAAGTCCATGTCCTCGACCGTGGTACCCACGTCTTCCGCGGTGACATAGCGTCCGCCGAGCGAGTCCACGAAGCGGCCGTGCGCGCGGAAGAGCATTTCGCGGTTGGCGGTCTTGTTGTCGCCGATGATGACCGACTTGCCGCCGCCGAGATTGAGACCGGCCACGGCATTCTTGTACGTCATGCCGCGCGAGAGACGCAGCGCGTCCACGACGGCCTCGTCATCGGAGGCGTAGTTCCAGAAGCGGCATCCGCCAAGGGCGGGGCCGAGGGTGGTGTCGTGAATGGCGATGATGCCGCGATAGCCGGACGCTTTGTCATGGCAGAAGACCACCTGTTCATGACCCATCTCGGCGATGGTTTCGAAGTAACGCATGATGAAAAGCCGGAAAAAGGAACCGGAGGTCAGTCGGGAAGAGATCCGTCGTCGGCCAGTGCGGCCGAGAGCGTTTCGCGCGCGATCACGATGCGCTGGATCTCCGAGGTGCCCTCGTAGATCTCAGTCACCTTGGCATCGCGGAAGAAACGCTCGACGGGATAGTCCGTCACGTAACCATAGCCGCCGAACACCTGCACGGCCTGCGTCGTGACCCACATGGCAGTCTCAGCCGCAAAGAGCTTCGCCATGCTGCTGAAGCGGGTGATTTTCTCACCACGCTGTTTGGCCGCCGCGGCCGCATGCAGCAGCGTGCGGGCGGCGGTGATGCGGGTGGCCATATCGGCCACCTTGAACTGGATGGCCTGGAACTCCGTGATGGGGCGTCCGAACTGACGACGTTCCGCGGCGTACCGCGCACTGGCCTCGAGCGCCGCACGCGCGATGCCGATGGCCTGCGCGGCAATGCCAAGGCGGCCGTGATCGAGCGAGCCAAGGGCATACGCAAACCCCTTCCCTTCCTCGCCCAACAACCGGTCACCGGGCACGCGGCAGGCGTCGAGCGTGATCTGCACGGTGGGCGACGCGCGCAGCCCCATCTTGTTTTCCTTCTTCGCCACATGAAACCCGGGCAGATCGGGCGTGAGAATGAAGGTGGAAATCCCACGTCCCCCGCGCCGCATCTCGGGGGTATCGGTGCGCGCCATGCACAGGATCACGCCGGCTTCGTTGCCGTGCGACACCCACGCTTTGGTGCCGCTCAGCAGCCAGTCGTCGCCGTCACGCACCGCCTGACAGCGCAGCGCCGCGGCGTCGGATCCGGCCTCCGGCTCGGAGAGCGCGAAGGCTCCCAGCAGTTCACCGCGCGCCATCGGCGGCAGGTAGCGCTCCCGCTGTGCTTCGCTACCAAAGTGCAGCAGCATCTGCGTGGGGAGCGAATTGTGCACGCTGAGCAACACGGCCGCCGAGGCATCGGCCACCGCGATCTCCTCGAGCGCGAGCAGATAGCTCTGCGCGTCGAGATCGAGCCCGTCGTACCGCTCAGGGACGAGCATGCCGAAAAAGCCCAGCTCGGCCATCTGCGTGACCATCGTGCGGTCGAAGCGTGATTCGCGGTCACGCTCGCCGGCGAGGGGCACGAGCTCGCGCTGCGCATAGGCGCGCGCGAGTCGCTGGATGTCCTGCTGCGTCTCGGTAAGATGAAGAAGCGACATGCGTGGTCAGTACTGGTAGAAGCCGCGACCGGACTTGCGTCCGTACCAGCCGGCGGCGACGTACTTCCGCAGGAGCGGGCACGGGCGGTACTTGGGATCACCCAGACCGTCGTGCAACACTTCCAGAATGGCGAGACAGGTGTCGAGTCCGATGAAGTCGGCCAGCGTAAGCGGGCCCATGGGATGATTCATCCCGAGCTTCATCACGGTGTCGATCGCCTCGGGGGTGCCGACGCCTTCCATGACGCAATAGATCGCCTCGTTGATCATCGGCATCAGGATGCGATTGGCCACGAACCCCGGGAAATCATTCACTTCCACCGGGGTCTTGCCGAGCCCCGTGGCGAGCGTCATCACGGTCTGCGTGGTGGCGTCGCTGGTGGCGAGGCCACGGATGACCTCCACGAGCTGCATCACCGGCACCGGGTTCATGAAGTGCATACCGATCACGAGCTCGGGGCGCTTGGTACGCGCGGCGATCTCGGTGATGGAAATCGAGCTGGTGTTACTGGCAAGAATCGCCCCCGCCGGCGCGAGGCGGTCGAGCTCCTCGAAGATCCGGAACTTGAGGTCCGTGCGTTCGGTGGCGGCCTCTACGACGATGGCCGCATCGGCCACGGCGTCCATCGCGGTGGACGTCGCGATTCGCGCCAGCGCCGCGTCGGCCGCGGTGGCGTCGAGCGCCCCCTTCTTGACCTGACGCTCGAGATTGCGCGCGATCGTGTCACGCCCCTTCGCGAGCGCCTCGGCGTTCACGTCGATCATCGTGACCGGATGCCCGCTCACGGCGAAGACATGCGCGATCCCGTTGCCCATCTGACCCGCGCCCACGACGGCCGCGCGCTGTAATCCTTCCTGCATATGGTGTCGACTCCGAATAGTCAGCAGACGTAAAACATCGTGCGGCGATCGTCAGGCAGTATCGCCGTGCCCCGGACCACGCCGCATCGTCACGGCGAGCGCCCCGCCCAGTACCAGTACCGCCATCATCCCGCCCTCAGGCCCCCACGCGCCGCCGGTGAGCCACTCCCCGCCCTGCACCACCGCGCGATACCCCGGCGTGGCGAAGGGCAACCCACTCACCGGCATGTGCAGCACGGCGGCCATCACCCAGTTCCACGCCAGATGCGCACTCCATGCCGCCGGCAGACTCGCGGTACGCTCACGGAGCACACAGAGGCACCAGCCCGCCAGCACCACCACCATCGTGGTGCGCACGTTCGCCCCCGGGTTGAGCAGATGGACCGCCCCGAACGCCACGCTCGAGCTCCAGCGGGCAATCGCGCGCCCACCCGCCTCGTGCGCCACCGCGTAGAGATAGCCGCGGAACACCAACTCCTCCCACAACGCCGCCGGCCCGAGCAGCAGGAACAGCCGCAACGCCGTGCCACTCCAACTGTCGGGGACGAACATCGCCCCGTCCATCATCCCGCGCGGGGTGGCCTCGAGCCGCAGCGCCCCCACGGCCGCCAGCAACCCCGCCGTGGCGAGAATGGCCGCTGCCCCGATGGCCGCGCCGCCTGTAACCCGGCGCCAGTGCCACGCGCCGTCGCCCAACCCCATCACCGACCACGGGACGTCGTCCACGAATCGCAGCGAGACCGCGCAGGCCGCGGTGACCCCGATCAGCGAGGCCCACGGGTACGCCGGCACCGGCTCGCCGATGGCGCGCGAGAGGAGACCCGCCAGCGGCCCGAGGATCGACTCCGCGATCCCCTGGGCGAGCACCCACGCGACCCCGAAACTGAGGAGTCGCCAGGGCACCCGCAGCGCACGATTCACAGCAGTCCGGTCAGCCGACGCGTTCGACGGAGAGCGCCACCGCATCGCCGCCGCCCAGACACAGCGTCGCGATTCCGGTTTTCGCTCCCCGATCGGCGAGGGCGTGCAACAGCGTCACGAGCACGCGCGTGCCACTGGCGCCGATCGGATGCCCGAGGGCGATCGCCCCGCCGTGCACGTTCACGCGCGCGTCGTCCCAGCCCAGCCCGAGGCCGTCGGCCAGCGCCTGCGAGGCGAACGCTTCGTTGGCTTCGATGAGGTCGTAGTCGGCAATCGTGGTGCCGGCCTTTGCCATGAGGTTCTTCACCGCGGTGATCGGCGCGAAAAACAGATCCTGCGGATTGCCGGCGCCCGTGGCATACGCGGTGATGCGCGCGAGGATGGTGAGGCCGTGCTCGCGCGCATACGCCTCGGACGTGACCACCACGGCCGCGGCGCCATCGTTGAGCGACGACGCGTTGCCGGCGGTGACGCTGAGCGTGCTATTGTCGCCCTTGCCCGGGAACGCCGGGCGCAATCCCGCCAGCGAGGCCGCGGTGGTATCGGCGCGCGGGCCTTCGTCCTGCGCGATGATCGTGGG
>JARIEX010000207.1 GCA_031127095.1 Gemmatimonadota bacterium
AAAAGAAGATGATCGTGGGGAGCACGTGAAAGGCGAAGTACGCCCCCGTGCGTGCCACCTGTGTGCCGGTGCCCGACAATGGTCCGTTGGTGCCGGCCACGCCGGTCCCCACCGGGATGTTGTTGAACACCAGATCGCCGAACAGGAAGCGCGCGCCCACGTCGGAAAAGCGCATGATGCCAAGCAGTGCGTCGTTCACGGCGCTGAAGAACGACGCCCCCGCCGGCGTGAGCAGCACGAGCGCACCGAACAGCAGTTGCAGCCCCACGCCCCACGCCACCACCCGCCACGTGACGGCGCGGCGGTTCCGGCTCAGCGCCCAGCAGAGTGCAACCAGCAGCAGGAGCCCCAGCAGGGAGCGAAGGCGGAGCAGCGGCATCGGCGGCGGGCAGGAGACGGGATACGCACACGGGGGTGATCGCCATTGCGACCGCGAACGCGACAATTTGTGTCCCTGCCTTCGCTGACGCGAGCACGCGCCGAACGGTATCTTGGCCCGATCGATGCCCGCGTGTGTCCCCCACCGAGACAGCCCCATGCGTTCCGTCCGCCGACTCGCCGTCCATCCCCTCGCGGCCCTCCTGCTGAGCGCGGGTGCCCTCAGTGCGGGTGCCCTCACTGGTTGTGCCGGTACACGCGGCGCGTCCCCGTCGTCGGCCGCGGCCGGTACGCGTTCCGTCACGGCCATTGCGCTGTGGCAAAGCGGCGCCTCGGCGTTCGGCATGTTCGTGCCCAGCGAGCGGCCAGTCGGCCCCGGCAGCAACCGGCTGCCACCGATCTACACGGCCGACGGCGCGCAGGCGCTCGCCGAGAATCCGCTGCTCGACTACCTGTTTCTCAACCTCGAAGGCGCGTACGACGCCGACGCCGTGCGCGCGCTGGTGGCCGGCATCGCGCGCAGCCGCGCGGCGCAACGCCCCACGCTGCTGGTGCGCATTCCCACCATCGAAGCCGCGGGCGAAGCCGACACCCGGGCGCGTGTGAAGGAGGTCCTCGCGCTCGGCGCTGACGGCGTGGTGATCCCGCACGTCCGCAGCGTAGCCGAAGCGCGCACGGCCGCCGCGTTCTTCACGGAGGCCGGTGCGAACGTGTGGTCGCCGGCCAACCCGCGGGGCACGGTCGTGGCGATGTTGATGGTGGAGGATGCCGGGGCGATCGCGGCGGTGGCCGACATCGCCGCGCTCCCCGGCTACAGCCTGCTCTCATGCGGCATCGGCAGCCTCACCCGCGACATGGGTGGGAACGCCGCCGACGCCGAGGCGGCCTGCCAGCGCGTGCGCGATCTGGGTGCCAAGGCGGGCATGCCGAGCATGATGACGGCAACGGCGGCGACCATCACCGACCGCATGGCGAAGGGCTATCGCGGACTGCTGCTGTCGGGCACTGCAGAGCAGGCGTCGGCGATCATCCGGACCGGTCGCGCGGCTACAGCGCCGCGCTGAGGTAGAAATCAGTGCGCCACTGCTTGAGCGGGTAGAGGCCGCGCGAGACGTCCACGCGAATCAGACCGTCCAGCGCGCTCAGGCCAACTCCCGCGCCGCGCTGCGGCTGTACAGTTCCGAAACTGGCGCGGCTTCCCGCCCAGCCGATATCGAAGAAGCCCACCGGACGGACGACCCCCTGGCGCGTGCCCACCTCGGCGCGCGACAGCCAGAACGCGTCACCGTCCTGCGTGCCCGCAATCTGTCCGCGCACCGTGCGCACGCCGCCCATGAACCAGCCGCGCTGCCGCGGCACATCGCCCACCGCGCTCCCGATCGCCCCCATCATCGACAGGGCGAACAGACTCACCGGCCGCGACACGGTGCCCTCCACCGCGGCCCGTGCGTACTGAAAGGTGCCGGTGCCCGCTTCCGCGCTGACCACCGCCGTCGCGCGCAGTCCCCGCGGCTGCTCCAGCAGCACCCGCGTCCAGGTACCAGCCACGCCGGTCACCGACACGTTTTCGGCCTCGATGTTGCGGCGGAAGCGGCGGTCGGCGACCAGCTTCGCCAGCGAGAAGGTGTTGACCACATTGGTGTCGCCGGCCGTCCACTGCCGCTCGAGAAACAGGCGGTACTCGAGCGCGCCGTAGCGTCCCGTGCGACGTTCACCGAGTTCGGCGCCAAAGGTGCGGTAATAAAAGCCCTCGTCGCGGCCGTACACGAACGCCGGCAACGACGCGCCCAGCGACAGCCCGCCGGCCCACTCCGGGTTGGTGGCGGCGAGCCGGTGAAAGAGCGTGGCGGTCACGGTGCGCGCGCCATTCGTGCGCGCCAAGGACAGTTCACCGTTGGCGTGGAGGTCCACGTGCCCGATGCGGGCCGCGCCGGTGAGCGTGTAGCCCGCCCCCAGCACCTGCGCTACCTGCACACCCGCCGACACCCCTTCCACCCGATTGTAGCGCAGCAGATCCGCGCCCACACGGATCGTCGGGCGCTCGGGACGGAAGCCGGCCTGCAGCGACAGATCGAGCGCCGCCAGCAGTTCGTCGCGCGCCCGCAGGTCGAACACGGCGTCGTCGGTGGCCGTCGCCGGCGGCAGTGCCGGCGAGGTCGCCAGCGTTGACGCATCGCACGGCATGTCATATGCCACCCGCAACGCGCCCTGATAGCGCGACTCCACGCGCGTGTACGTGGAATCCGTCTGACACAAGCGATATCGCACCCGCGCCGACGCCGACATCTTCGTCGTGTCTGGCGGCGTCGCCGTCCGTGCGTTGCGGCTGCCGCCACCGACGGTGATGTTCACCTCGTTGCCACCAGTGACCACCGTGGTGTCACGCGCACTGGTGTCACCGGCCGCACCGCTCAACCGCGCCGCCGGGATCGCCGCCAGCGTGAAGTCGCCGTTCACGTCGGTATACGTGAACTTCTCGTCGATGCGGAACGGCGTGCGCATGAAGCCGATCTGCGCCGTGGCGGTGGCACTGTTGGCGCGCGGCAACCAGAATTTCCCCTGAAACAGCCCGTACTCCACCGTGATGCCGTCGAGCGTAGCCTTGGCCGGGCGGAAGGTGGCCTTCACCCACGCCGGTGGCTCGTCATTGCCGCCGCGGCCGTCGGCACGCGCCTGCACGGACGGCGCCCGCAGGATCGAGTCCTTTACGTACAGCGCACGCGGCAACCGGGCCCGCGCAATGGAATCCCGCAGCCGATCGGCCTCGCGCGCTTCGGCGCCGTCGTTGGCGCTCTCCTCCGAGGCCACGTCCCAGAGCTCGAGATCCACCGCCAACCGGTAGGCCGCGCGCACCAGCTGGCCACCGTCCCGGTCAAACCAGAACGAGCCCACGAACAACCGCCAGTCGGGACGCCGGGCCGCGATGCGCAATTCGCGCAGCCGGATCACCCGTCCGCCATCGAGGGTGATATCGACCGAGTCGCCGGTGGCGTACGTGTAGTACGCCTCGGCGCCATTGGCGAGCGGATGGATGACCTCGCGTTCGTCGATGTCCGTTTTCACCACCCCGAAGTTGCTGCTGGGAAACCACAGCGTTTCCCGGCCGGGGTAGTAGGGGATCGCGATGGCCCCCGTAAAGTCGCCCGAGCTGTTGCCCGCCATCGGCACGGTGATCCGCGAGCCCACCGGCCGCACGCGGACGCCCACGTTGCGACGCCAGGAGATCTCCGCCACGTTGTCGCCGCGGAAGAGCAGCTTCTCGAGGCCAAGCCGGCGTGCGCCCAGCCCCATGGAGATCCGCTGCGTGGCCGTGGCCCGGTACGCCTGCAGTGCGCTGTCCTGCTGCCCCCGTGCCTCACGGGCACGCAGCAGGATGCGGCGGGCCTCGGGGCTGCCGAAGGCCGTGGCCTGCGCGCTGTCGGCACGCAACCGGCGGGTCACGCTGTCCGGGGCGAGCTGTCGGCGGGCCATCGCACGGGCGTCGCGGCTGGCCTCACGGAGCACCGCCCGCTCCTCGGCCGTGATCGTATCCCGACGGGCCGGCGTTGGCGGCCGCCGCTGCGCCGGCAGCTCCGCCGTGCGGGAAGCCAGCAACAGCACGGCAGCGCCCACGGCACAGGCGGCACGGGACCAGGTCGGGAGAGGCATGACGCGAGACGGACCGCTGGAAACGGGAAAAAGTCGGGCAAACCGGGGAGATGGGGTCCGTACGCGAGACGGGACCTGCGGTTTCCCTGTTCCAAACGTAATTTCGCGGATCACCGGCGTGGTGCCGCCCCGAACGGGTCGGACCCGGCGGTGTGCCCCGATCGCGATTCGCCGACCACCTCTGGAGTTCGCCGTGCATCCGACCCGACTTCGATCCACCCGTTCCCTGCTGCTGGCGCTGACCACGCTGTCTGCCGCCCCGGTGGCCACAATTGCAGCGCAGGCCGCCCCCGCGGCGGCCGCGCCCGCCGCTACGGCCCCCGTTGACCCCCGCCTCGAGAAGCTGAAGGCCGAAGCGCTGGTGATGGTCGAGTCCCGCGCCAAGCAGGTGCAGGAAATCGTGGACATGCTCTTCTCGTTCCAGGAGCTCGGCTTCCAGGAGTTCGAGTCGCAGCGCTACATCACCACGCTATTGGCCAAGGAAGGCTTCACGATCGAGAAGGGCGTCGCCGGCATGCCCTCGTCCTGGACCGCCAAGTGGAGCTACGGCACCGGCAAGCCGGAGATCTCCCTCGGCTCCGACGTGGACGGCATTCCGCAGGCCAGCAACAAGCCGGGCGTGGGCTACCGCGACCCGATGGTGAGCGGCGGCCCCGGCCATGGCGAAGGGCACAACGCCGGTCAGGCCGTGAATATCGTGGCGTCGATCGTGGTCAAGCAGCTCATGCAGCGCGACAAGATCAACGGCACGCTGCTGCTGTGGCCGGGCATCGCCGAAGAGCAGATGGCGGGCAAGGCGTTCCTCGTGCGCTCGGGGCTCTTCAAGAACACCGACGTCACGCTGTTCACGCACGTGGGCAACGACCTCGGCGTGTCGTGGGGCGCCAGCGGCTCGAGCGCGCTGCTCTCGGCCGAGTTCCGCTTCCGTGGATCCAGCGCCCATGCCGCCGGCGCGCCGTGGAGCGGCAAGAGCGCCCTCGATGCCGTGATGCTCATGGCGCAGGGGTGGGAGTACAAGCGTGAACATCTGCGACTGCAGCAGCGCTCGCACTACGTGATCAAGGACGGTGGCGACCAGCCGAACGTCGTGCCGAGCACGGCGAGCATCTGGTTCTACTTCCGCGAGCAGGACTATCCGCGCACGATGGCGCTCTTCGAGGTCGGCAAGAAGGTGGCCGAAGGCGCGGCGATGATGACGGACACGAAGGTCGACACGATCGCGATTCTCGGCTCGGGCTGGTCGGCGCACTTCAGCAAGCCGATCGCGGAGGCGATGCACGCCAACGTGCAGACGGTCGGCATGCCGAAGTGGGATGACAAGGATCAGACGCTGGCGAAGGGAATCCAGAAGGAACTGGGATCGCCGGACTTCGGCCTGTCAGAGCAGGTGAACAAGCAGCTGCGTGGCGCGGAAACGCCGCAGAACTGGATGGGTGGCGGTTCCGACGACATCGGCGACATCG
>JARIEX010000208.1 GCA_031127095.1 Gemmatimonadota bacterium
AGCCGCTCGACGGCGCGGTGGCGGCGCTCCGCGAAATCGAGTTTGACCGCGAAACGGGGAAACTCTCCGACGACGACTACGCCGAGCTGAAAACGCGCTACACGCGTGAGGCGCTGGCGGAGTTACGGGCGGCCGATGCTCGGGAGGCGGTGGTGGCGGGAGTCGGCGCGGCGCCGTTGTCCGTGGTGTCCGAGGACGCATCCCTGGACCCCGTGGAAGATGCCATTCGCCGGGCCCGCGCCAACCAGCGGTCGTGCGGCGTGTGTGGTCCGCGTCCCGAACCCGACGCCACGTATTGCTCGAGCTGCGGGCGGTACCTGCCCGGGTGCTGCGCCACCTGCGGTACCAGCGTGGATCTGGTGGGATCACGCTTTTGTGGCGGCTGCGGCGAGCACCTCGCGGCGGCGTGAGGGTGAGGCGGGGGCGACCTGCCCCGTCACGCTCCTGTCACGCCGGAATTTCGGTCCTTCCGGGCTGTCGCCGGCGGGCGTAAGCTCACCCGATTCCCCGAGGCACCTTTGCGCCGGGGACGCGGTTTCGCTTTTTGGGGTGGTCACTCATGCGCTCCCGATTCTCCCGCGCCGCGCTGTTCGCGCTGGCCTTCGTTGCGTCGGCCTGCTCGAGCGCTGACGTTGTCACGCCGGACGCGGCGACGCCGACGATTCCGCGCTTCTCAGTGACGTCCACGCGACCGACGGTCGTGATCAGCCAGATTTATGGCGGCGGTGGTAACTCCGGATCCGTTTACCGGAACGACTTCATCGAACTGCACAACACCGGCGCGACGTCGGTGAGCGTGGCTGGGTGGAGTGTGCAGTATGCGTCGACGGCTGGCACCACGTGGTTTGTGACCGCGCTTTCGGGCACGATCCCGGCGGGTGGCTACTACCTCGTGAAGCAGGCTGCCGGTGCTGGTGGAACGACGGACCTGCCGACTGCCGATGCGACGGGCACTACCGGTATGAGTGGCACAAGCGGCAAGGTTGTGTTGTCGTTGACGACGACGGTCCTGACCGGCACGTGTCCCGATGGCGCGGACGTCGTGGATCGCGTTGGCTACGGCTCCACCAGCTGCCCGGTGAGCGATAACACCGCCGCGCTCACAAACACCACCGCCGCCCTCCGCGCCAGTAACGGCTGCGCGTGGACCCTCAACAATGCGGTCGACTTCAGCACCGGCGTGGCGGCCCCTCGCAACAGCGCGACCACGGCGGTGCAATGTACGTCGGGCCCCGTCGTCGGTCCGATCGCAACCGTCGTCGTCACGCCGACCACTGGATCAACGCCCATCGGTGGAACGCGCGCGTTCACCGTGGTGGCCAAGGACGCCGCTGACCTCACGGTATCCAGCCCCGTCATCACCTGGAGCTCCAGCGCCCCGCTCGTCGCCAGCGTCAGCACGTCGGGCGTCGCCACGGCGCTCGATATCGGCACCACCACGATCACCGCGACGGCGGCCAACGGCGTGTTCGGCACGGCGACGATGACCGTGACCGAAGCGGCCTCGCTGCCGTCGGTGCGCATCAGTGAAATTCACTACGACAACGGCGGCACCGACGCCGGCGAAGCGATCGAAGTCGAAGCGCCGGCCGGCACCGATCTCGCTGGGTGGCAGCTGTTGCTGTACAGCGGCAACGGCGGCCTGGTGTACAACACCCGCGTGCTGAGCGGCGTCGTCGCCTCCACCTGCACCGGCCGTGGCGTGCTGTACTTCGAGTATCCGACGACCGACGGCATTCAGAACGGCTCGCCCGACGGCGTCGCGCTCGTGAACGCGCAGGGTACGGTCGTCGAGTTCCTGTCGTACGAAGGATCGTTCACCGCCATCGACGGCGCGGCCGCCGGAATCCCGTCCATCGACATCGTCGCCAAGGAAGATCCGGCACCAAGCGTCGGCAACTCGTTGCAGCGCTCGCTCGCCAACACGTGGAGCGCTGGCCCGGAGAACTTCGGCGGCTGCAACGGCCGCACCGCCGGCGTGCTGCGCACCGCGTTCAGCTTCTCGGGTCGCGTTCCGGCAGATCCTGCGCTTCCGGTTGGCTTCCAGGATCAGATCTTCGCGAATGCGTCGCGTCTCGGCGTGGCCGTCACCGGCACCTTCAGCTGGAGCAGCGACACCCCCACGATCGCCAGCGTCGATGCGAATGGCGTGATCACCGGCCTAGCCGTGGGCAATGCTGTGCTGCGCGCCACGACGGCCGACGGTTTGTCGAGCGGTACCTACACGTTGCCCATCGACGTCGCGATCGCGGGCAACACCGCGGCCTACGGCAACCACACAGAATTCGGCACGCCGGCCGACGGTACGCCGGCCGACGACTTTATCATCACGCGCCCGCAGTTCACGGTGTCGTACAACAAGGCACGCAACACGCCGAACTGGGTGGCCTACAATCTCGAAGCCACGCATATCGGCGAGTTCGACCGCTGCGATTGCTTCACGTACGATCCGGAGCTGCCGGCAGACTATCCGCGATACACCACGGCCGACTACACCGGCGCGGGAACCTTTGCCGGCTACGGCATCGACCGCGGCCATCTGGCGCGATCGTTCGACCGCACCACCGGCGCGCTCGACAACGCCCGCACGTTCTACTTCAGCAACATCATTCCGCAGGCCGCCGACAACAATCAGGGGCCGTGGGCGGCACTGGAAAACGATCTCGGAGCGCGCGCCCAAAACAGCAACAAGGAAGTGTTCATCGTGGCTGGCGTGGCCGGCAACAAGGGCACGGTCAAGAACGAAGGCAAGATCGTGATCCCCGAGTACGTCTGGAAGGTTGCCGTGATCCTGCCGCGCAATCAGGGACTCGCCAGCGTCACGTCGCTCGAGGCCGCTGAGATTGTGGCGGTCGTGATGCCGAACGTGTCGGGTATACGCAATGTCCCATGGGCCACCTACAAGACCACGGTCGACTCGGTCGAGGCGCTCAGTGGCTACGACCTCCTCAGCCTCCTGCGCAACGACCTCGAAATCGCGCTCGAGAGCAACACCAAGCCGCCGGTCGCGGCGGTGAACGGACCGTTCAGCTCCATCGAAGACGAATCGGTCGCCATGTCGGCATCGGCGTCCACCGACCCGGACACGGATGCGCTCACCTACGCCTGGAGCTTCGGTGACGGCGCGACGGCTACGGGCGTGAACACATCGCACGTGTACACCGCGTCGGGCACCTTCACGGTGCGGCTCATCGCCACCGATATCCGCGGCCTTGCCGATACGGTGACGACCACCACCACGGTGCTCTCGCCGGCACAGGCGCTCGATAACACGGCCATCATGGTCGATGCGCTGGCCGGCACCGGCCGCGTGAACAAGGGTGTGCTCAACTCGCTCAACGCGAAGATCACTGCCGCCGCGAACTCGGTCCGTCGGGGTAACGCAACCGCCGCGATGAATCAGCTCGACGCGCTGATCAACGAACTCGATGCGCTGGTGCGGAGTCGTGGCCTCACGGACGAGCAGGCGGCGCCGATTCGCACCATGCTTACCCGCGTGATCCGCTCGCTGTCGATTTCGTAAGCGATTTCGGAGCGGCTTTCTTCGCGACACTGCGCCGCGTCCCCTTCGGGGGACGCGGCGCAGTGCCGTTCTGGGCGTCGGCGTCCGGCGAGGCCGCCGCGAGCAACGGATACGTGGCGCAGCCGGCGGTCAGCGGACAGTTGGAGCAATGGGCCACGCGGGCGGTGCACACCAGCGCGCCGAGTTCCATTAGCGCCTGGTTGTGCGTCCAGGTGCTCTTCCCGGTCCGGGGCAGCAACTGCTCCGCGATCATCCACAGCTGCTTCAGGCCGGCCCCCGACTTCGGGTGCAGGTGCGGGGCAAACACCCGCTGCAGCACGCGCGCCACGTTCGTGTCCACGAGTGCGGCGCGTTTTTCGTACGCGAACGACGCCACCGCACCCGCGGTGTACGCACCCACGCCCGGCAATTCGCGCAGGGCCACCGGTTCGCTGGGAATCACCCCCTCCTGCTCGCTCGTCACGTGCCGGGCCAGCGCGTGCAGGTTTCGCGCACGGGCGTAGTACCCCAGCCCCTGCCACGCTTCCATCACCTTTTTGGGGCGGGCCTCTGCCAGCGCCTGCAAGTCGGGAAACCGGTCCAGAAAGCGGCGGTAGAAGTCGAGCACCCGCGATACCTGCGTCTGCTGGAGCATCAGCTCCGACACAAGAATCCGGTACGGATCCCGTGTGTGGCGCCACGGCAGATCACGGCGGTGCTTCCGGAACCACGCGTGCAATCGACGGCGGAACGCGGCGGCCGCGTCGGGAGCAACGGTCTGGGCGGGCGGGGCAGGTCGGCGGGGTGCCATCGGGGCAGAACCTAGCGACCGCACCGCCCGACCGCACTCGGCAACCCGCGCGGCCCCTTACTGCCGTTCGATCCCGTCCAGCCGTCGCCGCGCCATCACCAGCGGCACCACCGTCGCCGCCATACACGCGGCCGCGGCCACCACGAACGGCAACACCATGTCCGCCGGCGTGTGGGCCCATCCGAAGTGCTCCGCCACCACATAGCGCGCCGCCGGCCGCCCGGTGAGATAGGCCACTGCCCCGATCAGGACGATCGCTGTCATCATGAACAGCAGCCCCCCGAACGACGTCGGAATCTGCGCCGCATTCTCCGTGTCGAATTGCGGATAGAAGGTGCCGTAGCTCAACGCGAGCGCCGTCAGCGGGAACACCAGCCCCGTGATCGCCGCGATCGACACGACGTGCACGAAGGGCCGCACGCCGAGCATCAGGTTGGTGCACCCCACCAGCACGAGCGCTAGCAACAACAGGGGCACTGCCCCCACCCAGAACTTGGCCCACAGCAGGTCGGACATGCGGAGCGGACTGGATCGCAGCAGCCACAGCGCCCGCCCCTCGAGGCTCACACTCGGGAACACGAAGCGCGCCGCGATCGAGGCCAGCACGAACCCCGCCAATGCCAGGTTCAGGAACGGGATCACGTTGCGCAGCAGCTCGGTCATCCCTGCGCCGGACAACGGCAGATACCGCACGTTGGCCACGTACACCACCAGCAGGACGGCCAGCATCACCAGCTGCGACCACTGCGTGCTGTCGCGCATGAACACGCGGAGCTCCTTCAGCACCAGTTCGCGGCGCGTGGTGCTCAGGAACGACAGCAGGCGGTCCAGCAAGGGGCGCCCGGTGCGCCGCGCCGACCGCTGGCTGGCTCCCTCCTGCGCCATGCTGTACGCACGGTGCCATCCCCGCCCGTACAACAGCTGTCCGATCAGCGTCAGCGCCGCCGCTACGCCCCACAGGCGTACCAGCGGAAACCACGCTGCCCGCCCGTCCAGGAACTTCACGATCGACTCGGCCACCCACTCACTCGGCAACCACGGCGACGACGGGGTGTCGAGGGCCGCGATGAACTGCATGAAGTTCTGGAAGCCTTCCGGCCGCGCCAGCTGTTCCGGACGCGCCGCACGGAACAGCAGCAC
>JARIEX010000209.1 GCA_031127095.1 Gemmatimonadota bacterium
CCGGCTGCCCGCGCAGGGCACCACCGGTCGGCGGCAACAGCACCGCGACGGCAAGCGCCACCGCGGCGGGCCACCGCCGGCGCGATCCCATCACGCCGGCGTCGCCGAATCGGGCACCGTCGCCGCCCCAGGCACCGGCATCGCGTCGGCGGCGTGCTCAGCATCCTCTTCCGCCAGCTCCTCGGCCGCTTCCTCTGCTTCGTCCGCCGCCGCCTCCGCATCGATGGCGCGGCGCTCGGCCTGGTAGCGCTGATACCACTCGCGCGTGACTTCGCCGGCGAGGTCGCGGTTCCCGAGCCCGAATGCCAGCGACAGCGCCAGCGCCACCGCCCCGAACAGAATCGCGAAGGCGGTGGTCACGATGTCAGTGGCAATCCCCAGCTCCTGCAACGCCATGAAGACCGCCAGCACGATCACGCCGCCGCGACCCGTGCGCGCCAGCCACGGCCCGCCATGCAAGCCACCGGCCGACGCCATGATCAGGCCACCCACGAAGCCGCCCAGCACGATCCCGAGAATGATGATCACGATCGCCGCAATCACGCTCGGGATGTAGCTCACCAGCTCGGAGAACACATTGGCCAGCGACTCGAGCCCGATGGCGTTGGCAGCCACCAGCAGCACCGCGAACATCACGCACCAGAACAGCAGATTCGCGATGACCTTGGCGGGATTGAGGTGCGAGCCGGATCGCTCCACGGCCTGCAGCACGCCGCCGCGCTCGAGCAGCTGATTCAAATGCATCCGGCGCAACAGGCGCCCCGTGCCTTTCTCGATCACCTTGGCGACGAGGTAGCCGGCGAACAGGATGACCAGCGCGCCGAACAGCGCGGGCACGAACTCGCCGAGCAGGGCGAAGCTCTGCTCGAGACGCTCCGTGAAGGTGGACGTGAGCGCGGCCTGACCCGAATCCGTTTGCGTCGCGGCGGACGCGAGTTGCAGCGAATCGGGGAATGGTTGCTGTCGCAATGTCGGGCGGAGAAGGGAGACGTGCGGACCTCCCCAAAGCTAGCGACCCACACCGCCGCCACGGAGGGGCTACAGGCGCGTGCCCCGCTTCACGTCGAAGATCACGCTGCGGCGGCACTGGGCACACAGCAACCACTCGCGCTGCCGCTGATAGCCCAGCCCGAATGAGCCACCACCGATCGGCCGCCGCGTCATCGGGACCTCGCACCGCGGGCAGGGCGGGGTGCCCCCGCGCTGTACGGTGTCGCGGATGGCCTGCTCCTCGGCCGCCGTAAACCGCGCCGTGTCGCTCACAGCGCGACGACGACCTTGCCGAACTGCGCCCCCGACGCGAGCCGTTCGAATGCCTTGGCAGACTCGTCCATAGTCCAGACGGAGTCCACGGGCGGCATCAGCCCCCCCTCGCGGAACACCGCCGTCATCGCATCGAACTCCGCATCGCTGCCCATGGTGGAGCCCATCAGCGTCCACTGATTCCAGAACATCCGGCGTACATCGAGTTGCACGAACGGGCCGCTGGTGCCGCCGCAGGTGACCAGACGCCCGCGCTTGCCGAGGGCGACGAGCGACTGCGACCACGTCGCCTCGCCCACGGAATCGATGACCACGTCCACGCCGCGCTTTCCGGTGCGCGCCCGGATCTCGCGTCCGAGCTCCGGCTGCCGATGATCGAGCAGGTGATCGGCGCCGAGGGCCTCGGCGCGCGCGAGCTTCTCCGGACTGCTCGACGTCACCCACACCGTCGCGCCGAGTCGCTTGGCGATCTGGAGCGCCGCGAGCGCCACGCCGCCGCCGATCCCCCAGATCAGTACCTGATCGCCGGGCTGCACCCGCGCCCGGGTCACGATCATGCGCCACGCCGTCAGGGTGGCCAGCGGAAACGCCGCAGCCGTGGCGAATGGAATCGTGGCCGGAATCACGCGCACGTTGGCGGCCGGCACCACGACGTAGTCGGCGATCGTGCCGTGCCGGTGCTCCCCCATGATGCCATAGGTCAGACAGAGCGGCTGGTCGTCGTCGCGGCAATAGTCGCAGCGGCACGAGCGGTCCACGAGCCCCGGATTGAGCAGGACGTGATCGCCCGGTGCGATCCCCTGCACCGCCGTGCCGACGGCCTCGACGACGCCGGCGCCGTCGGAGCCAAGCACCCAGCCGGGCTGGATCTGTACGCCGGGCACGCCACCGAGCACCCAGAGATCGAGCCGGTTCAGCGCGGCGGCTTTGATGCGCACGCGCACCTCGTCGGCCCGCTCGATCGACGGGATGGGCAGATCGTCGCGGACGCGCAGCTGCTCCAGCCCACCGTGGGCATCGATCGTCAGGGCACGCATGGTCATGGCACGGGGGCTGGAGGAGAAGACACCGGCGGAATCTCCCCTGCCCCTCCCCGAAACGGGAGTGCGGCGCCCGCCCTCCCCTGCACGGGGGGTCCGAAGCCTATATTCCGTGATCGCTCCCCCCGACTGTCCACCACGACCGTTCCGCCTCATGTCGTCCATCAAGGTTCCACCGCTCGGCGAGTCCATCGTCGAGGCGACCGTCTCCCGCTGGCTGAAGAAGGAAGGCGATGCGATCGCCGCCGGCGACACCCTTGTCGAACTCGAAACCGACAAGATCACCGTCGAGGTCCCGGCACTCGAGGCCGGCGTCCTCACAATCCGGCACAAGGGCGAAGGTGACGTGGTGAACGTGGGCGACACGCTCGGCGAGATCACCGCCGGAGCGGGCGCGGCCGCATCGACCGCTGCGGCGGCCGTGCCGGCCGCGGCGGTGGCACCGGCCGCGGTGATGCCCGCCGGCGGCGAGGTGAAAGTGTCACCGGCCGCCGCGCGCCTGGCCACCGAAGCCGGGATCAACCCGGCCGACGTGTCGGGCACCGGACGCGGCGGCGTGGTCTCGAAGCCGGACGTGGTCGCCGCACTGGCGGCACCGGCCTCAGCACCGGCCTCGGCACCGGCCGCAGCGGCTCCCGCGAAGGTGGCCCCAGTGGCTGCACCGGCGGCCCCTGCCGCCGCGGCCCCGTCGGGCACGCGCGAGACGCGTGAAAAGATGACGACGCGCCGGAAGCGGATCGCCGAGAATCTGCTGCTGTCGCAGCAGCAGACGGCGCACCTGACGACGTTCAACGAGATCGACATGACGGCCATCACGGCCCTCCGTGAGCGTCTCAAGGATCGCGTCGAGAAGGAACAGGGCGTCAAGCTGTCGTACATGCCGTTCTTCGTGAAGGCAGCCTGTCTCGCACTCGACGCCTACCCGGCCGTGAACGCGCAGATCGACGGCGACACGATCGTGTACAAGCACTACGTGAACATGGGCATCGCGGTGGCCAGCGATGCCGGTCTCGTGGTGCCGAACGTGAAGGACGCCGACAAGAAGAGCATCGTGCAGATCGGCAAGGACATCGCGGCCGTGGCCAAGCGCGCGCGCGACGGCAAGCTGTCCATGGACGACCTCACCGGCGGCTCATTCACGATCACCAACGGCGGCGTGTTCGGCTCGCTGCTCTCGACGCCGATCATCAACTATCCGCAGGTCGGCATCCTCGGGCTGCACAAAACGCAGGACCGCCCGGTGGCGATCAACGGCAAGGTCGAGATCCGTCCCATGATGTACATCGCGCTGTCGTACGATCATCGCATGATCGACGGCCAGCAGGCGGTGCTGTTCCTCGTGCGATTCAAGGAACTGATGGAAGATCCGGCCGCGATGCTGCTGTAACAGCGAAGCACGGGGTATGGGGAAGGAAGTAGGGGGTAGAGAGTCAGCTGACTCCCTACCCCCTACGCCGTACTCCCTACGTTGCCGTCATAAAAGCACCACGACGCCCCAAAGCGTTACCGCTCGGGACGTCGGGCACACCTGGCGCGCGTTTCAATGCGAGGATTGGAGTCGCGGCCAGCCATTGCGTACGGAGTGGCACATCACCGCGTGGAACCGCTGTACGCCGCGCGTGCCGTCATCCGCAGGACGCCCCTGCCGGCGGCAGGTAACGCGTCGCGCGCCGGCGTGATCCCCACCAGCGGTCGCGTCGCGCAAATGAATCGCGCGCAATTATCTTTTCCGGTATGACTTCCCCGACCCTCCACACCGCCGACGTCGTGGTCCTCGGCGGCGGCCCCGGCGGCTACGTCGCCTCGATCCGCGCCGCGCAACTCGGCCTCTCCGTGACCTGCGTCGAATTCGACAAGACGCTGGGCGGCACCTGCGTGAATGTGGGGTGCATCCCCTCCAAGGCCCTGTTGCAGAGCTCGGAGCACTACGAGTGGCTGCGCCTGCATGCGGCCGAGCACGGCATCGTCGTGGGCAGCACGGCGATCGATCTGCCCACGATGATGGCCCGCAAGACGGACGTCGTCGCGCAGAATACCAAGGGGGTCGAGTTCCTCTTCAAGAAGAACAAGGTGACGTGGGCCAAGGGCTACGGCACGCTGCAGCCGGGGAACGTGGTTGAAGTGCAGGCCGCCGACGGCACGATCTCGCACTGGAAGGGCACGTCGGTGATCATCGCCACCGGCTCCGTGCCGGTGCAGTTGCCGTTCCTCAAGTTCGACGAACAACGGGTGTTGTCGAATGTGGGCGCGCTGTCCATTCCGGAGGTGCCGAAGCATCTCGTGGTCGTGGGCGGCGGCGTGATCGGCCTCGAGCTGGGCTCCGTGTGGCGCCGGCTCGGCGCCAAGGTCACGGTGGTGGAGTTCGCGCCCACGATTCTCACCGGCAACGACGACGAGCTGGTGAAGGAAGCCGACAAGATCTTCCGGAAGCAGGGGCTCGAGATTCACACGGGCACCAAGGTGACGGGCGCCGACGTGCAGGCCGATGGCGTGCGGGTGCATGTGGAGAAGGACGGCGTGGCGTCGCACATCGATGCGGACTACGTGCTGGTGTCCGTGGGGCGTAAGCCACTGCTCGGCGGCGTCGATCCGGCCGCGCTCGGACTCACGATGGGCACGCGCGGCGAAATTCTCGTGGACGACCAGCAGCGCACCAATCTGCCGGGCGTGTACGCAATCGGCGACGTGTGCGGCGGCAAGCTGCTGGCGCACAAGGCGGAAGAGGAAGGGGTGGTCGCCGCCGAAGTGATCGCGGGCAAGCCGGTGCACATGCACCATCGCACGGTCCCGGGCATCGTTTACACGTGGCCCGAACTCGCCACCGTGGGGCTGACCGAGCAGGAGGTCAAGGCGAGCGGGCGCCCCTATCGCGTGGGCAAGTTCCCGTTCAGTGCCAACGGCAAGGCGCGCACGATGGGCGCCACGCAAGGCTTCGTGAAATTCGTCGTGGACCGGGACACCGACGAAATCCTGGGGTGCCACATGATCGGCCCCAATGTGGCCGATCTGCTGAGCGAAGTGGTGCTGGCGATGGAATACCGCGGGAGTGCGGAAGACATCGGCATCACGGTGCACTCACATCCGACGCTCAGCGAGACGGTCAAGGAAGCAGCGCTGGCGGCGCTGGGACGAGCGATTCACATGTAGGA